>NZ_JANKBZ010000001.1:646183-969275 GCF_024623785.1 Archangium lipolyticum
CTTCAGCCGCTCGTGCACCTGCGCCATCAGGTAGTGCCCGATGGCCAGCGAGGGCTCCAGGAAGAGCGCCTTGCCCAGCTCCGAGCGGGCCTCGGTGAGCTCTCCGGCCTGTAGCGCCGCCAGTCCGCCGAACACCCGCGCCTCCACGCACAGCGGCTCGCGGTTGATGGCCTGCGCGAAGGCCTCGCGCGCGTCCACGATGCGGCCCGTCAGCGAATAGAGGTTGCCCACCGTGAGCAGCGCGTCCAGGTGGCCCGGCTCGTCGATCAGGAGCTGCTCCACCGTGGACACCGCGGACACGAAGTCCCCGCGCTCCATCATCCGCACGGCCGCGTTCAGCCGCTCACCCGGTGACAGCATCAGTGACCATGCCGGCATTTCGCTCGTGCGCGTGCGCGGCGGCTCGGCGCCCACCGCGGACGTCTCCATCGTCCTGCGCGGCATCCCGGCGCCCACCGCGGACGTCTCCATCGTCCTGCGCGGCGGCTCGGAGGCGATGGCCGCGGGGCCCGGCTCGGGAGCCTTCGCCACGGGCATGTCCAGCGTCCTGCGCTGCGCCGCGCTTCCCGTGGACGCATCGAGCGTCTTCTGCAGGGCCCGCGTGGGCGTCAGGTTCGACATCGACTCCCGAGGCCGTGCGGAGCCCGCGGACCCGGGCTCGGACGGACGCTCCCGCACCGCCGGCAGCGAGCCGATGGTCATCGCCTTCGGGCCCGTCCCGGGAGCGCGCGGCTCCAGCGGCTTCTCGGGCCGCCGGTAGACGAACGCCCCATCCACCTCCACCATCTCGAAACGGTCGTAGACCTTGAAGAGGCTCTCCGAGTAGCCCAGCAACAGCAGGGCCCCGGGCCGCAGCGCCGTGAGGAAGCGATCCATCAGCGCGCGGATGGTGGGCAGGTCGAAGTAGATGATGACGTTGCGGCAGAGGATGAGATCCAACGACTCCGGCTTGACCTTCTCGAAGACGGGCACGGCGAGGTTCTGCCCGTCGAAGCGGACGTAGTCCTTCAGCGAGGAGACGACCTCGTAGCCTTCATCCACCGGCCGGAAGAAGCGCTGCTTGCGCTCGCTCTGCATGCCGGCGAGGCGGCGCGACGAGAAGCGCCCCTGCTTCGCGGCCTCCACGGCGGCGAGGTTCAGGTCGGTGGCCCACAGGTCCACCTCGATGGGCAGCGCGCCCAGCTCGGCCAGCACCATGGCCAGGCTGTAGGGCTCCTCGCCGGTGGCGCACCCCGCGGACCAGATGGACACCCGGCGGGTTTCCCGCCGCGCCCGCCACAGCGCGTCCGGGAGGATGCGGCCCTCGAGCGCCTTGAACTGCTTGGGATCCCGGAAGAACTCCGTGTGGCCCACCGTGACGAGCGGCAGCAGCGCGCGCAGCTCGTCCTCCACGGTCTTCAGGCGCCGCACGTACTCCTCGGCGTCCTGGATGCCCACCACGGGCATGCGCGTGGACAGCGCCAACCGGAGGCTGTGATAGCCATCCGGAGTGATCTTCAACCCCGCCCGCTCCAGCAGGAGGGCGGCCAGTTGCTGCAGGGCCCTGGAGGTCACCGTCAGCATGTTCCCACCCACTGGACGAGCATCGGGGCGATGCGATCGAGCGGCAGCACCTCTTCGGCCGCGCCGAGCCGCACGGCCTCCTTCGGCATTCCGTAGACCACGCAGGTCGCCTTGTTCTGCGCGATGGTGCGACCGCCCCGCTCGCGGATTTCCTTCAATCCCCGGGCACCGTCCCGGCCCATGCCGGTGAGGATGACGCCCAGGGTGCGCGTCCCGAAGGCCTCCGCCGCCGACGTGAGCAGCACGTCGCACGAGGGCCGGAAGCCGCGCACGGGCGGGCTCGGCTCCAACGACAGCACCCCCTTGGGCCGCACCATCAGGTGCGAACCGGAGCGCGCGATGTAGACGGTGCCGGGCACCATCTCCTCGCCATCATTGGCCTCCACCACGCGCAGCGGCGACTCGGAGCCGAGCCACTGCGCCAGCCCCTCGGTGAAGCCCTGGCTGATGTGCTGGCAGATGCACACGGGCGCGGGGAAGTCCTTCGGCAACATCTTCAACACCACGGAGAGCGCCTTGGGCCCGCCGAGCGACGAGGCGATGGCCACCAGCGGATAGGGAGCCTCGGTGGGCGGAGGCCGCACGTCACGGGCCTTCTGGACGTGCACCGGGCGCGACACGCGCACCTCGGCGAGCAGCATCAGCTTGCGGCCCACCGTCTGCCAGAAGTCGATGCCGGGCTCGGCGGGCCGCTCCACCACTTCCACGGCCCCCAGGGCGAGCGCCTGGAAGGCGTCCGCGCCGGAGAGCACGCCCGGGTGGAGCGCGACTACCGGCACCGGCCGCTCCGCCATCACCCGCCCGATCGCCTTGAGCGCCTCGGGGCCGGACAGGTCGATCAGGGCCACGTCCGGATGCAGGCGCTGCACGTGCTCCAGGGCTTCGGAGAACTCGCAGACGGCGCCGGCGGGGGCGAGCACCACCCCGTCGAACAACCCCCGCGAGGCTCCCCGAAGAACCTCTCCCACGAGCAACACGCGATATGCGGACGCGCCGGCCTCCAAGCAACCCCCTTCCGGTCCCTCAGGTCAGACGATCGATGGTCTGAGCCAGACTCTCCACGCCCAGCTCGCCCTTGACCAGGTACGCATCCGCGCCCGCCTCGGCGCCGCGCCGTCTGTCCTCCGGCGACGCGAGCGAGGAGAGGATGATGACCGGGATACGGGCCAGCCCCGCGGTCGTCTTGAGCCGCCGCGTGAACGAGAAGCCGTCCAGCCTTGGCATCTGCACGTCCGTGAGGATGAGATCGTACGCCTGGGACTGGGCCCGGAGGTAGCCCTCCTCGCCGTCCTGGGCCTCGTCCACGGAGTGACCCAGGGCCTTGACGAGCGCGGACTCGGTGGCCCGCGCGATGGGCGAGTCGTCCACCAGCAGCACCCGGAGGCGCTTGGCGGACTGGGACTGGGTGACGGGCCGCGCCATGCGGCGCACCTCCGTCATGATGTCCGGCACGTGCAGGAGCACGGCGATGCGGCCGTCCTCCAGCGCGGCGGTGCCGGCGATGAACGAGGCTCCCTTGAGGAACTCGCCACCGCAGGGCTTCACCGCCACCTCGCGCTCGTCCACGAAGCCGTCCACCACCAGCGCGGCGAAGTCATCGCCGTGACGCACCACCACGGCGGGCGGCTTGTCGAAGCGGTTGCCTCCGTTGACGCCCAGCAGCGGCCCCAGGCCCACCAGCGCGGTGGGCTTGCCCCGGTGCTTCACCGCCAGGGTGCCGAAGACCTCCATCCGGTCCTCCGGCTTCACGCGCATCACCGCCACCACGTCGGCGGCGGGCATGCCGTAGACGTCATCGCCCAGGCGCACCAGCAGCACCTTCATCAACGCCAGCGACTGCGGCAGGCGCAGGGTGATGGAGGAGCCCCGGCCCTGGCGGCTGACGATGCCCACCGAGCCACCCAGCGACTCCACCTTCTTCTTCACGACGTCCATGCCCACGCCGCGGCCGGAGATGTCGGTGATCTCCTCGCGGGTGGAGAAGCCGGCGCGGAAGACGAGCTCGATGGCCTCGCGCTCGGAGATGGCGGCGGCCTGCTGCTCCGTCAACAGGCGCTTGCGCACGGCCACCTCCCGCAGCTTCTGCGGGTCCATGCCGCGGCCGTCGTCGGATACCTCGATGCTGAGCATGTCGCCGTCGGCACGCACGCGGATGCTCAACCGGCCCGCGGCGGGCTTGCCGAGCATGCGGCGCTCGTCGGGCGACTCCAGACCATGGTCCACGCCGTTGCGCAGCAGGTGCACCAGGGCGTCGCGCACGTCGCCGAGCATGGAGCGATCCACGCCGAGGTCGGCGTTCTCGATGACGAGATCCACCTCCTTGGCCTGGGCGCGCGCGATGTCGCGCACGGCACGCGGGAAGGCATCGAACACGGTGGACAGCGGCACGAGGCGCGCCTCGGCCACGTGGTCCGCCATCATGGCCAGGTTGCCATGAAGCGTCTCGATGCCGTCCCCGTTGCGGCGCACGAAGCGGAACGCGTCGTCGCGCAGCATGTGCAGGTCGCTCTCGATGCGCTCGAGATCGTTGCGCAGCACGTTGGGAACGTGGACCTGCTCGGCCAGCCGCAGGAAGCGGTCGCCCAGGCGCGAGAAGCGCTGGAGCAGGGCCTCGACCTCGGAGGCGCGCAGACGGCCGCGCGCGCTCTCCACCAGCAGGTCACCGGCGAGCAGGCCGAGCGAGTCGAGCACCTCGACGTTCACCCGGATGCTGCGATCGGCGAGGGCCTTGGTGGTGTGCCCCTCCTCGTGCGCGTGCTCGGGCTTGTGGCCGCGAGGAGGCGCGGAGGGAGGTGCCGCCGGCGCGGGCGGCGGGGCTGGAGGCGGCGCGTAGATGGGCTCCGACAGATCCGGAGCCGCCTCCACCACCTCTACAACCTCGTGCACCACGGGCGCCGGAGGCACCGCGGGCACGGCGGTCTGCGAGGCCGACTTGACGCCACCGATGGGCGGAATCGGATGGCCGGAGGCGGCGGAGAGCGCCTCGACCATCTCCTGTGAGGCCGGGGTGCCCGACTGGGCCCCCTCGGAATCCTCCAGGAGGTCGGAGATGGTGTCGCAGGCGCGCAGCAGCAGGTCCGTCGCCACCTCGGTGGCGGCCCGCCCGTCGCGCTCGGCGCGCAACACGTCCTCGGCCGCGTGCGCGAGCTGGCCGATGGCGGCCAGACCCAGCATGCGGGCCTCGCCCTTCATCGTGTGCAGCTCGCGCGCGACCTCGTCCGCCGCCTGATCCGCGGTGGGCTTCTCGAGATCGAGTACGCCCAGCTGGATCTTCTGGAGACGGTCGGCGCTGACCTCCTGGAACTTCGTCAGGAGGGATCTCTTGAGGGACTCGGTGTCCATGCCAGGAGAGCATCAGGACGGAGCGGAAATCCGCCCCGCCTCGCCCCTCCCCCCTTATCAGTCGGCCTTGAAGCGCTTGATGAGCTCCGCCAGCCGTCCGGCGAGCTGCGTCAGCTCGGCGGCGGCACCCGTGGCCTGCTTTGAAGCCTGGGTGGTCTGGCGCGTCACGTCCTCGATCTCCGCCATGGAGGCCACCACCTGCTCGGTGGCGGTGCGCTGCTGCTGGGTGGCGAGGTTGATGACGCGAGCCGCGTCACTCGTCTCCTGCACGCCGGCGAGGATGCCCTCGACGGCCTGCGCCGCCACCGCGCCCAGCTTCTCACCCGACTCCGTGGCCTCCTTGGAAGCCTCCGCGGCGGTGCCGGCGGCGGCCGTGGCCTCGCGGATCTCGGTGATCAGGTTCTTGATCTCCTTGGTGGACTCCATGACGTTCTCCGCCAGGCGGCGCATCTCGGCCGCCACGATGGAGAAGCCCTTGCCCGCCTCACCGGCGCGGCTGCCCTCGAGGGCGGCGTTGAGCGCGAGCAGGTCCGAGCGGTCGGCGATCTCGTCGATCACCTCGACCACCGTGCCGATGCGCTCCACGCGCTTGGACAGCTTGGTGATGGAGTCGGCCACCGCGACGCCGTCGCTGCGGATCTGCTGCATGGCCTGGATGAACTCGCCGATGGCGCCCCGGCCCGCGCGAGCGGCACCCAGGGTCTCCTCGGCCACGCGCGCCACGCTGCCGGCGTTCTCGGCGATCTGCGCCGAGGCGTGCTTGAGCTCTTCCATCGTGGCCGTGGTCTCGTGGATGGCCGCGGCCTGCTCGGTGGAGCTCGTCTCGTGCTGCGTGGAGGCGGCGAGCACCTGGTTGGCGGACGAGGACAGGCGCAGGGCCGCCTCGTTGATCTCCCGCACGAAGGTGCGCAGCGTCTCGATCACCTTGCCGAAACCCTCGAGGAGGGGCCCGAGCTGGGCGTCCTCGGTGGAGGTGTTCCACTGGGCCAGGTCACCCTCGCGCACCAGGGTGATGAGGGCGTCGATGGCCTGATCGATCTCCTGGGCGGCCACCTGCTTGCGGCGCTCGGAGGAGGCGAAGCGCTCGAGGAGCTGGTTGAAGAGGTTGGCCAGGTCGGCGGCATCCTCCTCCATGGCATTCTTGGCAACGCGCGCGTCGAGGTTGCCCGCCAACACCGCGATCACGGTGTCGGTGAGGGGCTTGAGGGAGCCGGCCTTCTTGCTACGAGGGGCGGCGCCCTCCGTCGCGACCACTTCGTTCTTCGTGTCAGCAGGGGACATTGCCGTCAGTGCCTTCCTTGATCATTCAAGGTTTCAACAAGATCGATGAGCATCACGGGGCGGTCCTTCTCGTCGAGGAACACGCCCACCGTATAGGGAGCGGCGAAGACCACGGAGGGCAGCCGCCGCAGGGCCACGATGGGGACGGGGCGTACGCCCCGGATGGTGTCCACCTTCAGGTGGCCCTCCCCCTCGGGAGTGTCGAAGACGAGCGCGCGATTGCCGCGCTTGAGAGGACCGAGCCCCTCGAGCTCCAGATCATCCGGATGGGAGCGGTCGATGCGCAGGACCTGCGAGGCGTCGGTCCCGTAGACGATGTCGCCGACCTCGAAGAAGAGGACGTCGACCTCGTTGAGCTCGGCCGACGGATCGTCGTAGCCGATCATCGCACCACCGCCCGCTGCCGGGCGCTCTGCAGCAACTTGGCGAAGTTGAGGAAGGCCACCGCGTCCTGATGCGAGGCGCCCTCGGCCACACCAAGCAGGTGCTCGGCAGCCGCATCCCCACCCAGGGGAGGAGGAAGGATGTCGGCCACGGCGACCCGGCGCAGGCCGAGCACCGCGTCCGCCACCACCCCCACGCGGTAGTTGCCGCTGGTGCCGATGAAGAGCCGGGTCCTGGGTCCGACGCGGGACTCCCCCTTGCCAAGGAAGCGAAGCAGATCCATCACGGGGAGTACCTCGCCGCGATGGCCGGTAACACCCAGGAGGAAGGAGGGTGTCCGGGGAAGAGGGGTCAGGAGCCCGGTACGAATGACCTCGAGGACATTCTCGCTGGGAACTCCGAGGCGGAGTTCGCCCGCGCGGAAGCAGAAGAATTCCTGCTCCGGCCGGGCCTGGCCTGCGATGGCGCGGTCGGGCGCCTTCCGGAGCGCACGCTGGAGGGGAGTGGTGGTCAAGGCGCCAAAGTATCCGGAGGCTAGCGAAGAGGGTCAAGGGTGGACCGAATCACATGGTCCGGGCAGTCTCAACGGTGTAGGGTGACTGCCGTATTAGTGAGGAGGCAGATGTCTCGCGTACTGGTCATCGATGATAGCCCGATGCTGGTGGAACTCACGGTCCGGGCTCTTGGCTCGGCTGGCTACCAGGCCACCGGGGCGACGGACCTGGCGAGCCTCGATCAGAAGCTCACCGAGGGACCGTTCGCGCTCATCCTCATGGACGTGAACATGCCGGAGATGTTCGGCGACGACGTCGTCGAGTACCTCCGGACCCAGAAAAAGGTCACCTCCAAGCTCGTGCTCTACTCGGACATCTCCGAGGAGGAGCTGGCCGCCAAGACCCGGAACTCGGGCGCGGATGGTTACATCCTCAAGGGCGGCGGTCTGGAGGCGGTGATCGCCGGCATCATGCGGATCCTCGGAGCCCCCACGGTGGGTGCGGCCACCCCCGCACGTCCCGTCGCGGCTCCCGCCCACCCGGCTGCCCGGCCGGCGGCGACCGCTGGGGCTCCCCGCCCGCCAGCAGTGGCGCCCGCGACTCGCGCGCCGGGCACCCCCACCGCTCCCCGGCCCGCCGTTCCTGGAGCGCCTCAGACTCCTGGCGCCGCTCCGCCGCGTGTCGCTTCCCCAACACAAGGCCAGGCGGTTCCCGGCGCGCGTGCGCCCGTCGCGGGACAGGTGGGCCAGCCCCGTCCGGTGGGGCAACCTCCCGCCGCGGGAGCCCACCCTGCTCCCGGCGCGGCTGCTCATCCGACGACGGCGGCTCCTCGTGCGCCCGTCGCGGGACAGGTGGGCCAGCCCCGTCCGCTGGCGCAGACTCCCGGCGCGGCTGCTCATCCGACCGCGGCGGCTCCTCGTGCGCCCGTCGCGGGACAGGTGGGCCAGCCCCGTCCGCTGGCGCAGACTCCCGGCGCGGCCGCTCATCCGACCGCGACGGCTCCTCGCGCTCCCGCGCCCGCGGGCACGTCGCAGGCCGCTCCTCCAGCAGCGCAGACACCGGCGAGGCCCGTGACTCCGGCGGCGGCGCATCCCACGGCGCCAGCGGCGCACCCGGCTCCGGCACATGCGGCCCCCACCGCGGCGACGCATGCGGCTCCTCCCGCCGCGCGCAGCCCGGCTCCCTCGACGCCTCCGGCATCTCCGCCGGCCGCGCCCGCGCAGGCTCCGGCGGCGCCCTCCCCCGCCGCGCCCGCCGCGACGGGTGGCTTCCCCTCGGCGGCGAAGATGGCGGCGGCCGCTGGACGCAAGCCCCGCATCCTCATCGTCGACGACAGCGAGATGACGGCGCGCATCATCGAAGCGGACCTGGTGACCAAGGGCTTCGAGGTGCACATCGCCGACTCCGCCGACAAGGCGACGAAGATCATCCTCAAGAAGCAGACGCGTCCGGATCTGGTCCTGCTGGACGTGCGCATGCCCAACGTGAACGGCGAGCAGTTCTGCCGGTTCATCAAGAGCAACAGCCTCTTCAAGGGCATCAAGGTGCTGCTGTGCTCCGGTGAGAACGTGGAGGAGCTGCAGCGCATCTGCCGCGAGGCCGGCGCCGACGGCTATGTGCCGAAGGACGCCGTGCTGGGCAACCTGGTGGCGAAGGAGCTCAACCCCACCGTCACGAGCAACGAGTAGCGCCGCACCCGACAGCGAGCCGGGCGGGCCCGAAAGGGCTCAGCCCCGGCTTCCCGCCGCGTTCTGCCGCTCGTCGAGCCCGCGCGCGAAGTTCCCGATGACCAGGCCGGGCCGGGCCGCCTTGAGCCGGCGCAGCAGCTCGCGGATGCCGACGGGCTCTCCACCCGCGCCCCGGTCTCGCGCCACCTCCAGGTACTGGATGGGATCGATGCACAGCGAGCGCGTCTGCACCTGGTCCACCTTGTACTTCTTCACCAGCCGCTCCAGCGCCTTCACCTCGCCCTCGCGATCCGTGACGCCCGGGAAGAGCAGCAGGTTGAGCGCGAGGTACGCGCCGCGCTCGCGCGCCAGGGCGATGGACGCCTCCACGTCCTCCCAGCCGTACTTCACCGGCTTGTAGTAGGCCTCGTAGAGCTCCTTCGTCGCCGAGTTGAGCGACACGCGGATGGCGTCCAGCCCCGCGTCGAAGAGCGCCTCGAGTCCCTTGGTGAGGCTCGCGTTGGTGTTGATGTTGATGGAGCCGCGCGAGGTGCGCTCGCGCATGTAGCGGATGGCCTCGGCGATGAACTTCCACCGGGTGAGCGGCTCGCCCTCGCAGCCCTGGCCGAAGCTGACCATGGTGCGCCCCGGAGCGTTCTCCAGGTGGTACAGGCCGATCTTCCCCATCTCCTCGCCGGAGGGCCCGTCGTTCATGCGCTCGTGCGAGGCGGGAGGTCCGTCCGCCGGCTGATCCGAGATGCACCCCACGCAGCGCGCGTTGCACATCACCGAGGCGGGGATGGCGCCCTCGTCGCGCACGTAGAAGATGTTCTGCGAGGTGAAGCACCGGTACAGCAGCGCGCATGTGGTGAGCTGCTTGAGGACGCGGTTGTCGGGGAAGCGCGCCAGGTGCGCGTCCACGATCTTCTTCAGCTCCGGGGTGGAGTAGTTCTCGGGGTCCCAGTGCGAGCGCTTGTCGGTGTGGATGGCCCAGGCCACGGGACCGTCCTCGCCCCAGGCCGCGGCGGTATAGGCCCACTGGGGAAGCACCGGACCCTCCGCCTTCACCTCTCCAGGGAGGAAGGTGCGGGTGTAGCCCGGGGGTAGCAACGCGCCCACCGCGCTGGGCACGAAGGTCTTCCCGTTCATCTTCATCTCGCGCACCAGCTCCAGCTCACCCGTCTCGGGGTGGATGCCCACGGGCAGACGGCCCGGCAGGTGGACGAGCCGGCCAGCGGACGGCAAGGGGATGGGCTTGTCCTGCGGGGGAACGAGCTCTTCCCCACTGCGTAGGGTAGCCAACAGATAGGGGTGCTCCATCACCCGCCCCTTGGGGTCCGCGAACAAGAGCTTCGGTGCCAAAGTCATGACCTCGTTAACTATCACTGGCGGGCGGTCCTTTCGACGCGGCGCGCATTCACGAGCCGTACGGCTCCTTGCCCGAGCGCGTCTTGACCTCACTCGAAGCCCCTGCCTAGGGTCCGCCCGCTTTTGCGTCCCTTATTGCGGACATTTCGGAGGCATCTCAAGTGATCGTCGGAGTTCCCAAGGAGATCAAGACCCGCGAGTACCGTGTCGGCATGGTTCCGGCGGGCGTCCGTGCTCTCACCAGCGCGGGCCACACGGTTCTGGTCGAGACGAACGCCGGCGTCGGCTCCGGCATCCCCGACTCGGAATATCAGCGCGTCGGTGCGCAGATCGTCCAGACCGCGGACGAGGTGTGGAAGCGCGCGGAGATGATCGTCAAGGTGAAGGAGCCCATCGCGCCCGAGTACGAGCGCATCCAGGAAGGGCAGATCATCTATACGTACTTCCACCTGGCCGGCGTGGACCCCGAGCTCACGCGCACGCTGGTGAAGAAGAAGGCCGCGGCCGTGGCCTACGAGACGATCCAGCTGGACGACGGCTCGCTGCCGCTGCTCAAGCCGATGTCCGAGGTGGCCGGCAAGATGGCCATCCAGGTCGGCGCCGCGTGCCTGGAGAAGGCGCACGGTGGCAAGGGCATCCTGCTGGGCGGCGTGCCCGGTGTGCGCCGCGGCCGCGTGGCCATCCTCGGCGGTGGCGTGGTCGGCACCTGCGCGGCGAAGGTCGCCGTGGGCATGGGCGCCGAGGTCACCCTGCTCGACATCAACCTCGAGCGCCTCACCTACCTGGATGACGTGTTCCTCGGCCGCGTGGCCACGCTGGCCTCCGACACCGAGAGCATCGCCAAGAGCGTGCGCGAGGCGGACCTCGTGGTCGGCGGCGTGCTCATCCCCGGTGGCAAGGCGCCCAAGCTCGTCTCCGAGGCCCTCATCGCCGAGATGAGCCCCGGCTCCGTGGTGGTGGACGTGGCGGTGGATCAGGGCGGCTGCATCGAGACGTGCGTGCCCACCACCCACGACAACCCCACCTTCGTGAAGCACGGCGTGGTGCACTACTGCGTGGCCAACATGCCCGGCGCGGTGCCCCAGACGTCCACCTTCGCCCTCACCAACACCACCCGGCCCTACGCCCGGAAGATCGCCGACCTGGGCCTCGTCGAGGCCATCAAGTCCGACAAGGCGCTGGCCCGCGGCCTCAACACCTACAACGGCCACGTCACCTACGAGGCCGTCGCCAAGGACCTCGGCTACAACTACGTGTCCATCACCGACGCCATCGGCGCCAAGGGCCGGTAGTCAACGCTGCGACACCCCCGGCGGAGGGGTTGCCCTTCAAAATCCAGGAATAATTCCCTCCGCCAGCTGTCTCCCACCCGCCGGGGCAGCCGTGCAAACGGCGCCGGTGGGCTTTGTGTTGTTGCCCAGTCTGTTCCCGTGCATACATTGCCGGGTAGGTAACGACTCAATCGCCTGTAATTTCGGGCCTCTGGAAGGCGGGAGCATGCTGGACTTCAGGCAGAACAACCGGACGAAAGCGGAATTCGAGGAACTGGCGCTGGCCCACCTCGACCCCCTGTACTCCGCGGCCCTGAGGCTGACGAAGAACGAGCGGGACGCCGAGGACCTGGTGCAGGACACCTGCATGAGGGCCTACCGCTTTTTCGACAAGTTCGAGCGCGGCACCAACATCAAGGCCTGGCTCTTCAAGATCCTCACCAACACCTTCATCAACCGCTACCGGCGCAAGGTGAAGGAGCGCAGCGTGGTGGAGGGCGTGGAGCGCGAGGCGGTGCACGAGCGCTTCGTGAGCCGGGACGCGACGGACTTCGCGGCCAACCCCGAGCAGTATTTCTTCGATCGCCTCCTGTCGGATGACGTGCTGCGCGCCATCGACGCGCTGCCCATCGACTTCCGGCTGGTGGTCATCCTCGCGGACCTGCAGGAGTTCTCCTACAAGGAGATCGCCGAGATCCTCGAGTGCCCCGTGGGCACGGTGATGAGCCGGCTGTTCCGCGGACGCAAGCTGCTGCAGAAGACGCTGCGCGAGTACGCCGAGGGCAGTGGCGTGCTGCGTCAGGAAAGTGGCGAGGCCGAGGGCGTGGCCGCCAACGCAACGCCCACGAGCCTCGATGATTATCGTCGCAGGAAGAAGGTGGGGTAGGTCGAGGTTGTTGGGCCCGGTAATATTTCTTCACGGGTCCACGACCCCCGCCCACCCTGAGCGCTCATGACCTGCCAGGAACTCGATTCAATCCTCTACCCGTACCTCGACGGTGAGTTTCAAGCCGAAGAGCGGCTGGAAGTGGAAGCGCACCTCACCGGATGTGCCGAGTGCGCGCGGCGAGTGCACGAAGAGGCGCGGACGCTGCAGTCGCTGCGCCGGGCCGCGCGGCAGGCCATGGAGAAGCCCCGGGCCCCCGACGCCCTGCGCGCCCGCATCCACGGCGGCATCCGCCAGCAGCAGCGTCAGGTGCAGCAGGCCCGGTGGCTGCGCATGAGCGCCGCGGCCCTGGTGCTGCTGACGGCTGGCGGTACGTGGATGACCCTGCGGCCCGAGCGGGATGTGCGCTTCATGGAGGACGCCGCGCGGCGGCACGCCAAGAAGCTGCCGGCGGAGATCTCCGGTGACTCGCACGAGCACGTGGAGGCGTGGTTCGACGGGAAGCTGGATCACCGTGTCTCGGTGCCGCGGCTGCCCAACGCGAAGCTGGCGGGCGCGCGCATCTCCAACGTGACGGATCGCCCCGCCGCCTATATCAGCTACGAGCGCAACACGGAGAAGGAGGGCTCTCCGGCCAGGCGCATCGGCCTGTTCGTCTTCGACGACACGCACCGCGAGGTGCAGGCCCCTCCCCTGCCCTCCGTGCAGGTGGGCTCGAGCCTTGGCTACAACGTGGCCGTGTGGCGCGAGGGCGAGGTCGTCTACGAGCTGGTGACGGACCTCGACGAGACGGACATCCGCCGCATGCTCGCCGAGCAGGGTGCTACAGGTGGCAAGCCCTCGCGCCCGGTGTCGCCGGACGTGGCCGCCATGCCCGTGTCGCTGCAGCCCTGAGCGCTCGCGCGCGAGGGCTGCCTGCCCGCTCAGCAGACTGGACTGCCTGGAAATCCGACTGGACCGAAGATTGACGGTCCCGGTAGGCACCGATAGCCTCCCCGAGCGACTTTTCCAGAGCCGCCGTCCCACGCAGCGACGCGGGGCGCGCACGCCCTCTCCGGTCTGGCAGCCCTTACATGTCCAAGAACATCCTCATCGTCGAAAGTGACACCGCCCTCTCCGCGAACCTGCGTCAGGCCCTGGAGGCCCGCGGCTTCGCGGTGCAGGAGACCACCGACGGCAAGGGCAGCGTGGAGCAGATCCGCCGCGACCGGCCGGAGCTGGTGGTGCTCGCGGTGGATCTGTCGGCGGGCCAGAATGGCTACCTCATCTGCGGCAAGCTGAAGAAGGACGACGATCTCAAGACGATCCCCATCGTCATCATCGGCAACCCGGACGGTTTCGCGCAGCACCGCAAGCTCAAGGCGCACGCGGACGACTACGTCGCCAAGCCGGTCAACCCCGACGAGCTGGTGGAGCGCGTGGGCACGCTGATCGGCTTCCCCGAGCTGCCCGCGGGTGAGGTCGTCGATGACGGTCTCGCCTTCGGCGGCCTGGACGGGCTGGGCGAGGAGCCGGTGCAGGGCGAGGAGCTCGCCATCGAGGGTGAGCCGCTGGAGAGCCACGGCGACGAGCTGGCGCTGCTCGACAACGACAACCCCTTCGGGGATCCGCCCGTGACGGGCAGCCTCGAGGAGCCGGTGGAGGCTCCGCCGGAGCTGGGCTCGCCCGAGGACGACTTCTCCGGTCTGGACAGCCTGGACGGTGATTCCGACAACGCCCTGGATGATCTCAGCGCGGACAATGATCGGACGGTGGTGGGCTACATGCCCCCGGCGCCCACTCCGGCTCCGACGCCCGCCCCGGCACCGGTGGCGCGCCCCTCCCTGACGACTCCGGCCGTGACGCGGCCGGCGGCGACTCCGGCACCTGCTCCGGCTCCGGTGGTGGCTCCCACGCCGGTCCGTCCCGCGATCGCCGTTCCCGCCACGCCCCGGGTCACGAGCACGCCAGCGGCCCCGGCCATGTCCGCGGCGGACGCGGCCGAGCTGCGCAACCTGCGTGCCCGCGTGGTCGAGCTGGAGAGCGCCCTGGAGGACTCGCGCCACCAGGCCAGCACCGCGGAGTCCCGGGTGCAGGAGCTCGAGTCCGAGCTGGAGACCAAGATCACCGAGCTGGAGACGGCGAAGGCGTCCGTCGGCAAGAACGACTCCGCCACCCTGGCGCTGCGTGAGGCCTCCAACCGGAAGGATCGGGAGATCCTCCGGCTGAAGTCGGAGCTGAACCAGAAGGAGCAGGAGATCGTCGAGCAGCAGGATCGGCTGCTGGCGCTGGAGCAGCAGGCCAACGGGGCCTCGGACGAGATCGCCCGCCGGGACGCGGAGCTGAAGACGCTGAAGACGAAGGCGGATCAGCTGATGGCGGAGAGGCGCCGGGTGGAGCAGCAGCTGACGGCGGCCAAGGAGGAGGCGCGAGGCGCCACGGCCCGGGCGACGGCGATGCAGGCGGAGGTGGAGCAGTACCAGGCGCAGGCGGGCGAGGTGGAGGAGCTGAGGGCACGCGCGGATCAGCTGGACGCGGAGCTGGCGGCGGCGCGGAGCGAGGCGGACAGCCTGAGAGCGGAGCTGGACGCGGTGAAGGAGCAGTCGGGCCAGGAGGCGGACGAGCTGCGCAAGCGCATCGCGGAGATGGAGGAGTCGGTGGCGCGCAACGAGGATCGGGTGGCGCGGCTCTACGCGCGCATCAAGTCCGACGAGAAACTGCGCGAGAAGACGAAGAAGGCGTTGGCGATCGCCACGCAGCTCCTGGAGGAGCAGCCGGCGCTCGAGGACGACGAAGAAGCAGTGGCCTGAAAGGCCCCGCGAGTCGAACCCGCGTCAAGCCCCCTCTCCCTCTGGGAGAGGGCTGGGGTGAGGGTCTACCGCCCTACTTGTCGTCGGACTTCTT
Organism: Archangium lipolyticum; assembly: GCF_024623785.1. Lineage (NCBI taxonomy): Bacteria > Pseudomonadati > Myxococcota > Myxococcia > Myxococcales > Archangiaceae > Archangium > Archangium lipolyticum. Next base: position 661,323 of record NZ_JANKBZ010000001.1, read on the forward strand.
GGGCTCTTCCTTCTTGGCCAGCATCTTCTTGGCCATGCCCTGGAGGCCCGAGGGGACGTTCTTGTCCCGGCTGAGCTCCTTGAGGTCGTTGTCACGCAGGGTGTTGAGGAACTTCATGCCCACGGAGAGCGGCAGCCGGGGGTTCTTCAGCAGCGTGATCTTGATCTTGTAGTTCTTCGTCCACTCGCGGTGGTTGTAGATGATGCGCAGCACTTCCTCGTTGATGGCCTTGTTGCCGGCGCAGCTGAGGACCTCGCCGTCGGTGATGCGGGGGCTGCGGATGACGGCGGTGCAGACGAGCTTGTTGCTGTCGCGGATGAGCAGGCCGCGAGCTTCCTTGTTGCCCAGGGTCGCGAGCTTGATCTTCTGGGCGATGCTCATCTTCATGATGCGCTGGGTGAGGCTGAGCTTCTTGGCCTCGGGCATGGGAGCGGCGGCCTCGTCCTTCTCCTGGGCCACGTCCTCCTGGAACTCCTTGAGGATCTCCTCGGCGGTGGGGCCGGGATCCGGGGGAGCGGCGACGGCCTGGGGCCCGAGGATGCGGACGCGGGCGGCCTGCATCTGAGGCACGTCGGTGATCGTCATGCCGCTGCGCACGGCGAAGTCGCAGACGTTGTCGATGAGCGCGGGGCTGGCGTTGGGGTTGGTGCAGAGGTTGCGGATGATGTTCTCGTGGCGCAGGACGCGCAGCTGGTTCTGCCCGATGAGCTCGGCGAGCTTCGGGCCGCAGTCACGAGACACCTCGGCCACGGCCTCGTCGGGCGTGGCGGAGTTGAGGACGAGCATCTCCGCGAGGGCGTCCCGGGAGCGCAGCAGCGTGAGGAACCAGCCCAGCACGGGGGCGGGGACGTTCTCGTCGCGCAGACCGGCGGAGAAGCGATCCGGGAGGGCGGCGGCCGTCTTGGCGGCGGTCTCGCGAACGCCGGCGTCCGGGTCGAACGTGAGCATGAAGAGGGCGCCGAGCATGTCCGCGGGCGCCAGCGGCACCATGGCCTTGGCGGCCATCATCCGCAGGGGCGGAGGCGCGGCCGGGTCCACATGCTTGCGCATGTTGGGCGGGAGGAAGTCGGCGGTGAGGGGACAGCCGCCAGCGGCCGTGGGAGAGGTCTGGGGTGCGGTGCTCATGCGGCGTGATTCCTTCCGTAGATGATGCGGAGCCCCTCGAGCGTGAGGAACTCGTCGACTTCGTGAATGAGCTTGGACTCGCTGGCCACCAGGGGCGCCAGGCCGCCGGTGGCCACCACCCGCACCTCGAAGCCGAGCTCCGCCTGCATGCGGGTGCAGATGCCATCCACCATGCCCACGTAGCCGTAGAAGAGACCGGACTGGATGGAGTGCACGGTGTTGCGGCCCACCACGTGCGGAGGCCGGGCGAGCTCCACCCGGGGCAGCTTGGAGGCGTTCTGGAAGAGCGCCTCCATGGAGATGTTGATGCCGGGACAGATGGCACCGCCGAGGTACTCGCCCCTGGGTGTCACCGCGTCGAGGGTGGTGGCGGTGCCGAAGTCCACGACGATGAGGCCGCGGTGGTGCTTGTCGTAGGCGGCCACCGCGTTGACGATGCGGTCGGCGCCCACCTCGCGGGGGTTGTCATAGAGGATGGGCATGCCCGTCTTCACGCCGGGCCCGACGAACATGGGGCGCGTCTTGAAGTAGCGCTCGCTCATCCGCTCCAGGTTGAACTGCAGCGGCGGCACCACGCTGGATACCGCCACCGCCTTCACCCCGTCCGGGTCGATGCCACTGGACTGGAAGAGCTGGCGCAGCAGGATTCCGTACTCGTCCGAGGTGCGGCGGGCGCTCGTCTCCAGGCGCCAGTGGTCCAGGAGGCGCTTGCCTTCGTACACCCCGAGGACCGTGTTGGTGTTGCCAACGTCGATGGCGAGAAGCATGGCTCGCCACTCAGTCTAGCGGGGCCGAAGCTGCTCCACATCCCCGGCGAGTACACGCTCCAGCGAGCCCTCCGCCGTCCGCACCAGGAGTGCACCCGAGGCGTCGATGTCTTCAGCCACACCGCGCAATTCCGACCGGTCGGTACGCACCAGCACCTCCTGACGCAGCGTGGAGGACAGCTCCTTCCAGCGCTGGCGCACCGGGTCGAAACCCACCTCGTGGTGCAGATCCAACCACTCCTCCAGGCGGCCCCAGAGGGAGGCGGTGAAGAGGGCGCGGTTGACACGCCGGCCCAGTGCCTGGGAGAGCGAGGTGGCGGTGGTGGCCACCTCGGGCGGGAAGTCCTCGGCGCCCGCGTTGAGGTTCACCCCGATGCCGAGCACCACGAAGTGCACCCGCTCGGGCTCCGCGGACAGCTCGGTGAGGATGCCCGCCACCTTGCGGCCGCCAATCTGCACATCGTTGGGCCACTTGATGAGGGCCTCGGCGTCCGTCTCGCGCAGCGCCTCGGCCAGGGCCACGGCGGCCACCAGGGTGAGCTCGGGGGCCCGCTGGGGTGGCAGCTCCGGCCGGAGGATGGCGGAGAAGTACAGGTTCAGTCCCTTGGGCGACACCCAGACGCGGCCCCGGCGGCCCCTGCCGGCCGTCTGCTGCTCGGTGATGACCACCTCGCCATGCTCCGCCCCGTCCGCGGCCAGCCGGAAGGCGGCCTCGTTGGTGGAGGGCAGCGACTCGTGGAAGTGGATGCTCTGCCCGAGGTGGTGCGTGGACAACAGCGGCGACAGCTCCAGCGGCGTGAGCCGATCCGGCACGTCCACCAGCCGGTAGCCCCGCGCGGGCACGGCGTCGATGCGGTAGCCCTTGCCGCGCAGCGCCTGCACGTGCTTCCACACGGCGGTGCGCGACAGCCCCAGCTTGGAGGAGAGCGCCTCCCCCGAGGTGTACTCGTCACGCCCGTCCGCGAGGAAGCCGAGGATGAGCTCCTCCTGCGTCTGCTCGGCGTTCTCGGCGACTCCCATTCGAAGGCCCTCCCGGAAAAAGGGCCATCAGGGTAGGGACAGGCGGCCCGGCTTTCAACAGGCCCTCCGGTCGGAGAGGGCCCTCGCCTGGACGCCCGCCCGGTCTCCTATCGGCCTACAGCAATACCCCGGGCCCCTCCTCGATGCGGATGAGCTGGGTGGGCGCACGTGTGCTGCTCAGCGAGTCGATCCACCGCACCGCGGCGATCACATCCGCCTCGCGCGTGTCGTGGGTGAAGACGACGATGGTGGCGTGGGTGTCCTGGGGACGCGGGGGGCGCTGGAGCACCGAATTGATGCTCACCCCCTTCTCACCCAGCACGCTGGCGATGCGGCCCAGCACACCCGGCTCGTCGCTGACGGAGAAGCGCAGGTACATGGGCCCGCGGCGCTCGCCGGAGGGCAGCAGGGGCACCTCCTGCACGTGCGGCGCACACGGCAGCGGCAGACGTCCGGAGACACCCGCCAGGAGGTTGCGGCAGGTGTCGATGATGTCCGACACCACCGCGCTGCCCGTGGGCATGTCCCCGGCACCGCGGCCCGAGTAGAGCGAGGCCCCGAGCGCCACGGACTGGAGCAGCACCGCGTTGAAGGCACTGCGCACGTCCGCCAGGGGGCTCGCGGCGGGGATGAAGGCCGGGTGCACGCGCACGTCCATGCCGTCGGGAGCGCGGCGCGCCCGGGCGAGCAGCTTGAGGACATAGCCCGCCTCGCGTCCGTAGGAGATGTCCACGGGGGTGAGGCTGGTGATGCCCTCCACGAGGATGGACTCGGGGGACACGCGCGCGGAGAAGGCCAGCGAGGCCAGCAGGCACAGCTTCTGCGCCGCGTCCATGCCGCTCACGTCGAACGTGGGATCGGCCTCCGCGTAGCCGAGCTCCTGCGCGCGCTTGAGCGCGTCCCCGTACGCGGCACCCTCGTCCGCCATGGCCGAGAGGATGAAGTTGGTGGTGCCGTTGACGATGCCGGTGAGCGACTCCACCCGATCCGACGCGAGCGCCTCGCGCAGCGTGCGGATGATGGGGATGCCACCACAGACGGCGCCCTCGAAGTGCACGTCCACCCCGCGCGCCAGCGCCTGCGAGAAGAGCGCCTCGCCATGCGAGGACAGCAGCGCCTTGTTCGCCGTCACCACGTGGCGGCCCGAGGCGATGGCCTGCTCGAGGTACTCGCGCGAGGGATCCAGTCCACCCATCAGCTCCACCACCACCGAGACCTCGGGATCATTCAGGATCGTCTTGATGTCCTGGGTGATGAGCGAGGCGGGCACGTCCTCGGGCCGCGACTTGCCCGGGGTGCGCACCAGCACGTGGCGCACGCGGACGCGCGCCCCCAGACGCCGCTCGATGTCCTTCGCGTGGTTGGCGAGGATCCGGTACGTCCCCAGTCCCACGTTGCCCAGTCCCAGCAGGGCGATGCCGATCTCCTTCATGTCCCTCTCCCCTGTTCTCAGTTCCCCGAGTCTCGCAGCTTATAGGATGCCAGCTCCAACCACGTCTGCGGCAGGCGCTCCCCGTTGGCCTTCTCGGCGGACACCTCCACGCGCACCAGTCCCACGCCCTCCGCGAAGGTGAACGCGTTCACCAGCGTGGTGCTCGCATCCACCCGGTTGCGCGCCTCCACCCGCACGCAGTGGTTGAACGAACCGGCCGGCGACTCACAGGGCACTCCCGCCTGGAGGATGCGGTAGCGCTCGGTGGAGGACACGGACACCACGTTGGTCCACTGGGTGCCCTCGGAGAGCGGCCCGCGCAGCAGGTAGCGCTTTTGATCGCGCACGCCAAAGCCGTCCACGGTGAGCTGCCCACCCTGGCTGTCGTGGAAGTACCCGTCCTCCTCCTTGAGCACCTCCACGTCCACGGTCCGGTCCGTCCGGCCGTTGATCCGGTACGTCCAGCGGTTGCCCACCGCCAGCGGGTAGTACGCGGACAGGGACTCGGAGGGACGGGCCTCCCCGGACTCGGGCACCTGCTGCCGGCTCGCGCATGCGCCAGCACCCACCAGCGCGGCCCCGAGCCCCAACCGTACGACGACAGACGAGAGCTTCATGTGTCAGTGTTCCGCGCGGTCCGTGCCGCGCGCCTCCGGAGTGGCGAGCTTGTGTGCTGCGTAGAGCGTGTCCAGCGCCTGCTGCGCCGCGGCCTGGACGTCCGGCTGGTCGTGCCCCTGGGCCACCGTGAAGAGGTACGCCTCCGCCTCCGTGCCGCCGATCTCCCCGATGGCGAAGACCACCTCCTGCACGAAGCCGATCTCCCGATCCTTCACCAGCTCGATGAGCGCGGGAACGGCCGCGCGCGCCTTCATCTCCACCAGCGCCCCGATGGCCTGGCGCACCGTCTGCGCGTCCTCTTCCTGCAACTGGCGGATGAGCAGCGGCGCCGCCGCGGGGTTGCGCCGGTCCGCGAGCACGCGCAGGGCGAACTCGCGCACCCGCTCGTCCTGGGACTGCAGATCAATCAGCAGCGCCGCGTCGTCCCGGTCCGCCGCCACCATCTGCAGCGAAGCGGCCTCGGCCACCTGGGCCAGGGCCCGCCGGAGTGCCTCGCGCAGGGCCTTGCGCCGGGCCTCCGGCTGCTTGCCCTCCACCCGCACCTCACCGATGCCCACCACCTGGTAGCGCTGAACGGACTCCGGCCCGCGCCGCTCCAGCGACAGCGAGGCCCCCACCTCGGCGAAGGTGTACGTGCCACCATCCTTGAGCGACTCGCGCGTGAAGGGCAGCTCGAGCGAAAACGACCACGCCCCCTTCGCGCGCTTGCCCTCCTCGAGCAGCTCGAAGCGGCGGCTGTCGCGCAGCATGCCGGTGAAGAGCTCCTGGATGTCCGACGCGCTCCAGGCGAGCAGTCCGTTGTCCACCACCGTCGCGCCCTTGAGCGTGACGTGCTCCACCGGAAGGCGTGACTCCCGGGAACGGCAGGCGCCGAGCGACAGGGCCACCAGGACGATGAGCAGGCCGGGCTTCATACCGGCCTACCCTAACCCACTCCCCACGCTCGCGCTCCCCTCACTCGAAGGGAGCCCGTGAACGTCAGGCCGTTCCGCCCTCCGGCGAGCCGCTCCCCGAGGGAGGAGGCTCATCGGAGGGCGCCGGCTCCGTCGAGGGCGCACGGGCCCCCTCGGCGACCGACTCCGCCTTCTCGGCGGCTACCCGGGCGTACTCCTCCGCGGCGGTGCGCTGGGCCTCGGCCGGCGCGGCGCTCTCGACGCTCGGGAAGGGCGTCTGCCACTCGGCGGCGGTCCTCATGCCCTCACCCGGGGTCGACGTGGCCTCGGACACGGAGGGCTCGGCTCCAACCCCGGCGGCGGTGGCGGCGGCCTCTGGAGAGGCCTCGGCGACGGCTCCGGCGATGACGGCCCCCTCGGCAGAGATCACCCCCGCGGCGGCGGCGGCTCCCTCGGCGGCGACGACGGCCTCACCCGGCGTTCCCGGGGTCGTCCCCGGTGCCCCCGGAGCGGCCTCGGCGCCCTCGGGTCCACGGCCACCCCGGCCGCGACGGCCCCGGCGGCGGCGGCGGCGGCGCTTGCGCTCACCCGCGGCCGCGCCCTCGCCCGGAGTGGCCCCCTCGGCGGGCTGGCCACCCACGAAGGCGTTCGCCGCCTCCAGATCCTCGTCCTCGCCCTCCTCGTCCTCACCCTCCTCGCCCTGCTCCTCCTCGGAGAGGCCCGTGGGGGCCGCGGCCTCGGTGGGCGCGACGGCGGGCGACGCGGGCTTCTCCGCGCCCTCGGCACGGGCCTGCTCACGGGCCATCCGCTCGCGGCGGCGCTCCTCGCGGCGTTCCTCACGCTCGCGCTGACGCTCCTCGCGGCGCTGCTCGCGACGCTTCTGGCCCTCCTCGTCGGCCTCGGCGGGCGCGGCGGCGGCGCGGGTCTCCGTCTCCTCGCCTCCCTCGTCCTCCTCGCGGGCCTGCTTCTCGCGCTGGCGCTCCTCGCGGCGCTTCTGGGCCTCGTCGGCCTCCAGCTTCGCCACCTCGAAGAAGCGCTCGTCCAGGTCGTACAGCTCCACCGTGGTGACGGTCACCGCGGCCTTGGCCTCGAGGAACTTCTCGCCGAGCGCGTCACCGCACCACAGCATCACCAGCGAGCCACTCGCCTGGGCCTCGGTGCGGGCGTCGCCGCGCACGTCCCCGGCGCACGCCAGCAGACCCACCTGGGCCGAGTAGTGGCCAAGGTCCTTGCGCAGCTCCTGCACCGCCTTGCGGTCCAGCGAAGGCGTGCCCTTGAGCATGCGGATGGCGAAGCGCAGGTCCACGCTGCCCTCGCGCTTGCGGGCGGTGAGCAGCGGGCCCTCCTTGGAGCGCTTGGCCACCTTCAGCTCGCGGAAGCCCAGCGCGTGCATCATCTTCACGACGGACTTCTCGAAGGTGCCCACGTCCAGCTCGCCGAGGCGCTTGCGCACCGCGCGAGCCACGGCCTTGCGCGCGTCCTTGAGCGCCGTGCGTGCCGTCGTCAGCAGCGCGGCATCGGCCTGGGCCTCGGGGCTGGCGGCGGCGGCCGCACCGGCCCTGGGCAGCACCGGGCGCCCGTCCTCGAGCGGAATCCCCAGCGCGGCGGCGAAGGCGGCCTGCAGCTCCAGCGGCGGCGCCTCGCTCGGCGCACCGGCGCGCTCCAGCGTCACCTCTCCGTTCGTGAGGGCGAACTGGGGCCGGCGGCCCGCGTCGATCCGGCGCTGGTTGTCCTCCAGCAGCGCGGTGAGCAGCCCCTCCACCGTGGTGTCCTCGGCGGCCAGCTCCTTGGTCTTGATCTGCTCCAGGAGCTGCTCCGGGCGCAGCGACTGCTCGCCCTCACTGAGGATTTCGAACACCACCTCCGGCATGGGCGGGAAGCGGCGGCGGCGGCCACCCCGACCCTCCTCCTCGTCCTCCCGGCGGCGCTGCTTGCGCTCACTGCCCCGGCCCGCGACCCGCACGTTGTCCGTGCGCGGCTCCGGGTGGCGCTCGGTCGGCCGCAAGGGCGGCAGACTGTCCTCTGGATGCGCCTCCATCACCCCCGTCTGGGCCAGCGCCTCGACATCCTCCGGCAGCGCCCAGTCGGCGAGCGCGAAGGTATCCTTGGCGGTGACCACCACCTTGCGATCGCGCGTCCGGCGGGCCATCGCCGCGAGCCGCGACAGCATCGTCAGCTCGGGCGTCTTACCCACGTGGGACAGCAGATTCTGGGCGATCGACTTCTCGGTGATCTCGAGGAAGGTGAGGGGACGTCCTTCGCTCTCCAGCACACGGAGGGCGGCCTCATAAAAAGTCATCGGCGATTCCCCAATAAAATCCAACGGTTACAAAAATGTAGGTCCGTATAGGCGGCGGATGCTAGCCATCGCTATTCTGGCTTGTCAACGAATGGGGAAGGGATGATCCGCTTTCGCATCGGACATCGGTGGAAGCGCGAACCCGCGGACCCGCCGCACGATTCCGTCGCGCTCGAGCTTGACGGGGTGAATCTGCTGCCGGGCGCGGTCGAGGAATCGCTCGCGGAGACGGTCCCGGCGCTGGTGGAGGCCGTGGCCGCGCTGTACGCGGGAGGCCGGAGGCTCGCGCAGGTGTCGCTGGCGGAGGCGCACCTGGAGCTGGTGCTGCGACGTTCAGGAGCGGACATCGAGCTACAGGTGGCGAGCCTGTCGCGGCCGGCCCGGCTGCTGCGGCCGCCGTTGCGGGTGGACGCGGAGGAGCTGGCCGAGGCGGCCCGGGAGTGCGGCCAGGACTTCCTGGGGGAGCTCCGGCGGGTGGCCCCCCGGAGGCTGACCAAGGCCCACGAGCAGGGGCTGGAGCGGGCGCTGGGGCAGCTGGAGGGGGCGTTCCACCCCCCGGAGGAGCTGAAGCCCCAGCCCTTCACCCGGCGTGTGGCCCCCCCTACCCTGCCCGGCTTCGGCTTCGCGCTGGACGACCCGGATGACGTGCTGCGGCGCTCGGCGAGGGAGAAGGGCCCGGCGCTGGCCTCGCTGCTGTGCCCGGGAGAGGTGTGGCTGACGCTGCCGGAGCGCCCGGTGGCGTGGCGGGCACTGGGGCCGCCCTTCCTCACCGCGTTGGAGCTGGCGCGGCAGGCGGCGGACCTGGCCCGGGCGGTGGAGCTGGGCGAGCCGCGCTTCGCCTTCGAGCCCGCGGGCCTCCGGCCGGAGCTGACGTTGGACCTGAAGACGGGACAGGCCCGGCTGGGAGGAGCCACCTTCGCGTTGTCGGGAGAGGCCCTGGTGGCGGCGATGTACCACCTGGGGCAGGCCCTGGCGGTGGCGCTGTCCGAGCGGGAGCGGGCCCTGTCGAGCAACCCGTACCTGGTGGAGCTGAGGGATCGCTGCCAGGAGGGACTCTCGCACCTGCGCGGAGCGGTGCAGCCTCCCGAGGAGAGCGGTGCGGCGCTGGCGCGGACGGTGACGTCTCCGGGGGCCACCCGCCCACTGAAGGTGCCGGGGCGCCTGCGCCGCCTGCGCTTCCAGAACCTGTGGGAGCAACGCAAGCTGTCGGACGCGGACCAGGGGCGGCTGATGCTGGGGCGCCAGGGGCTGGTGTACTCGTCGCCGCGGATGGCATGCGCCTTCGATCGCAAGGGAGGCAAGCAGCTGTGGCGGCGGGCGGCGACCCATGGCGTGGCGGCCTCGACGGACGGCTACAGCCTCGGGGCGAGCGCCGTGCGCATCTGCGGCTTCCAGGGAAAGGGAATCGGCGCGCGCTGGCTGCACGACCACGACGGCATGCGCATCGGCCCGGTACTGCTGCGGCAGGACGGGCTGCTGCTCACGCTGTCGGATGATCGGGTCGCCCTGGCCTACAACGAGATGACGGGCCGGGAGATGTGGCGCCTGGCGCCTCCGCGCACGCGGCGCAGCCACCTGGGAATCCAGGCCCACCGCGCGCTGCTGGCGACGGACTCGGGGTACCTGTACGGGTTGGATCTGGCGGATGGACAGGTGCGCTTCCGGGTGAGCGCGTCCCTGCCCTTCCTGGGCCCGCCGGTGCCCTGGGGCCGGCGCTTCGTGGCCATGCTGGGACAGGGCTCGCACTTCGCCCTGCTGCTGGCGGACGCGCATACCGGCGAGGCGGCCTGGACGTACGAGATGTCGCTCTCCCTGCCCTCGGCGCCGCTGCCGAGCGGAAAGCGGCTGTACGTGGCCGGAGAGCTCGAGGGCGAAGGCGTGCTGCTGTGCCTCGACGCGACGGGGCAGACGCGGTGGCAGCGGGCACTGCACATGGGACCAGGGCCGTTCGCGCTGGCGCGGCTGCCGGGCGGAGTGCTGGTGACGTCGGCGCTGGGCGCGGCGGCACGGCTGACCGAGGAGGGAGAAGTGGAGTGGCGCCTGGGCGCGGCGGGCGAGCAGCTCTCCCGGGCGCTGCCGCCCGTACTCTCACGAGGCGTCGTGCTGGTGGCGGGCGAGCGCGTACGCGCGGTGGATCCGGACAGCGGCAACGTGCTCGCGGAGGTGCGGGCCGGAGCGGGGCTGATGGCGCTGCAGGCCGACGCCCAGCTCAACCTCTACTTCCTGGACGAGCTCGGGACGATCTCCGCGTACAAGCTCGTGTCGCACTTCGCGGTGGTGGAGAATTGAACCCGGTACGAGGGGATGGAAACCTCGAGCGGAAGGGCCGCGCGTTGAGCCTCCGCGCGCCCTCTCCTCCCCACTCCTTCACCCCCGGGAGAGGACCATGAACGGCGGATATGCCTGGCGAGGCAAGAACTCCCCAACGGTTCAATCGCTGTGTGCCCGCGCGGGACCCAGTCCCCGCCCCGTGAGGGCACTCGGGGCCACCGAGAGCTGCTCCATGCTGTACTTCGGCAACGCGCGGAACAGCAGCCAGTCCCCGCTCTCCAGAGGCCCCTTCACCAGCTGCCCGGTGTCGCGCAGCTGCCGGCCGATGGGACTGGAGGTGTCTCCAAGCGCGAGTTGGAAACCCACCTGCTCCAGCCGTCCGTCGTCCAGCTTCGCCCGGCCTTCCACGTACACGCTGTCCTCGCGGAGGAAGACCCGTGAGGCCCCCTCCACCCGGCCGTAGGAGTTGTCCGCGAGGATGAGCTCGAAGTCCTCCTCGCGGAGCACCGAGGGGCAATCCCCGCTCGGGGTGTGGCCCACCACCAGCCGATGGATGCCCGAGCGCGCCAGCGTCTCGATGAGGGCCCGTGAGGGCAGGCCGGGATGGTTGACCTCATCGGCCATGCGCCCGTACACCACGCTGGCGGTATTGATCCGCTTTCCCGGCGTGGGCGCCTGGTAGGCGATGACCGGCTCCCAGGCAGGAGTACCGCCCGGCTCGAAGCGCCCCTCGGCGAAAGCCTGGAGCTGCTCGCGGTACCAGCCGTTGAGGGCCTCTCCCCAGGCGTCCACGCCCTCCACCCGGCCTCGCGCCGGCACCACGCCCAGACTGTCCTCGTGCACACCACCGTGAACGAAGAGCGTGTTGCCGATGCGGTGCACCAGCTGACAGGCGGTGAGGTAGTCGCGCAGCAGCCCCCCGGGACCGAGATCCTCGAGGAAGCTGTCCACCACGTCCTCTTCACTTACCGGCCCGCCGGAGCGCTCCAGCTCTTCCTGGCGGAACTCGAAGGCCCCGCGTGCTCCCATGGTGTTCTCGAAGATCCACCGCAGGAGCACGGGCCGTGGGGCCTCGCGCATCTCCGCGGGGGTCCGCGCCAGGGGATGACCCCTCAGCTCGCGCACCAGGCGCAGCTTGTTGATGTCCCGGTTGCCCGCCAGCAGCACCACCTGTGACGGCTGCTGGCGCCAGGCCTCCAGGAGCGTCCGCACCACCCGGCGCCCATCCGGACCCCGGTCGATGGCATCCCCGCCGAAGACGAACGTCGAGCCCGGCCGCACCACCAACCGCTCCCCTTCGAGCGACACGTGGGGGTTGTCCTGGCAGAAGCTGGTCAGCTTCTCCCAGATCCCCTCCACGTCCGTGAGGTACGCGACCGGGTGGTCGGACCTGCTCGTTCCCCGTGGGGTCTTCGTCGTCATGCGCCAAGGGTAACGGCAGGTCCGCCCTCCCGCGGACTACTTCTTCTCGGCCTTCGAGGGATCGATCTCCTCCTCGGAGCGCTCGGTCACCTCGGCCCCCTCCCACTTCTCGCCCGCGCCCAGCCGCCAGTCGGTGGGCACGTCCAGCTTCCACACGTAGGTGGCCGCCGCATCCCCGCCCGACGTCGAACGCGAGCTCACGTTGAAGGTGATCTCCATCTTCTTCACCTCGTTGGGGATGAGATCGATGTCGTAGTGGCCCAGCACCATCTGCGGGGGGAACTCGGCGATGAAGCGCTCGGGGAAGTCCACCTTCATCGAGGGATCATCCGCGTTCATCTCGCCAATCAGCTTCCCCCGCTCGTCCGTGAGCTTCCACTGGGTCTTGAAGGAGGCGCTGGTCACCATCTTCTTCATCTTGCCGTCCTGGCGCTCCTCACGCTGGGCGCCCCAGAGCGCCAGCTGCAGGCGCACCTGCGGCTTGCCGAGCACCTGCACCACGTCCGAGGAGACCACGTCCAGGCGCATCCCCTTGTCCGTGGCCGTCCACTGCGGCTTGTAGTTGCCCTCGCGCATCTGGTCGAAGACCTTGCGCGTGTACTCATAGAAGGCCTTCTTGTCCTGGGCCCGCTCGTCCTTGTCGCCACGCTTCTCCAGCTCGCCCAGGTACGCGTCGAACTCCTTGCTCAGCTTGTAGCGGTTCTGGTGCGCGGAGATCTGCTCGAAGTACGTCTTGAAGAAGGGGGAGATCTCCTGCCGGTAGGACGCCTCATCGGGGTTGGTGCGGATCCAGCCCACGCGCTCCAGGTAGTCCTTCTGGATGCGGGTGAAGTCCGCCTCGCGTTGAGCCTCGGTCGCACGGGCACTGGCGCTGCGGTACGTCACCACGGCGGCGATCAGCACGCCGGCGATGAGCACGATGAGTCCGAAATAACGCTTCACGCGGAGCTACTCCTCTCTCGGGAATGACGGCCGTAGTGATATGAGACCTCCCTCGCGTGTACCAGACCACCGGCAGCTACTCGTTACCGGTTGCACTTCCTCTAGAGGAGGGCGGCCTGCTGGGCGGGGCCCAGATCGCCTGGTCCGCCTACGGAGAGCGCTCGGACGACAATGTTGCCGTGCTGCTGCACGACCTCTCCCACTCGCACCGGGCGCTGGGGCCGGTCGAGGACTCGGCCTACCAGCCCTCGGGCTGGGGCACGGAGCTCGTGGGCGAGGGCCGGCCGCTGGACACCTCCGCGATGCACGTGGTGGTGCCCAACCTGCTCGGTAGCCCCTTCGGTTCGACCTCGCCGGTGACGGTGGACACCCGCGTGGGCAGGGCCTACGGCGCGGCGATGCCGACGATGACGGTGACGGACATGGCGCGCGCCGTGGCCGCGACGCTGCGCGGGATGAAGGTGGAGCGCGCGCGGACGCTGGTGGGCGTGGGGCTCGGCGGGCTGGTGGCCCTGCAACTGGCGGCGCTCTTCCCGGAGCTGATGGCGTCGGTGGTGGTGCTGGGCGCCGCGAGGACCCTGCCGGAGACGCTGCGCGAGCGGCTCGGCTTCACGCGCCACCTGTTGCGCGCGGATCCGGACTTCCGCGAGGGCCAGTACGCACCGGGCGAGGGCCCGAGGAAGACGCTGCGCAAGCTGCGCCTGGAGTACCTGCGGCTGGTGAATGGAACCCGGGCGCTCGCCGCGGCGTACTCGGAGCCGGCCGCCGCCGAGCGGGTCCTGGAGGCCGACGCGGACGCCTTCGCGGAGACGTTCGACGCGAACACCTGGGCGCTGTTGTGCACGGCCTACGTGGGAGGAGACGTCTCGGACAGCCTGGCGAAGGTGCGAGCGCCCGTCCTGCTGGTCGCCGCGGCGCAGGACGCGCTGGCTCCGCCGTCGCGCGTCCGGGACACGTACCACCTGCTCACCGCCGCCGGCATCCGGGCGCACTACCACGAGCTGCCCGAGCCGTGCGATCACGCGAGCCTGCTCACCCAGGCCAGACGCCTGCAGGGCCCGATGAGGGACTTCCTGCGCCGCCGGAGCTGAACCCTCTCCCCTGTCCGACGCCGGACGCGCCCTGTCCCGTCCGTGCGCGGCCGGATGCAGGCCCACCCCTCGGGGCGGATTGCGCGCGTGGCGGGCGAACATGAGGTTGCGCCCCACTCGGCAGGAGGGCGTACATGGAGCAACACAGGGGAAGAGCCGCGTGGCTGGTCCGTTGGGGCGCGGCATTGCTCGGGACGCTGGCGTTCGCGTGTGGGCCGATGCCGGAGGAAGCAGAAGCACCGGACGTGGGGGAGCTGCTCACCACGGAGGCCGGGCTCTCCGGTGTCTCCAGCCCCTTCGACGTGACCCGGCCCGCCCTGGAGGCGCAGGCCTCGGGATTCATGGGGCTCTCCGTGGCCTTCGATGGAGACGTGTACCTGGTCGTCTGGGAGGACTCGCGCACCGGAGATGTCTTCGGCGCGCGCGTGAAGCCCAATGGCCGCGTTCTCGATCCGGCGGGCATCCCGCTCAACCTCGGAACCGGCCTGGATGGTGGCCGGCCTCGCGTGGCCCATGACGGCACCCGGTTCGTGGTCGTCTGGGTGAGTGGGGACGGCCTCATGGGCACCCACGTGGAGGGCGACGGCGACGTGCGCGATTCCTTCGTCATCAGCTACAGCGACGAGATCGGCGGGCCCCCCGGCATCGCCTGCACGAAGAAGCTGTGCCTCGTGGCCTACACCGTCTCCGGGGATGACGAGAACGTCGTCGCCGCCGCGCGCATCGACTCCAAGGGCAAGGTGCTCGGCCGGAGCTCGCTCTCCCCCGGGTACAACGATGCGTTCGATCCCGCCGTGGCCTGGGACGGCAGACAGTTCCTGGTCGTCTGGAGCGATGAGCGGGACGGCGACGAGGGGAACATCTACGGCAACCGCGTGCGCAAGGACGGCACGGTGTTGGACGACAGAGGCGTGACCCTCATCGCGGCCGCAGGTGAACAGGCCCTCCCCGATGTGATCTGGACCGGGAGGAACTTCCTCGTCGTCTGGGAGGACGATCGCGGCGAGACGCGGGACATCTACGGCGCCCGGCTGCGGAGCGACCTGAAGGCGATCGAGACCACGGGCTTTCCCATCACCGACCATCCCGGGGCGCAGACCGCCCCGCGCCTGGCTCACGGCGACGGTGAATCGCTCGTCGTCTGGGGCGACAACCTCGAGGAGGTGCTCCGCGCCCGTGGCGCTCGCGTCTCGGATGCTGGCGAGGTGTTGGATCCAACGGGCTTCACCCTTCCCTCCTTCGAGGGCTTCCCTCGGGCGAGCGAACCGGCGGTGGCCTCGAACGGCCGCCACTACTTCGTCACGTACAGCGCCCAGGCCGAGGGCGCCGATCCCTACGACCCGAACAACCACATCCTCGGCACCCGGGTGAGGCACGACACGACGGTTCTGGACTCGCCGCCCCTCCTGTTCACGCGCTCGGCCACGGCGCAGAAGGAGGCCGCCTCCGCGTATGGCGCCGGTCACTACCTGGTCGTCTGGCGGGAGGCACGTGCCAACGAGCCCGTGCGCCTGCTGGCCACGCGCGTGCGCACCGATGGCCGCGCCCTCGGCCCGCCCATCGTGCTGCCCGCCAGGCCCGATTCGCGCAACACGTCGGTGGCCTTCGACGGAGCGTCCTTCCTGGTGGTCTGGGACGAGGACGGCACGGACGACCGCCGGGACGTTCGCGGCGCACGGGTGAGCAGCGCCGGCGTGCTGCTGGACGCCGTCAGCCTGCCCATCGCCGTGCTGGAGGACTCGGAGATCACTCCCGCCGTGGCCTCCTCCGGGGATGGCTTCCTCGTGGTCTGGGAGGACGGGCGGAGCAGCGGCGTGTTCGGCGATGTCTCCGACCTCTACGGCACCCGCGTCAGCTCCGCGGGCGTGGTGTTGGATCCCGGCGGCTTCCTCATCGCGGGCACCCTCCTCACCGAGCAGACGCCCTCGGTCATCCACGCCGGGGGCCACTACCTCGTCACCTGGGTGCACTTCGACTTCACGAAGCTCGAGACGGAGACGAGCATCCGCGGCGCGCGCGTGTCGGAGAGCGGCACGGTGCTCGACTCGCCGGGCTTCCTCATCGGCCCGGGCCCGTCCTTCGACGCGCCGCCCGCCCTCTCCTTCGACGGGACGAACGTGCTGGTGGCCTGGGCGGAGGGTCCGTTCATGGCCGGCACGCGGATCTCCGCGGCCCGCGTGAGCGGCGGCGGTGCCGTCCTGGACGCCGTGCCCCTCACCGTCGCCGAGGGTGAAACGCCCCGGACGCGGCCCACCGCCGCCTTCGATGGCTCGAACCATTGGCTGGTGTGGGAGGAGAAGGGGCAGTCCATTCCCGAGAACGAGCCCGTGGACCTGTACAGCGCGCGCATCCGGCCCGACGGCACGGTGCGAGACCCCGGAGGCCGGCCCATCGCCCGGCACGACGCGCCCGAGTACGAGCCCGTCGCCGTCTCCAACGGCGCCGGACGCACGGCGGTGTTCTACACGGAGTTCGTGACGGAAGAGGACGTGATGAACACCCGCATCCAGGGGCGGCGGCTCACGGGCCCCTGAGGCCCGCGGCCGCGATCACCCCTTCCCGTCCGTCACCGGGGCGGGGGGGGATGCAGCAGCCGGCCGCGCAGCGCTCCCACGATCATCCCGATGCCGATGTCGTTGTTGCCGCCCTGGGGGACGATGATGTCGGCGTGGTGCTTGGAGGGCTCGACGAAGCCCTTGTGCATGGGGCGCACGTGGCGCAGGTACTGGCCCACCACGCGGTCGAAGTCGTACCCGCGCTCGTGGATGTCGCGCTCCAGGCGCCGGATGATGCGCAGGTCGTCGTCGGTGTCCACGTAGATGCGCACGTTCATCTCGTCGCGCAGCGCCTTCATGTGGAGCACGAGGATGCCCTCGATGAGGATCATGTCCCCGGGGTCCACGCGCACCGTTTGATTCTTCTGACGCGTGGACGCGACGAAGTCGTAGACGGGCTTCTGGATGGGCCGGCCCGCCTTGAGCTCGCGCAGATGCTCCACCATCAGGTCCGTGTCGAAGGCGTCCGGGTGGTCGAAGTTGACCTCCCGGCGCTCGGCGAGCGTCATGTCTTCCAGGTCCCGGTAGTACGAGTCCTGGTCGATGAAGGCCACGCGGCAGTCGGCGAGTGCGTCGCGGACCTTCCGGGCGACCGTCGTCTTGCCGGAAGCGGTACCACCGGCGATGCCAACGACGAGGGGTGACGACATGGGCGCGAACTACCCTAGAGGGAGGGGCGGGCGCAAGGCTCCGTCGAAAACCCGACAGAACGGGTGCTCTCTCCTCCAAGGGTCTGGTGCTCGACGGGCTTCCCTCCTCCATCCGGTAGTTCACGATTCCACTGTCAGTCTCAGAACTCGAACCGACCCGGGTGGATGAGTCAGGTTTCTCGGTTCCAGTGGCAAAGTTAAACTTCACTCGGAGCAAAGCTTCTTCGACTGCCCGCCATCGAGGCTCCCCGGTCCGTGCCCCCCACAGGCGCGCCCGGCCTTCACCTCTCTCGTTGGGGGCAGACATGAATACCGGCTCTGTCGAGGTTTCTCGTCGTCTCGAGGCTGGATCTGGAAAGGGGACCTGGGGGTGGGTGCTCCCGAGCACCGCGCTCCTGCTGGCGGCGGTGAGCGCCTGTGGTCCGGCGGAAGGGTCGCTCGAGCCCCTGGCCTCGCGGGAACAGGCCCAGGAGATGGACACCAACAATGGCCTGTCGCTCAACGGGCTTTCACTCAACGGCCTGTCGCTCAACGGGCTCTCGCTCAACGGCCTGTCCCTGGAGGGCCTGTCCTCCCCCGAGTTCGATTCCTGGTTCCGGACGAACCCGGAGCTCAACGACCTGGTGATGAAGTACGTCGTCCTCTGCGCCGTGCCGGCCGGGGTGCGGCGCACCTACACGAATACCCATACGGGCGAGATCTATGTCTGGACGGGGAAGCTGGGACTCGCGCCGGACTGGAGCAACGGCTCGCCCGTCACCGTCACCGAGCAGCGGATCGTCTCCGCGTGCCTGGCGGCCCACGCCAACAAGTACGGAATCAACATCCCCATCTCCGTGCAGGGGCTGAGCGCCACGGGCGTGCCCATCCCCGTCTCCACCGCGGAGCTGCTGCTGTTCTCGGAGAAGGAGGCCTGCTTCTTCGGCAACCTCTTCACCCAGGAGTCCATCTACGTCGGCAATGACGGGCGCCCGCTCAACGACCGGGAGAGCACCGCGCGCGCCTGCGCCCTCTCCACCCGGAGCAACCTGGTGAGCCAGGAGTGCCCCCCGATGGTCCGCGTGGAGGCGGACTGCTCGAGGTTCTGCACCCTGGATGCCTCGCGGAGGTTCTACGTGTCGTGCACCTACGGCGGCATCACCTGGCCGACCATCACGACGCGGATGCTCCGCAGGGACATCTACACCTGCGGAGACGGCGTCTGTCAGCGCACCGAGTCGTGTGGAACGGGCGAGTCGTATGACAACTGCGGCAGGGATTGCGGCCCCTGCCCCTGAGCCTCACCCGCGCCGCAGCAGGCCGCGAGCGAGCCCCTCCGCCAGCAGCGCGGAGGGCACGGCCTCCACCGGCTGGGGAGCCCGCGCGAGCGAGCGCAACACCTCCAGCAACGACGGGGGCACCGTCAACACCTCGGGTCCCCTCCCCCTGCGCCGCACGACGAAGCTCCACGGGCCCGGAGCCGGACGCCGGGCCACCTGCGCGAGCGCCTCCAGGCCGCTCACGTCCAGCACCTCGCACGCCCAGGCCCTCCCCGTGAGGTGACGGCGCAGGGACTTCGCGGCGAAGACGAGCTCGGTGAGATCCGCGGGGAAGGTGCCCACGCGCACGTCCTCGGCCAGCCCCACCTGCCCCGGAGCGGGCGCGGCGAGGGGGCGCATCATGAAGACGTTGGGCAGGAAGGTCTCGAAGGAGACCGCCGCCGCCACGCCCTCGTCCGGGTGCTCGCGTAGGCGGCGCCGCGTCCAGGCCGCGAAGGCGTGCCCCGGCGAGCGGCCCAGGCCCTCGAAGAGCTCGCGGAACTCCCGGGAGGCGGTGAAGGCGCGCAGATCGTCCCGCGTGCCCGCGAGCAGCAACCGGGAGATGGGCCAGTCGCGATCGAGCGTCTCGGCCACCACCGCGAGCCGGAAGTCCGTCTCCGCGCGAGCCCCCTCCGTGTCCCCTCCGGTCTCCGGCTTCGCGCCATAGCCGGTCTCGTAGAGGGACCAGGGCTGGCTCTCCCCCGTGAAGGCCGGCGCGGGCTCCGTCACCGGGGTGAGCGCGAGCGGAGGCCGGGGCGCCGAGGGCACCAGCTTTCGCAGGCGGCGCAGCGTGAGGAGGGCCACCTCGAGCGGGTGCCCGTCTCCCTCGAAGGTGACGGCGCGCAGCGAGGGGCAGCGCGGCAGCAGCGACTCCAGCAGGCCGAAGAGCTCCTCGCGCACGGGCTGGGTGTGGTCGTCCACGTAGTAGCCCCGCCCGCCCCGGCGGGTGATGACGCCACCGGCGATGTGGATCTCGATGACCTTGTCGAGCGGGAAGCCGTCGAGTCCCGCCTCCAGGGGCAGTCGAGCGGCGAGCTGGTAGCTGAGCAGGTGCCCCAGATCGAGCAGCATCGGCAGACCGGTGCGCGCGTGCACGCGGGCCATGAAGTCGAGCACGTGCAGCTCACCGCGCTTCGCGAAGGCGGCGGGGTTCTCCAGCGCGAGCGGGACGGACAGGTGGGACTGGACGTGGAGCGCGTGCGCCACGGAGTCGCGGACACCGGCCTCGGTGAAGGGCGGCGTGAAGTAGAGGTAGCCCGGGAACGGCTGTCCTCCCGAGTGCCACCAGCCGATGTCGTTGCCCACCCAGGCGCTGCCCACGGCGCGCGCGTGCGCGTCCAGGTCCGCGAGCACCTTGCCGGGCTCCAGCTCGGGGCCGTAGAGGTTGAGGTGCACGGGGTGGAAGAGCACCGGCACGTCCTGGCGGCGCTCCCACATCTGGGGGAAGAGCGAGGCCTGCGCCCGCGTCTCGTCGAGCGACAGGGGGGCGCTGTACTCCACGAAGTCGAAGAGGCCGGGCGACTCGGCGAGCAACCGGTAGGGATGCGGCTGATCCGCCGCGTCGAGGTTGCTGCTGAGGCCCAACCCCCGCCAGGGGAGCTGCCAGGCTGCCGCGTCAGGAAGGCTCATGGGGCATCAACCCTACAGCCTGCACGGGCCATTCTCAGTGCCCGAATGCGGCAATCTTCCCGGCCCTCCGGCATGCTCGCGGCCGGGGTGACGAGATGACCGCACGTGGTACGTGGAGCTGTCTGCTGGCGTTGATGGGAAGCCTGGGATGCGCCGGCATCCAGCAGGTACCGGAAGCACCACCCCCCGAGGTGCCACCCCAGGTGATCAGGGCCGATCTCCACGTGCACGTGACCATGCGCGAAGCACTCCGGCCCTTCTTCCAGGGAGAGCCGGGAGATGGAGTGCTGGCGGGCTCGCACGCGGAGCGCCTCGTCAACCAGGTGGATCCGGCGGCGCTGCGGCGGGCGGGAGTGCGGTTGATCCTCGCGACGGTCTGGCCGCCTCCGGCCACCCGTCCCGGCCGGAGCGCGCTGGGCGAGGCGCTCCACCAGCTCGAGGAGCTGGAGGCCTTCGCCCGGAGGAGCCCGGACTTCGTGCTGGCGCACAGCGCCGAGGAGGCACGGCGGGAGCTCGCGCGCGGGCAGCTGGTGCTGGTTCCCGCCATCGAGGGCGGTGAGGGCATCCGGCGCGTGGAGGACGTGGATCTGCTTCACGCGGCGGGAGCGAGGTCCATCACCCTCGTGCATTTCTTCGACAACCCGCTGGCGGACGCCGCGGATGACCAGTTCGGCCCGCTGGTGGGAGGCCTCACCAATGGGCGGGAGGGCGGTCTCACGCCGCTCGGAGTGGAAGCGGTCCGGAGGATGATCCAGCTCGGCATCCTCATCGACGTGGCCCACGCCAGCGACAAGGCGATCGAGGACGTGCTCGCCATCACCGAGCCCGCGGGCGTGCCGATCCTCTACTCACACACCGGAGCGGGATGGGCCGAGACGCGCTGCCTGAGCACGCCGCTCGCCCAGCGGATCGGCCGGAGCGGAGGACTGATCGGAATCGGACTCTTCCGCTCTCCATTCCAGGAGGTCCCCCTCACCGAGCGCTGGGAGGGCTTCCAGCCGGGGACCTGTGATGACGACGTCGCGCACTGGCTCCACTACGTCCGGCACACGAGCCCCGAGGCCGTCATGCTCGGCAGCGACTTCAGCAGCGTCATCCTCCGCGCCAGCCCGGGAGGCGCCTGCGCGCGCGGCATGCGCCACGCGGGAGATCTGCCCGCGCTGTTCGCCGCGCTGGAGGCCCGTGGCATCACGCGCGACAACCTCGACAGCTCGGGAGAACGGGTGCTGCGTCTGCTCGAAGCAGTCGAGGTCCGCTCAGACCCCGGGGTCCGTCAGTCGGCCCGGAAACTTTCTCCGCCACGGGACGACCTCTTCCCCGATTGAGGAAAAGACCCATGACACGGTGTGGCATATGATCGCCGGGTCCCTCCCCACCCCGGTGTACATCGCCAGCCGGGAAGCGCTGCTTGCTTCCAGGGATCGGCTGCCCTAACTGGCCCGCCATGCTCGCTCACTCGGTCGTGAATGGAACCAGGACCTGGACCACCCCGAACGGGGAGCAGCAGCTCTGGACACCCGCGCCTCACGTCATCGTGACGAAGTTCCAGGGCGCGATGTACGACGCCCACCTCGCCCACCTCGCCATGGTGACCATCGAGGGGCTGGTCGCCTCCCAACCCAAGATGGACATCTTCCACGACTGGGAGGGCATGGAGCTCTACGCGACCGAGGCGCGCACGCTGATGACGGATCGCGCCGTGCCGCTCGCGCCCCGGATCAACTCGCTCGGCGTGCTGTTCGGCTCGAAGGTGGTCCGGATGGGCGTGTCGATGGCCAGCCTCAAGCTGGGCGGCATCTCCCTGTACAAGAGCCGCGAGGACTTCGAGCAGGCCGTGCGCCAGGCCGTGGAGTCCAAGCCCGGCACGTTCAAGCCGAAACCACGGGAGTGAGCGCCCAAGAGGAGCGCTACCCGCCCTCCCCACCACGGCCATAGGCCTGGTCGAGGATGCGCTCGGCGCCGAGGCCACTCGACTTCGCCGCCTCCACGTCGAGCCCCTCTCCGTGCCCCTCGCCCCGCCCCTCGAACGAGACCTGCCCGTCCTCGAAGACGGCGGTGCGTGGGCAGGAGGGCAGCTTCAGCGCGGAGCGCAACACCTCGCAGGGTTGGGACTCGGCGGCATCGAACACCGCGCCGTCCTCGCGCTTCGTGCGCACGTAGTGCACGCGGCCGTCCGCGAAGCGTACGGATGTCACCCCACGCCCCAACAGGGACTCCACCCGCGAGCGCGGGCGAGACTCGCGCCACGGCTCCTGTCCTCCTCGGGAGAACAGCAGCCACTCGCGCCAGCGGAGCGGAGCTGCCTGGAGCGCCCGCTCCTCCTCGGGCCGCACGCGCACGGTTCCGAGGAAGGCCTGGCAGTGCGTCGTATCGCAGACCGGACGGCCCGGGTGCCTGCTGCCCGCGTGCCGCTCGTTGTGCGCCGCCACGCGCGCGAGCGCCACCCTCGCCTCACCCTGGAGTGATGCGTCCTCCGCCGCCACGACTCCCGCCGTGTATTGCAGGCGCGTGGTGCGGAAGACGAAGTCCGAGCCCCGCCGCGCCTTGAGGGCATTCGGGCCGATGGGGACTCCGGCGGGCGGCGTGTAGGGCGGCGGACGGGACTCCGTGAAGATGCCGGCGTAGTCGCGGCCGGCCGGCGCGTCGGGGAAGCGCACCCGCCAGGGGCTCCCCAGGCACACCGCCGCACCCTTCGACACGAGCGGCGCCAACTTCGTGAAGCCCTCGAGGATGGTTCGCGGGGTGCCTCCTTCCAGGGAGAAGCCGGCTCCCTGGCACCGCGCCTCGAGGCTCTCCGGCGGCACCAGCCCCAGCACCTGCACCCGCGCGGCCTCCAGCCCGCTCCGCTTCTTCCGGACCTTCGCCAGCACCGCGGGCACCTCGTCCGCGAAGGCGCGCGGCATCCTCCCCGGCCTCACCACCACCGCCACCAGATCCTCGTCCACCGCGACGATCCACCCGAGCCTCGGCCGGCTGTCCGCGTCCCGCACCGTACCCGTCTTCGTCGCCATGCCCGCGTAGTCCTTCGACGCCGGCAGCTCCGACAGCGTCCCGCGCGCGACGTTGTCGGCCAGCACCGCCATCAGGTCGGGCCTCGCCTCGGCCAGCAGCCGGTACGCCTGGGCCAGGCCCCAGGGCGAGAGGCGCAGCGTGGCGCGCAGCCCGATGGCGTCCGCCATGTCCAGGGGCTGGCTGGACAGGCCCACCGCGGTCAGCACCGCGCCCCAGGAACCGAAGCCCTTCGGCGCGCTCCCCTGCTCCTCCCAGTCCAGGAAGTACCCGTTGCACGAGCGCAACAGCGCCGTCCTCACGTCCACCTTCCCGGGCAACCGCTCGCCACAGGCCCACTCCGCGACTTCTCTTCGCACGGAGAGCACCGGTGGTGGCACGACGCTCCCCGCCACCACGAAGGGCTTCAACGTCGAGCCGTACGGCATGGCCCGCTGGATGTCGCCCTCGGCGAACAGCACCTCGCCCGAGTGGCGGCTGAGCACCACCGTCGCGCTGGCCGCCGCCTCCACCGACACGCCCACCAGTTCGTCCACGGACAGCGGCACCGCCCAGCGCGCCCCGTCCTGGCACTGCCTCAACCGGCGCGTGAGGGCCTTCGGAAAGCCCGCGTCCTCGTTCAGCACGCGCGCCAGCGCCCGGCGGGCCCGCGGCGTATCCACATCCGGATTGCGCGCCAGCTCCACCGAGGCGTTCGCCAGCGACTGGTAGGGCGCATCCCTCCACTCGGCCAGCTCGCCGCTCACCGCGAGCGAGAATGCCTCGTGGAACAGCCGGTCCTCCGCCGAGGCCGGACACGCCCACCACAGCAACTGGTGCGCCAGCTCGTGCCGGAGCGCCACGAGCAGCCGCGCATCCAACACCCCGGGCGAGCCCTGCCGCAGCTCCACCACGCCTGGCCGGCCCTGCCCGTTGCGCGAGGGCAGCATCGCCTCGCCGCGTTGCAGGGAGATGTT
Organism: Archangium lipolyticum; assembly: GCF_024623785.1. NCBI lineage: Bacteria > Pseudomonadati > Myxococcota > Myxococcia > Myxococcales > Archangiaceae > Archangium > Archangium lipolyticum. The sequence continues at coordinate 685,300 of NZ_JANKBZ010000001.1, forward strand.
TCCCGGTGCCCGGCCAGGCACACCACCGGCCTCGGCCACGTAGCGCGCCTCCAGCGCCTTCCACGCGGCCTCGGCCTCGGAGCGCAGCTGCGACTCCGGCGTCACGTCTCCCCTGGTGAGGAAGACGGGGGTGGCCGCCAGCATGGCGACCGTCACGGCGGCCCACCCCATCACGGCCTCACCACTCGCTCTGGCCGACGTCGCCCGAGGTGCGCTGGGACGGCGCCACCTTCAGCACGTCCGCGCCCGTGCGGCCCCGGATGCTCGTCACGTACATGTCCTCGATGAAGGCCGGCGGCGCGGAGAAGGTGCCCGCGAACTGCGCCCGCATCACGTAGCCCACCGTGCGCGGACTGTCGCTCCACCACGTGGGCTCCTCGAAGAAGAACGTGGCGCGCTCGGGGCTCAGCGAGCGCCGCTTGAGGGCCTCGGGAGCCAGCGGCAGCGAGTGCGGCGGACCGCGGAACTCCTTGTCCTCCACCAGCGGCACGAAGCCCGCCGGCACCGCGTCCTCCAGCACGTAGTACGCCGAGCGCGCCCGGTTCTCCCCGCGCGCGTCCAACGTCAGCTCCACGTACACCTCCTCGCCCTGGCTGATACTGTCGCCCGCGTTGAGCCGCACCCGGCCGCCCTCGCGCAGCACGTAGTAGGCGCGTTGCAGGCTCATGCCCTGCTCCACGGGCTTCACGTCCGCCAGCGGCGTGGCCGCGACGGCCCGCAGCGTCGCCACGCCATCGAAGCCGCCCACGTCCACCGCGCGGGTCCCCGGCTCCAGCGTGGCCACCAGGCCCATGCCTCGCGGCGAGAAGCGCACCTGGCCCTTCGCGCCCTTCACCTCCGGCGGCGCCAGCTTGCGGAACTCCTTCGCGTCGCGCTCGATGAGCCACATCGAGTGCAGCAGCGCCGTGCTCCGATCGAAGGTGGACAGCCCCGGCTCGGTCAGCGCCTCCAACAACCGCCGGCGCGCCTTGCTCACGTCCATCTTCCCGAAGGACGCCGCGTGACCCAGGATGGCGGTGAGGCCCACCCGGCGCAGCGGATAGCGCCACATCGCCTCGCTCGGCGCGGGCATGTTGGCCAGCGTGACGAAGCCCTCGTTGCTCTGCGCCACCAGCTCGTCGATGCGGCCCTTGAGCGCGGCCTCCTTCATCACCCCGGCCCTCTCCGCGGCCAGCACCGACAGCGCCAGCGGGTACAGGTCCCCGGGCGAGGCCCGCTCCACCAACGCGCGCACCCGGGCCGCCTGCCGCTCGCCGTCCAGCCGCGCCAGCACATAGGCCCGCGTGGCATCCCACTCGAAGGGCATCTCCCCCTGGGCCTCCAGCCAGCGCATGCTCTCGGTGATGCGCGGATCGTTGCGGTCCACCAGCCCCGCCTCCACCGCGTACGCCAGCCCGTCCAGGGCGATCAGCGTCATGGGCACGTCCGCCGCGCTGTAGCCGCTGAACCAGGTGAAGCCGCCGCCCTTCACGGACATCTCCAGGATGCGGGCCGTGCCCTGCACCGCGCGGCTGCGCGCCTCGGCCAGCAGGCCCTGGCTGTCCGTGTCGAGCGACTCCAGCGAGCCCGACTTCTTCAGCGTCTGGTACAGCGCCACGTTGGGCACCGTGGTGGACACGAGCTGCTCCAGGCACCCGTACGGGTACGTCAGCAGCTCGCGCACGTTGGAGAGCGCCGCGTCCACCAGCGACGGCTGCAGCACCAGCTCCACGTCGGAGAGGGCCGCGCTCGGGGCCGCGGGCAGGGACAGCTCGCCGCCGCCCCACTGCGACACCTTCACCGGATCCGCCAGCACCGCCGGCCGCACCGCCACCGTGCGCCTGTCCCGCAGCGGCTCCTTGCCCCCCAGCACCTCCACCGCCAGCTCGGCCGGGCCGGAGCGCTGGGCCTTCAGCGTGATGGGCAGCACCTGCTCGCCGCCCTGCCCCAGCTCCACCTTCTGCTTCGCCTCGGCGGACTCGAGCACCCCCGCCGCCGCGAGCCGCACGTCCAGCACCTGGCTTCCCTTGGCCGCCGCACCGGCCGACAGGCGCACCGACGCGAGCGCCTCGTCTCCCTGGCGGAGGAACTGCGGCAGCGCCGCGTACAGGTTGAGCCCGCCGCGCGTGGCGAACTCGGCCGTGGACTCGCCGAAGCGGCCCGAGGTGTCCGCCGCCACGCCCGTCACCACCCAGAGCGTCTGGTTGGCCGGCAGCTTGAAGCGCACCGTGGCCCGGCCGTCCCGGTCCGTCACCACATTGGGGCTCCAGTACGCGGTGTCGCGCTCCAGATCCTTCGCCTGCCGCGTGGGCGGCTTGATGGAGGCGAAGGCATGATCCGGCAGCCCCGCCATCTTCCGCGCGAGCACCTCGCCATAGCCGTAGCCCTGGAACTCGGAGGAGAAGAAGGTGGCCACGTTGTCGCGGCCCGGCGGGTAGAAGAAGTCCAGCACCTTGGGGCGGAACTCGTTCTGGATGGCGTAGACGGCCTTGTCCACCACGCCCACCGAGAGCTGCGCCACCACGCCCTGGCCCTCGTGGTTCGTCACCCGGACGTCGATGACCTGCTCGGTGAGCGGCGTGGCCTCGGCGCGCCGCGGCTGAAGCGTCACGGTGAGGGTGCGCTCGGCGGGGATGATGCGGAAGCCCACCATGCGCTCCTCCCAGCGGCCCGCGGCCGTCGGGTACGCCACCGACGCATACACCGCGCTGCCGAAGCGCTTCTCCACCTCGAAGGAGTGCACCAGCGTGCGGCCCTTCAGCTCCACCAGCTGCGTGCCGTACACCCCCGCGCCCGAGAGCGTCACCCACACCGGGCCCGCATCCGCGCCACCCGGGCCCCAGCTGTCCGGGAGCAGCGCCACGAGCTGCGCCGAATCCCCCGGCGTCAGCGTGCCGGAGAGCGACGCCAGCGTCAGGTTGGGCACCCGGGCCACCGGCTCGTCGGCGTCGCCGATGACGAGCGTCTGGTCCTCGCCCGTCCAGGCCTGTCCGCCCTTGTCCTTCACCGTGACACGGGCCAGCACCGCGCCCGCGTCCGAGGTGGGCACCTTCTCGCGGTGCACGCCATCGGCGCCCGTGGTGAAGCTCCGCTTGCCCAGGCTCTTCTCCGTGCCATCGGCCTTGCGGAGCACGAACTCCACCTCACCCGGCGTGGCGCCGTAGGGCTTGCCGCCCAGCGTGGTGGCGCGGATGTTCAACGTCGCCTCGGAGCCCTTCTTCACCACCGCCGCCGAGTAGCGCGTGGTCCCCAGCACCTCCACCTTGGACAGGAAGAAGGCGGCGCTCGCGTTGGCGAACGTCTCCTGGTCATCCCGCGCGCGCACGGTGAGCGTGTAGCGGTACGGCAGGCGATCCTCGCCCGGCTTGAGCGCGGGCACCGGAATCTCGATCTCCGCCTCGCCATTGGCGTCGAAGGTCGCGGCGCTCGCCCAGGGATCCTCCTCCACTCCGCGCTGGGCCACCGTGGAGAACAGGCGCTCGGGGACGCTCAGCCTGCCCTCCGTGGTGGAGGCCGAGCCGTACGTCACCGCGCTCCCCTGCCCGCCCATCCCCGCGTCATCCACCCAGGCCGGAGCGTCCAGCAGCGTGCGGTAGAGGAACACCTCGTACTTCGCGCCCGCGGGCACTCCACCCGCGTACCGGCGCGCCCGCACCGTGGCCCGCACCGTCTCGCCCGGCACCACCGTCTCCTTCTCCGGTTGCAGCTCCAGGTAGAAGGTGGGCTTCACGTAGTCCTGCACGCGCGCCTCGCCCTGGTGCGGCCGCGAGTCCAACTCGGCCATCACGCGCAGCACGCCGGTGCCCAGGTCCTCCGGCACCGACATGGTGCCATTGAAGCTGCCGAACTCGTCCACCCGCGCGCGCGTCTGCACCTCGCGGCCCTCGGCCGAGACGAGCTTCACCGCCACCTCGCGCCGCCGCGGCGTGAAGAGGCGCGCGAGGAAGCTGTCCGGCTGGCGTACCACGCCGCGGAACCTCACCTCGTCGCCCGGCTTGTAGATGGGCCTGTCGCTGTAGATGAACACGTCGGGCGCCACCGCCAGCGACGAGTAGAAGTCCGTGTCCACGATGGCGGTGTCCCCGCCCACCGTGGCCGTGGCGATGATGCGCGGCTCCTGGACGGCCAGCGTCACCTCGCCCTTGTCATCCGTGGTGCCGGCCGGCCCCTTCCCCGAGGGCAGATACACCTGCACCTGCGCGCCCGAACGAGGCTTCTGATCCCTCCCCGCCACGCGCACCAGCACCTGCCCATCCGTCTGCTTGAGCTGCACGGTCAGGTCGGTGACGACGAGCACCACCTGCCCCTCCACGCGGCCCTGGACGAGCTGGAGGATGTACATGCCGGCGGGCAGCGGCGGGAGCGTCACGCGGCGCTCCTCGTAGCCGCTCGAGTAATAGGAGGTGTCGAAGCCCGGGACGCTGAACTCGCGATCGGAGCCACCGAGATCCAGGTTCAGCCACTGGCTGCGCACCACGGAGAAGCCGACGGGCACGCCCACGAGCTTCTCGGGGCCCTCGGACACGCGGGCCAGCGGGCGGCCCGGAGGCGGGGGCGGACGCGAGGGCAATCCCGGCGCCACGGCCTTGCGGAAGTCCTCGTTGAGGGCGAACAGCAGGAACGAGCCCGGCGAGTGCGCGGCGTTGAGGCCGCGGCTGAGCGCGTTGCCGGGGTTCGCCAGGGTGGGGGGCTGCTGATAGGCGCGCCGGATCTCTCCCTGCGCGCGGATGAAGAAGTCGACGTCCGAGGGCTTGAGGACCCGCAGCTCGACGGGCCCCTTGGTCTCGAAGGCCACGTCCACGGCCACGGGCTCGTCGCTGCCGTAGGCACGGGGAACGGTGATGTAGAGCGGCTTGGCCGCCGCCACGCTGGCGGACACCAGCGCGGCCAGTACCGCGATGCGAGCGGAGAACCTCATGACCCGAACCCTCCCGGAACCAGCTTGTTGCCATCCACCGTGCCGCGCAGGCCGATGTACGGCAGCGTCTCCAATTCACGCCGCGCGGACTCGATCTCCGGCGGGGCCGCCTTCGGCCGCGGCTTCTGCGAATCCGTCTGGAGCTGCGACCAATAACCATCCGTCATCAGCGTCCCGAGCAGCCGTCCGGTGTGGACGCCGAAGGACACCGAGCCCTGCGCGCGCAGCCCCTGCACCACCGGCGCGGCCGCGTTGAGCATGTTGGGGCCCTGGCCCTCGCAGGCCCGGCGCACCCGCGCGAGCACGTCCGGCGTCGAGGCCAGCACGTGGTGGCCGCACAGCGTCGCGGTCTCCATCTTGTTGGGCCCGGAGAAGAGCTGCGCGAGCGCCTCGGCGTCCTCGGGCTGGCCCCACAGCAGGGCCACCTCGGAGGGCAGGTTCGCATCACCCCGGGGCGTCCACATCATCGCCACCTGACGCGTGCGCAGCGCCCCCACGCCACCCTTGCCGGACCAGAAGGCCTTGAGGGTGTTCGTATCCAACTTCTCGGGCAGCTTGAGCTGGAGCGCGAGCAGCACCGGTGTCTCCTCGGGGACGAGCTTCAGCAGCGACTCGGAGAACGGCGCGCTGTCCAACCGGGGCTCATCCGCGACGGGCCCGGAGATGCCACGGCCCACCAGCCGGTTGCCCTCGACGGCGAACTGCAGCCGGATGCCGTTGGCCACACCCACCACGTGCGTGAGCAGCTGCACCTCGCGGCCGAGCGACTCGGGAGCGAAGCCCAGCTCCATGTCCACGTCCTGCGGCGCCTCGAGACGCAGGTGCGGCTCGCACAGGCCCTGGAGCACCACCGCCGGGTGCCGGGCGAACACCATCCGGTTGTCCGTGCGCGCGACCCACAACCCCTGCTCGGCCACGAGCCAGCGCTCCAACCGGAAGCCCTCCGAGGGCACCTCACCCTCTTCACCCGGGCACGCGTCGGCCGTCATCTCGGCCCGGCGGACCACGTTGTGCATCGACTCGAAGGCGGCCACGGCGGCGTTGCCGGGCTCGGGGACGATGATGGCGGGAGTGCCCGCGCGGGTCTCACCGGAGAACCACACCACGCGGAACGGCGCGGCCAGCAGCTGCCCGGCCATGACGTCGAACACGGCGCCCTTGAAGGAGGCGCCCAGATCCTCGCCCCGGGTGTCGAGGAACGCGGCCCAGCCGCCCACGAAGCCCTTGCCGAGCGGCTTCTGGAGCTCGTCCTTCAGCCACGCGTTGCCGGTGAGCGCCTCGCGCACCTTGCCCGGCGAGTAGACGTCCACCCAGAAGGCGGGGGCGACGGGCTCGGAGGGCACCTCCATCTTCACCGGCTTGTCGGGCGCGGGAGGCAGCGCCTGGAGGACGGAGCCCGTGGAGGAGCCCGTCCCGCTGGACGCGGTGGGGCCGCTGGCGCCGGGGCCCGTCGAGGGACCGGAGCGACGGCCGATGACATAGGCACCTGCGGCCACCGCGACGAGCGCGGCGACGCCCACGCCCACGAGGACGGCCCGGGGAGGTCCGCCCCGGGGAGGCGGTGCCGGGGGCGGAGCGCCCGGCGGAGACGAGGGAGGGTTCATCGCATCCACTCCTTGAAGCGGAAGAAGCCGAGGAAGGCGGTGTTCTGGGGTACCGGGCGCCACTCCAGGGGCGCCTCGGTGACGAGCGACTGGAGGATGCCGGTGCGAACCGGAGCCCCCTTGTCGCCCGGGTGGTAGACGACGCGCGTGGGGGCATGCGCCTTGTCCTCCGGGCGCACCACGAGCATCAGGTGGAAGAGGGGGCCCGAGTCCCGCTCCTGCCGGAAGGCGACGAGGTCTCCGGTGCGCAGCGACTCGCGCGTGGCCTCGTCGCGGCCGAGCGGCGCGAAGCTGTGCGTGAGGAGCGTCTCGGCGTCGGCGAAGTCACCGGGCTGGCCCTTGTCGTCGCGCCACAGGGGCGAGTCGAGCCGCCTGGGGTGGAGGCGCCGGTACGCGGCGCGGAAGGCGAAGCGCACCAGGCCGGCGCAGTCGCGCTGGGCGGGGTTCCACTGGGGATCCATCCGGCGCACCTGCGCGAGCACCACGTGGGCCACCTCGCGCCGCAGCAGCGCGTCGAGGGACTCGGGCGCGGGCGAGGCCGCCTGGAGCGACAGGAGCAGGAGCAGCACGGGCATGGCGTCGGGGAAGCCTCAGTACTCCGAGTCCACGCCGCCGCTGGTGAGCGTCTTGACGGCCTCGTCCAGGTTGCGAGGCCACTCGGGGGCCTTGGGGGCCGGGTCCTGCGAGGGCACGTAGATCTCCGCCTTGCCATCGCCGAGCACGTTCACCCAGGCGAGCACGCGCGTGGTGCCGGGCGTGGCCAGGGGGATGCGCACCATGCGCCGCATCTCCTGGGGCGTGCCGCCGTAGAGGACGACGTTGAGGGTGGCCACGGTGTGGGCCTTGTCACCGCTGGGCCAGTAGTTGGTGGCGATGAGGTAGAGGCCCTTGGGGGGAGCGCGGTGGACGTAGAGATAGGGCCCGTAGGCGGGGTCGTCGAAGTCGCCGCCCTGCTCGTTGAGGAAGAAGGTGCCGCCGCTGGGGCTCTCGGTGTTGGCCCAGTAGACGTGGGCCATCTTCTTCAGGTCGAGCACCTGGCCCGAGCCGTCCGGGGCCTGGGAGAGGCTCTGCTGGGTGGGCTCGTAGATGTGGAGATCGGTGTAGACGCCCTCGGTGTCACTGGTGAGGACGGCCTTGAGGGGGACGGGAGGAATCTGCGCGTAGCTGGTGGCCTGGGCGCGGGCGGTGCCGGCCTGGTTGGTGGCCAGGACGGTGACGACGTTCTTGCCGCTGGCGGCGGGGAACTTGCGCTTGAAGCGCCCGCTGAAGGTGCGCATCAGGTAGCGGTCGCCGTTGATGGAGATGACCACCGGGTCGATGGTGGTGTCGCTGACGGTGCCCTCGACGAGCAGCATCCGGTCCACCGTCCAGCCGCCGGAAGGCGCGGTGAGGCGCACGGTGGGCAGCGTCTTGCCCTGGCCGATGGGAACACCCTGCTGACGGGAAGGGGCGGTGGGCGCCGGGGCCTGCGTGAGCAGCACGGCCAGGAGTACGGGGAGCATCGAGGGCTCGTCCTGTCGGAAAGTGGATGGACGATCCCGAGCCTGCGGCAGATGGCCGGCGCTTTCAAGCCACTCCGCCGCTTACTTCACGCCGGCTCGAACCACGTATGGCCGTAGTCGTAGCAGAGCTCCTCGCCGGGCTGGATGTCCCTCAAGGCGACCGCGGCGCCCGTCTCTGGCACCGGTCCATCGACGAGCTCGACGTTCGGCGTGTCCGAGTGGTTGTAGAGCGCCAGCAGACCCCATGCGTACGCCTTCTCGCGGCCGGGCTCCTGGCCCCAGGTGAACACGTGGTGCAGCGCCTGGCAGTCCCGGTGGTCCATCTGCTTGAGATCCGTGGCCGGGAAGCGGCTGATCGGCGCCCACTCGATGATGGTCCCCTTGGGGAGGAATCGCCGTGCGAAGACTCCCCTCCCCTTGCCGGGGATACGTCGCCATTCGACGTTGGGGTGGAACTGGTTGGCCGCGATGAGGGTGTCTATCTCGGGGTTGTTCATGGAAGGACGGCTGCCGGGTTGCGAATGCCCAGATAGTAGGAACGACCTCGGAACGCCACCATCCCCTCCCCGCGCTCCACGCGTTCAGAGCGGAACACGTCCGCCAACCCCTCGGGTCGCGTCAGGCGCCTTCCACTTCCTCCTCGGACGCGTCTGGCTTCTTGCCACTGAGGATCTGCTCGATCTCCGCGTGCGCCACCCGCGCCTGCCCGGCGTCGAGCCGCTTCACCGCCTCCATCTGCTCGATGATCCAGTGCGCCCGCTTCTCGAGCGCCTTCGAGCCCGAGGAGGGTGAGCGCTTGCGTGGCGCCGGGAGCATCGCCGCCAGGATCGCTCCCTGCGCCGGCGTCAGCTGCGAGGCCGGGATGCCGAAGTGCTCCCGCGCACCCGCCTCGATGCCGTAGACCCCGTTCCCCCACTCCACCACGTTCAGGTACAGCGAGAGGATGCGGTTCTTCGGCAGCGACGTCTCCAGCCGGTGCGCCAGGATCAGCTCCTTGCCCTTGCGCAGCAGGCTGCGGTCCGTCGACAGCCAGAGGTTCTTGGCCAGCTGCTGGGTGATCGTCGAGGCCCCTCGCCCCAGCTTCCCCTTGCGCATGGCGTCTTCCAGCGCGTTCTCCAGCTCCTTCGTGTCCACGCCCTCGTGCAGGTAGAAGCTCGCGTCCTCCGAGAGCAACACCGCGTCGATGGCGTGCTTCGACACGTTCGACAGCCCCACCCAGGACTGAGTCCGCCGCACCTTGCGGCCGGCCTCCTTCGCCTCCTGCGCGCGCTGCTCCATGAGCGCCGTCGTCTTCGGGTTCTGCTTCAGCAGCGGGGCCGCGTCCGGCAGGCGCGTGTACTCGTAGGACACGAACACCACGAGCCCCAGGAAGCCCACCATCAGCAGCGTGCGCACCAGCCCGCCGCCTCCGCGCTTGCTCGCCTTCCCGACCTGCTTCGCCTTGCCCGTGGTGGCCAGCTTCGTCTTGCCCGTGTTCGCTGGCTTCACCTTGCTCGTACCGCTCTGACTCAGTTTCATCGTGCGGCTGCCCATGTGGGTGATCCATCTACATCGAAGATCCCCTGGAGGAAATTTCGTCTCCCGGGGTGCCACTCCCCGGGCGATCACGACGGGGCTCGCCCCCTCGCCACTCTCCTACCCGATGTGAACCCCACGCCCGATTCCTTCCCTGAAGGAGGGGTCCATGTCCATTCGACTGATGTCCTGGGGTGTCCTCGCCGCGGGTGCCATCTTCCTCGGTTCAGCCTGCACTCCCACCGCCGATGCGCAGGAGTCGTCCAGCGACCTGCGGAAGGAGGGCGCCTTCTGCGGAGGCTTCGCCGCCATCCCCTGTGCCGAGGGCTACGTCTGTGTCGACGACCCCTCGGATGATTGCGATCCCAACCAAGGGGGCGCCGACTGCGGCGGCATCTGCCAGAAGGCGCCGAAGAAGGAATGCGATGACCCGAGCCGGACCTACGTCTCGAGGGATCCGGAGCGGTGCGCGGCCATCCGGTTCGTCTGCGACCCCGGTCTGGCTCCGTTCTTCGATGACTGCGGCTGTGGTTGTGAGCCCGCTCCGTAGTCCGGCGGGCGCACGAAGCTACATCCGCAACTACACGGGGCACGCACCCGAGGTGAACCGACTACCGGGGTTGCTCAGGCGGGGTGTCCTGGTGGGGTTGGTTCAACGGAAAGAGTCCACGACGAACACGCCAGAGGACGAGAATTCGAGCACCGCCATTCCCGGTTTCGATTCGGGCAGTTTCTTTAGCTGGCCATGCGCGAGCCTTGCCACCGCGCAAATCGGGATCGTGTCGCCGTGTGGCGGCCTCGCTTCGTAATATCGGACGACGACCTGCGGGCCACCTGTCCAGACTCGTCCGTATAGCCGTGTAGGTGCTTCAAGTGGTCCGAGAGGTTCGTTCAACATGCTCTCGACAGGCCCGTCATACAGGGTGATTGGGCTGGTGTCGGTCTGGTTCACATCAAGTTCAACGAAAGCCGAGTCCCCAGGACGCAGCCGAAGAATTCGCATCGCCGTAAGGGCCTCCTCCGGACACTTCTCCGGTCCAGGGCTGCCATCCGGACGCAAGGGCACTCCCGCCGTTGGGCAACCCGTGGCCGCGAGAAACAGGAGGAGAGAGGGGCGAATCAGTGCTCTAGCCGAACGCATGAGCAACCCTCTTACTTTTTGAAGAGACTACGATCCAGCGTCACATGCGCCGCCAGCATTCCGTCGTGGCGAAAAATTCCCAGGGCAAGCTTGCTGGGGCCCTGTGGCGAGTCAAAAGCGCTCTTATCCGCGACAACGGCGACAAATCCTGTTTCGCCAGGGGGAATCACCTTTTTGTTCGTTCGTAGGGCAAACGGCCTTCCTTCACCGACGAACAATGGAGGCTGGGACCCCGGTGGTAGCACAAACAGGCGAGCGTCCATCAATCTCCAAGGAGTGGATGGGTCTTTGTTTGTCACACGAAACAGAACCGCCACTTTTTCCTTACCATCGGTAAGAACGCTAGCTTGAATGTTCGAATCCTCATTCTTGAAGATCCAGGCTTTACGGATCACAAATGGTGTGAACCTCACCGCGCCTTGCGTAAGGAGCGCCGCGAGGGTGTGGTTTTCAGACGACCCCGTAAAGCTCTCAACCGTGAGTTGATCCCAAAGCTCACGCTCCCTTTCTTTGGATTCCTCTAGCTGCTTACGAAGCGCATCTGGAGCGTCCGGTTCCAAGAACACGTTTACCTGTTGGTCGGGCCACTCTCCCTCCTTCCAGCTTGACCCTGAAATGGTAAAGGGTACTTCCGTCCCATCCGCGAGCCGGACCACCAAGAGAAATCGGTCCTCGGGCTCAAGGGTTTGAAGCGGTTCAATGAGCACTCGCTTCCCGGCACACGTCACCGGCTCAAAACGACCTTCCCACCCCAGCATTTTCGTTCCTGCCTCGGTGCAGGGTTGCTGAAACCGGAGAACGGTCGTCACGTCACGAGTCACGAATAGCTGTTCGGCCCTCTCCTGCGGGTCGTTCCGAACGTAGACACTCCGGACTGAGGGGAATCGCTCCCTCGCCATTGCCACAGACGCTATGACGACGAGAAACAGAGCAGACCGGGGAGGTAAGAAATTCCGCATACAAGGGGCCAACCTATCCGATAACCCGAACGAACATCCAGCCCTCCGAGCCTTTGCCCGTCATAGCGACCTAAAAGCCCGCCGCTCTAGGCTGGAGAGCATGAACAACGTGACTTCCTGCTTCTTCGCCAGCGTGGCCCTCCTGTGGGGCATGCTCGTGTCCGGTTGCTCAACTGGTAGGGCGCATTACGCCTACTCCGGTGGAACGCACTACACTTACACGTCGAACCGTCCCGTAGTCCTGGCGCAAGCGGCAACAATGGACTGCCGACCTGGCGACTCCACCATGACGTGCTGCATCAAGAAGCATCCACAGGACCCGGTAGGCGCTTGTGGGGCCACGCAATCCGAGGTTGATCAGGTGCTCAGGGCTGCGCGCGCCGATGCTGACGATGACGACTACTCCAACAACGATTCCTTGCCCGAATGGAAGCAGGATTGCATTCGGAACTACAACAGGTGCCAAGATCGTAAATGGACGGGCAATTGCCACGACTGCATGCGCTTGTGTGAAGGGCAGCAAAAATGGCCTTCTGGCAAGTGCCACGGGAAATAGGTAGAGGCGCGTACATGGCTGAAGAGACGGACTTGGATGATGTATGGGTGCTGAGTCGCAACGTTCTTCAGAACGGAGCCCCGTTGGAACTCAACGACGAGATGCGCGCCCTTCTTTTGAGGACCGCTCAGCAGGTGGCCATCAGCCAGCAGGACGCGGAAGATGCTCTGCGCAGTCTGCCCACCGCAACGACGCTGCTAGGAGAGATCCACCAGCGCATTGGGGAAGGGTCCCGGCGACTCAACAGGGCCCGAGACCGGGTGGAAGAACTTCAAGAAAAAGGGGACCTGAACGGGGCACAACAGCTCATTCGTGACGTGCTCTCGGTGGAGGTTGTCCCCTTCTACCGGGAGCAGGCCAAAATCCTGCTAGACGAATTGACGGGACTTGCCGAGGTGCTCGCAACCGGGCGGATCAATCCGGACCTACACGACCGGCAGCAACTCGCGGCGCTCTCCCTCCGAGTTCAGCAGGGTCACGCCCTGGAACTCACCGACGACTTGCGCGCCCTTCTTCGCCGGACCGCCCCCACGGCAGCCATCAGCGAGACCGAGACGGAAGAGACCCTAAAGAGCCCGGAAGGCGCCGAGGCCCTGATGGGGATGGTCCTCTCTCGCTTCCGGGAGAGTGAGCGCCGATTCTTGAATTCGATGTACCGGATGACGAGGCTCCGGGACTCGGGAGACCTTGAAGGTGCGCGCCAGCAGATGCGTGACGTGCTGGCCGTGGAGATCGTGCCGCAATACCGCCGGATGGCCGAGGAACAGCTAAGGGGCCTCGACAGCCCGCCCCCGGAGTCGTGACCGGCTCGAGGAGAGGGGACGTCCACGCGCTTACGGGAGGACCTCCACCGAGGTGGCCGAGAGCTTCACCTTCACGTCGACGGAGTCTGGCCACACGTCCAGTTCGTCGACGATGCCGCTCTTGTTCACGCCCACGCGCAATGTGTACGTGCCATCCGGGATGTCCGTGATGTCCAGCCATTGGCACGGATAGTCCGCGGAGTACACGTCCGCCCAGCCCGGCGAGATGCCCTGTGACTCGTCCTCACGAATGGCCTGCGGTGTCGCGTCCCCACAGGAGGGCGTCAGGTCCACCAGGAAGAAGCCCTGCTTGCGGCCCACCGCCACCACCTCGCTCCTCGCATCGAGCAGCTCGTAGCTGGCGAACCCGCTGAGGTGATGGTGCTGGTGGCACGCGTCGAACTCGTAGAGGTCCGGCCGCTGCTCGGGGGATGGAATATGCACCGCCCCCGAGCCCAGGTTCTGGATGGAGACGCCGAAGCGCAGCAGGCGCCGGTTCCCGGGGGCCCCCACGCACCGCTCCGTCACCTCGCACGACTGCTCCGAGAAGCTTCGCGGTTCCACGTACAGCGTGCGCGCGAGGACGTCCGCGTCCACCGTCACGTCCGGTTTGCCCTCGCTCGACAGCCCGCAGGACCTGGGCTCCTTCAGGAAGGGCGCGGACGGCCCGGACGGCACCCTGCCTCCGCCGAAGGCCACCACCCTCCCCGGCTGCGTCGCCTGCGTCGGCGCCAGCTGGTCCTGCGGTGGAGCCAGGCCCGCGAGGAGATCGGCGTATCCGTCCCCGTTGAGATCCCCGGCGCCCACCACCGCGTAGCGCACGTACCCGGGGAAGCCCGGTCCCAGCGAGTCGCTCCTCGGCCAGGCCCATGCCGGGCGCAGCTCGGCGGAGAGCGCCTTCTGGGGGAAGAACGCGTACAGGCGCCCCATCGAGCCCAACAGGAACTCCGTCCGCTGGCCATCCCCGTCCAGGTCTCCCGCGAACATGGCCGCGCCGCCGAAGCCCGGAAACACCGCGTCCCCGAGGAGGTTCCAGATCGGCGCCGGCGAGACACCGCCCTCCGGCTGGAACAGGTGCACCTGCACGCGGCCCGCTCCGCTGAGGAGGACCTCGGGGTGTCCGTCTCCATCCTGATCCGGGAAGAACGCCGTCACGTCCTCGGGGGCATTCCAGACGCGTGAAGCCGACACGCCGCCCTCGCAGACTCCAGGCGCGTCCGGCCCGCATCCGGGGAAGAGCTCCGAGCCTTCCGCGGTCACGCGCAGCAGCTCCCCCCGCCCATCGCCATTGAGATCACCCGCCGGGATGACCCGCGCGGCGAGCTCCTGGAAGACCCGCACCTGGGTGAAGGGCTCCTGGGCACCGGGAGTGGCGCGAAGGATGTACGTCACCCTCCCCGCGCCCTGGGTCACGACGAGGTCATCGAGCCCATCGCCATCCAGGTCGGAGAGGAAGCCAGACACATGGATGCCGAGGAACGGCACGCGGAACAGGGGCTCCTGGAGCACCGCGCGGAGCTCCTCGCCTCCCGCGAAGACGAGTGTCCCCGCGGACTGCGCCCGGACGAGGATGTCGGCGAAGCGATCTCCATTCACGTCGCCGATGGACACCACGCCGCCACGCCCGTTCGCGAACGGGTTGGGGTTGCGCCAGTCCAGCTCGGCGACGACGGGCTCGGAGGAGAAGGACGCCCCCTCGCCAGCGTAGAGGACCAGGTGGCCCTTGCCGGTCATCCCCGTGCACGGGGGCGCGGCGACCACCAGGTCCCACGTCCCATCCCCGTTCACGTCCCCGAGCGCGATGGAGTGACCGAAGCAGGACTGCCGGAGCGGCCCGGGCACCTCGATCGTCCAGAGTGGCTTTTCGGACAGGACGGGGGCCTCGCCCGGTGAAGGGTCCGGTGGCGGTTCGGGCTCCTGGGGACGGCAACCCCCCCACATCGCCACCAGCGTGAGCGAGATGAGCACCCGGCGCATTCTCATGATCGACCCCCCTCGGAGCACGGACTCGTATCGGACCCGACGCTACGTCCGCTCATGCTCCTACGACCCGTGGGAGAGACGACACGAGGCGCCCGTGGAAGGCGCCGCATATCGGACACGAGGCGCGTGCGTGCTATGCCCATGTCATGGCACAGGGGCCACAAACCTTTTCAGAGCTCTCGCAGTACACCCTCGATCGCCACTCCATCCGGTTGCTGCCAGAGCCGTTCTGCCGCCGCCACACGGTGGTGGTGCTGGGCAGGTTCGACGCGAAGACGCCCGACGCCCCCGTCACCGTCGGCATGTTGGATCCCGACAACAAGACCCTGCGGCTGCGGCTCGCCGACATCCTCCAGCGGCCCATCCAGCCGGTGAAGCTCAACCGCTACGAGATCGACAAGGCGCTGGCGACCGGCTTCGGCACCGGGGCCCAGGCGAAGGCGGACATCGTCATCCGCGCGCGCCCCCCATCTCCGCATCCCCCCACGCCCGTCGAGCTCGTGGACGACATCCTCGCGGGCGCCCTCGAGCGCAAGGCGTCGGACATCCACATCGAGAGCTACCTCGATGACGTGGACCTGCGCTACCGCAGTGATGGCATCCTGCACCAGGCCTACACGGACATGGATCCCCAGACCGTGCAGGAGGTGGTGAGCCGCATCAAGGTGCTCGCCGGGATGGACATCACCGAGCGCCGCCGGCCCCAGGACGGTCGCATCCGCGCCGTCATCACCCGGGGCGAGGAGGAGCGGGTCCTCGACTTCCGCGTGAGTGTGGTGCCCAGCCCCGGTGGCGAGGACGTGGTCATCCGCGTGCTCGACTCGAGCGTGGGGCTCGTGCCCGTCAACAAGCTGGGCATGAACCCGGCCATGGAGACGCTCTTCCTCCAACTCCTCTCCAACCCCGAGGGCCTCATCCTCGTCACCGGTCCCACGGGCAGCGGCAAGACGACCACGCTCTACGGGGCGCTCGCGCAGCTCAACGATGGGCGCAAGAAGATCATCACCGCCGAGGATCCCATCGAGTACTACGTCCCCAAGGTGAACCAGAAGCAGGTCAGCCCGCAGATGAACCACGCGGCGCTGCTGCGAGCCCTGCTGCGGCAGGATCCGAACGTGATGCTCGTGGGGGAGATCCGCGACCTGGAGACGGGCAGCATGGCGCTCAACGCCGCGGCCACCGGCCACGTCGTCCTCGGCACGCTCCACACCGCCGACGCCGTGGGCGCCGTGGGACGGCTGCGAGGCCTGGAGCTGGACGACTCGGACATCGCGGACTCGCTGCTCGCGGTGCTGGCGCAGCGGCTCGTGCGCCGCATCTGCCCGAGCTGCGTGGCGCCCGCCGAGCCCACCCGGAAGCAGAAGGAGGTGCTGGGCTCGCTGCTGGACGGCCTCCAGCCCCAGACCGGTCTCGGCTGCGAGGAGTGCCGCCACACCGGCTACCGCGGGCGCACCGGCATCTACGAGCTGCTGGTGGTGGACGCGCCGATGCAGGATCTGATCGCCACTGGAGCCCACGGAGCCCAGCTCCGCCGTCACGCGCGTGAGCACGGCTTCCGCACCCTGGTCGAGGACGCGCTGGACAAGATCGCCGCCGGACAGACCACGCTCGCGGAGCTGGTGCGCGTGGTGCCCTACCGGCAGATCCTCACCCTCCGCGAGGAGCGACAGCAGGGCCGGGGTGTCGAGGACTGAGCGGTGTCCGCCCCGGGCCGCTCACCGGAGCAGGAGCACCAGCGCGGCCACCCCCAGCGCGAGGAGCACCAGCAGCACCCCGAGCGCCCGCGAGGGAAAGGCGGAGACGTTCAGGGAGGCGCGCACGGGCTTCCGGGGAAGGGGCTCGGGCGCCTCGTACGGTTCCTTCGAAATGCTCAACCGGAGCTGGACCGATGCGGACAGACCGCGCCCCAGGTCCTCGGGCCGCACCGGCTCTCCGTTGATGATGAGACGGGGACGCCCGGGGGAGGCCGGTTCGGAAGTCTCGGTGGGCGGGGCGGGCGAAGCCGTCATCTGCCTCCCACTCTAACCCGCGGGAGGGAACAAGCTACTTGCCTGGAGCCGGAGCGGGGGTGGGAGCGTCGCCCGGCGTACTCCCCTTCTCCGGCCATTGCCCACGGGAGGCATCACAATCCCGGCGCGCTCCCCTGCCCGGCGTTAATCTCGGGGCATGTGGCGGATCCTCAACCCCAACAAGCTGAAGATGCCCTCCGCGGAGGAGGCCCTGCCGGGCCGTTCCACGCGGATGCAGGTTCCCAAGAAGCACTTCGTCAACGGCGCGCCGTTGGAGCCCCCCTTCCCCGAGGGCCTGGAGCAGGCCGTGTTCGGGCTGGGCTGTTTCTGGGGCGCCGAGCGCAAGTTCTGGCAGACGCCCGGGGTGTACTCGACCTCGGTCGGCTATGCCGGAGGCCACACTCCCAACCCCACCTATGAAGAGGTGTGCTCGGGCCGCACGGGGCACACCGAGGTGGTGCTGGTGGTGTACGACCCGAAGAAGGTCTCCTTCGAGACGCTCCTGAAGGTCTTCTGGGAGAGCCACGATCCGACGCAGGGCATGCGCCAGGGCAACGACGTGGGGACCCAGTACCGCTCGGCCATCTACTGGTACACGGACGCGCAGAGGAAGGCGGTCGAGGCCTCGCGCGAGGCCTACCAGAAGGTGCTCGGCGCGGCGGGCTACGACACCATCACCACGGAAGTGCGCCAGGCGCCCGAGTACTACTACGCCGAGGACTACCACCAGCAGTACCTGGCGAAGAACCCGAACGGGTACTGCGGTCTGGGCGGCACGGGGGTGAGCTGCCCCGTGGGCGTGGCCGCCGCGCCCTAATCCGCGCGCATGGCCTCCACAGGATCCAACCTCGCGGCACGCGCCGCGGGGTAGATGCCGAACACCAGGCCCACGCCCGAGCTCATCACCAGCGAGAGCATCACCGCCCAGCCGGGCACCACGGTGTTGAAGCCCAGCACCCAGCGCGAGAGGAAGGCCAGTCCGAAGCCCAGCCCCACGCCGATGGAGCCACCCAGCAGCGACAGCATCACCGCCTCGGTGGCGAACTGCCCGAGGATGCGCCACTTGCGCGCCCCCAGCGCCTTGCGGATGCCGATCTCCTTCGTCCGCTCCGTCACCGACACCAGCATGATGTTGAGGATGCCGATGCCGCCCACCACGAGCGACAGCAGGCACACCCCGAAGCTGGCGATCGTGATCACCTGGGACAGACTGTTGAAGGTCTCGGTCATCGACTCGTTGGTGCGCACCTCGAAGTCGTTGGGCTCCAGCGGCGCCACGTCGCGGCGGCGGCGCAGCAGGTTCGTCACCTCGTCCTGCGCCTTCTGGAGCAGATCGGGCTCCAGCGCCTGCACGGACAGGCCCACCGAGCGCACCTTGCCGTAGAGCTGCTCGTACGCGCGCATGGGCATGATGATCAGGTTGTCCATGCTCTGCATGCCCAGGAAGCTGCCGCGCCGCTGCAGCACACCCACCACGGTGAAGGGCCGGCCCTTGATGCGGATCTCCTGGCCTATCGGCTCCATGGCCGGGAAGAGCGCGTCCACCACGTCCACGCCCACCACCGCCACCTGCCGCCCATCCACCGCGTCCACCTCGCCGAAGAAGCGCCCCTTGGCGATGGTGATGCCGCTGGTGTCGATGTAACTGGGCGTGGCGCCCGTGATGCGCACCGACGGGCGCGTCTCCGTGGTGGAGGTGGACACCTTCTGCCCACCCTCGGTGTCCGCCGCGGACACCGTGCCCACCGAGGGGCAGGACTCCTGGATGGCCCGGAGATCCTCCAGCGTCAGGTCCTTGCGCTTGGCGTACTTCTGCCAGTTCACCCGGCCGAAGCCCGAGGGCCACTTGCTCACCTGGAAGGTGTTGGCGCCCAGCTGGGACAGATCGTTGTTCACCTTGAGGCGCAAGCCCTCGATGAGCGCCATCATGGTGATGACCGTCGTCACGCCGATGACGATGCCCAGCAGCGTCAGCAGCGAGCGCAACGGGTTGCCCAGAAAGGTGCCCAGGGCCAGGCGCAGGTTGTCGGCCACCGCCAGCAGGTTGGCCTCGAAGCGTCGGAACATGGGTGTGCTCACTCGTAGCGAAGCGCTTCCACGGGGTCCAGGTTGGCGGCTCGCGCCGCCGGCCAGATGCCGAACAGCAGCCCCACCAGCGCGGCGAAGCCCACTCCGCCGAAGACGGTCATCAACTGCACGTCCGCCGCCAGCGGGGAGATCAGGGACACCACCTTCGCCGTCCCCAATCCCACCACCGTCCCCAACAGTCCGCCCACCGCGGACACCGCGGAGGCTTCCATGAGGAACTGCAGCACGATGGTGCGCTTGCGCGCCCCGAGCGCCCGCCGGATGCCGATCTCCCGTGTCCGCTCGCGCACCGACACCAGCATGATGTTCATGATGCCGATGCCACCCACCAGCAGGGTGATGAGACCCACTCCCATCGCCACGCCGTAGAGCGCCCCGGTGAGCTGCTGATACGTCTGGGCCAGCATCTCCGGGCGGTTGATGGAGAAGTCGTCCGGGGTCCCCGGCGGAGTGTTCCGCACGCGGCGCAGGATACCCACGAGCTGGTCCTCCGCCTTGTGCATGTCCTCCGAGTTCTCGATGGACATGGCGATGTTGAAGCCCCGGCTCTTGCCGAACGTATTGAAGAACGTCTTGAAGGGCACGAACACCACCAGATCCTGATCCTCGTCCAGCAGCTTGCCCTTGCGCGCCAGCGTGCCCACCACCAGGAAGGAACGGCCCTCGACGCGGATGGAGCGGCCAATGGGATTCAACCCCGGGAACAGCCCCTCGGCCACCGAGGCGCCGAGGACCGCCACCGGCCGCGTGACGGCGTCGTCCGCTTCGGTGAGGAAGCGCCCGGCCGTCACTTCGTAGCTGGCGACGGTGAGGTACTCGTGCGTCACTCCGGAAAGGTCCACCGCCGAGAGCTGCTCGCCTCCGAAGCTCACGTCCGCGTTGCGGCCCACCACGGGCGAGATGCCGGAGAGGTAGGTCGACTGCGTGCGGATCTGCTCCAGCTGCGGCAGGGTGAAGTTCTTCCGGTTGCGGTACCGCCACCAGTCCCCCGTCATGACCCAGGGGTACTTGGAGACGTAGAGGGTGTTGGAGCCCAGGGAGGCCAGCTGCTTCTCGAAGGAGCTGTTGAGTCCCTGGATGATGCCGACGATGGCCAGCAGCGTGGCCACGCCGATGCCAATGCCCACCGTGGTGAGCACCGTGCGCATCCGGTTGGCCCCGAGCGAGTAGAGCGCGATGCGCGCCCCCTCGAGCACATCCACTCGCGCCGTGCCCTTCATGCGCCCCCCGCGGCCTGGGCCGGCGGCGCGTGCGTGTCACCGTGGGCCACCTCGCGCCCCACGCCGTCCGCGACGATCTGCCCGTCACTGAGCCGGATGGCCCGCGGGCAGCGCGCCGCCAGCTTCGGCTCGTGCGTGACGAGCACCAGCGTGTTGCCCGCGCGGTGCAGCTCCTCGAAGAGCCGGACGATCTCCTCGCCCGTGGCCGAGTCCAGGTTGCCCGTGGGCTCGTCCGCCAGGAGCATGGAGGGCTCGGCCACCAGCGCCCGGGCGATGGCCACGCGCTGGCGCTGACCACCCGACAGCTCGTTGGGCCTGTGGTGCATGCGGTGATCCAGGTGCACCTTGGCCAGCGCGGCCTTGGCCCGCTCGCGCCGCTCCTTGGCCCGGATGCCCCGGTACACCAGCGGCAGCTCCACGTTGGCGAGCGCCGTCTCGCGGGGCAGCAGCTGGAACGTCTGGAAGATGAAGCCGATCTCCACGTTGCGCACGATGGCCAGCTCATCGTCCGTCATGCGCGACACGTCCTTGTTGTTGAGCAGGTACCGGCCGCTGCTGGGCGTATCCAGGCAGCCCAGCACGTTCATCAGCGTGCTCTTGCCCGAGCCGGACTGGCCGATGATGGCCACCCACTCGCCGCGCGAGATGCCGAAGGAGACGCCTCGCAGCGCGCGCACCTCCTCGCCGCCCACGTGGAAGACCCGGGTGACGTCCTGCACATCGATGAGCCAGGGGCTCCTGGCGCCGTTGGCCTCGCTCACGACTTCTTCCCACCCGGACCGCCCTGCTGCGGCTCGCGGATCGCATCGCCGTGCTTGAGTTCCTTGGACAGCGTGCGGTACGGGCCCTCCACCACCCGGTCCTCCGGCTGGATGCCCTCGAGGATCTCCAGGTCCGTGTCGGAGGCGATGCCCGTGCGCACCCGGCGCAGCTGCACCTTGTTGTCCGCGTCCACCACGAAGACGACCTTGGCCAGCGTCTCCGCGCGGCGGGCCACCGCCAGGCCCCCGCCCTCCACCGCCGGCTTGTAGTCCGGCAGGCTCTTCTCCGGACGCACCGTCACCGACTGGATGGGGACGAGCACCGTGTCGTCATGCGTCTCGGCGGAGATGCGCACCTCGGCGCTCATGCCCGGCAGCACCCGAGGCGGCCTCGAGCTGAGCGCCACCGTCACCGGGAAGGTCGTCACCTCCGCCTCCGTGCCCGGGTTCTTGATGAGCGCCTTCTGGGCGATCTCCACCACCGAGCCCTGGTAGGACTCGCCCTCCAGCGCGTCCACGGAGATCTCCGCGGGCTGGCCGGGCTTGAGGTGCACCACCTCGTGCTCGCCCACCTCGAACTTCACCTCCATGATGTTGAGCGCGGCGATCGTCATCACCACGTCCTCGGAGAGGTCCGAGCCACGCACCCGCTCGCCCACCTCGCGCGACAGCTCGATGACGTTGCCGTCGATGGGCGACAGCATCGTCGTCTTGGAGAGGTTCGTCTGGGCCTCGTCATACACGGCGGAGGACTGGGCCAGGCGCTGCTGGGCCGCCCCCACCCGCCCCAAGGCCGAGTCCCGGGCCGCCTTGGCCTGCTCCACCTCGGCCGCCGAAGCCAGGCCCTTCTTTCCCAGCTCCTCCACGCGGGCGAGCTCCGCCGAGGTGCGGTCCGCCTCCACCTGGGCCACCTGCAGCTCCGAGCGCGCCGCGTTCTGGGCCGCCAGCGCCTGCTTCACCGACGCCTCGTACCGCTTCCGGTCGATGCGGCCGAGCACCTGGCCCTTCGTCACCCGATCCCCTTCCTTCACCAGCAGCTCCATCAGGTCGCCGGAGAGGCTGGAGGAGATCTTCACCGTGGTGGCCGCCTGCACCTTGCCAGCACCGGTGATGGTGCGGGTAACGGAGCCCTTGCGGGCCTTCGTCACCTGTACCTCCACCATGGGAGGGGGCCGGTCCTTGAGCCCACCAGCGGTGATGGCCGCCCCACCGAGGAACAGTCCGCCTGCGATCGCCGCCTTCCACCACTTCATTTCGCTTCTCCCGGGGCCAGAGTGCCCATGGCCCGCATCAATCCGAAGCGGGCGATTTCGACGTTGATCCGATTCTCCAACAGGGTCAGCTCGGCCTGCGTGAGCTTGAGCTGCGCGTCGCGCACCTCCAACGTCGAGCTGACGCCCGCGTTGAAGCGCTCCTCGGCGAGCGTGAGGGCGTCGGCGGCCGCCTTGCGGTTGGCCTCGGCCAGCTCCGTGGAGGTGATCTGCGCCTGCAGCGTCACGTGTGCCTGGCGCACCGCGCCCTCCAGCTCGCGCTCGTTCTGCTGCAGATTCAGCTCCGCCACCCGGCTCTGGTACTCAGCCCGGCGCGTCTGCGCCTGTGTGGAGAAGCCGTTGAAGAGATCCCACGACAAGGAGATGCCCCCGGACGCGGAGTTCTGCCGCCGCAGCGAGGAGAAGACGACCCCCGGGGTCGAACCACTGCGCGAGAAGCGGCCCTGGAGGGAGACGCGCGGCAGGTAGCCGGCATTGGCGATGCTCTCCTGCAGCTCCGCCGCGCGCAGCCGCTGGCGCAGCGCCGCCAGCAGGGGCCGGCGGGTCCTCGCCTCCTGCAGCACCTGCTCCAGCGAGGGCGCCGGCGCCGGAAGCTGGCCGAGCACGCCCGGATCCACCGCCTCCACGGCCTCCGCGCCCGGCATGGCCAGCCACGTCGCCAGCCGCGCTTGATCCGTGGCGAGCTGCGACTGCCGCGCCACCACGGCGAGGCGGTCATTGCCCAGGTTCACCTGCGCGGACAGCTCCTCGGCCTTGCCCACCCGGCCCGCCTGGAAGAGCGCCCGGGCGCGCTCGAGCTGCTCCTCGCTGCGCCGCACGTTGGCCTCCAGCACCTGGATGGTCGCCTGGGTGCGGAAGAGCGTGTAGAAGCGCTGGATGCCCTCCAGCTCGGAGGTGTCCTGCTGCTCGAGCGCCTCGCCCCGCTGCGCTTCCAACTGCGCCCCGCTCTGGGACAGCCGCGCCCAGACGGCCCGGTCATAGACGAGCTGGGAGAGGGTGAGGCCGAGATTGAAGCCGGTGGCCGTATTCGCGGTGGTCTCGCCCTCGGTCTGCTCGAAGACACCGGGCGCGACTTCCGTGACGTTATAGGCGAGCCGGGGGCCGGCATAGCTCGCGTTCGCCTCCACCCCGAACCCCAGCTGGGGCAGCAGCGACGAGCGCGCGATGCGCACGTCCTGCTCGGCGGAGGAGACCTGCAACAGGGCGGTCAGCGCCTGGACGTTCTCCCGGCTCCGGGCCCGGGCATCCTCCAGCGTCACGGGAGTGGCGGCGAGCACCGCGGCGAGCACGAGCGCGCTCATCGGCCACCTCCCGGACCACCCCGGCCACCCGGACCGCCAGGCCCTCCGGCCATCATCGCGGGCAGACCAATGGAGAACACCCCCACGTACAGCAGGTAGAGCCCCAGGCACAGCAGCAGCGCCCGGCCCTTGCGCATCCCCGTGGCCGAGGAGAAGCCCAGCCCCATCAGGCCCACGCTCCACAGGTTGAAGAAGTCCACCGCCCCCAGCACCTTCTTCATCTTGGGGGACAGCCCGTCCAACACCGCCAGGCTCGCGGGCACCAGCTCCGGCACGCGCTCCAGGGAGAGGGAGTGCTGCGCCAGCGCGCACACGGTGAAGATGAGGTGGTAGAGCGCGATGGGCAGCATCGCCAGCGCCGCCACCGACATGAGGCCGCCGAAGGGCGCCGACCTGTCGAACAGCCACGCCCACACCCACAACACCGCCGCCAGCAGCAGCGTCATCAGCGGCATCACGAAGACGCCCTT
The DNA here is from genome assembly GCF_024623785.1 of Archangium lipolyticum. Lineage (NCBI taxonomy): Bacteria > Pseudomonadati > Myxococcota > Myxococcia > Myxococcales > Archangiaceae > Archangium > Archangium lipolyticum. The sequence continues at coordinate 709,380 of NZ_JANKBZ010000001.1, forward strand.
GGCGATCCCCGCCACCAGCGTCTTGCGCGTCGCGGTCTGGATCTCCTCGGAGATCTCCGTCTCCGTCAGCCGGTCGAGCTTGCCGGTCATCTGCAGTTCCTGCACCACCGCGGGACCGGCATTCCAGCGGAGGGAGAAGGCGGTCCCGGAGGCGGACACACAGACGACGAGGATCAGCAGGGGCCACAGCCAGCGGCGGGCCTCCACTGCGGCGCCTGTCGCATCGAGCGGATCCAGGAGCACACGGGCGGGTTGAACGATGGAGATCATAAGGTGCGTTGTCGGGGCAACGAGATGTACGCCCAGACAGGCCCGCCATTGCAAGCAGGCTGACAGTTGCCGCCCAACAGGGGAGCAAGCAGGCGGATTCCTGAGATTCCGTCACCTTGCGAGGAGGTGATGTAGCGACCTGTAGCGGAAATTTTGCCGCGAAGATCCAGAGGGTGTATGTGCTCGCCTGCTCGCCCGCCGGAGTACGAATGGTCGACAGCACGGATCTCGCTCAGGTTCTCCACGAAGCCAATGACATCGCTCAGAGCGTGGCACAGAAGCCTACCTCGGCCCACGTGTTGCTGGCCCTCTTCACGGTGGAGAACCGGGCGCAGCTCCTGCTGAAGGAGAAGGGCGTCGACGAGGACAGCCTGCTGGAGACGATGACGTCCCAGCCCACCGAGCAGGATGGGCTCGTGCGGGAGCTGTTCATGCGGGCCCGGGAGATCGCCCAGAACAGCGGGGCGCGCGAGGCGGACTGCCTCCACCTGCTCGTGGCCTTCACCCGGGTGCGCTGCGCCGCCAGCGAGCTGCTGACGCGCGCCGGCCTGCACCTCATCAACCTGGGCAACACCGCCCTCTCCTACTGTCTCAGCGGGAGCACGCCGCGGCGGTTCCAGCCGGGCCGCACCACCACGATGGCGGCCATGCCCCGGCCAACCCGTCCCCTGGGTGCCCCGCCCTCGGCTCCGCCCGCCTCCGCGCTCGCGGTGAGCATGCCGCGCCCCACGCTCGCGCCGCCCCGGGCTCCGTCCCGGCCCGCGCTGTCCCCGCGCGACCTCATCGACGAGGTGAACGAGGACGTGCTGGAGACCGCCGCCCCCACGCCGGTGCCCCCGGTGCCGACACGCACGCCTCCGCCGGTCCCCGCCTCCCTGGCCCCGGCAGCTCCCGCGCCCGCCCTGCCCTCCCCCAGCCCCACGCCCCGCCCGGCCGCTCCGGCCCGGGCCGCCACGCCGCTGGTGCTCGATGAGAAGCGCTTCCCCCTGCTCACCTCGCTCGGCCGCAACCTGAGCCGGCTCGGCCAGGAGGGGAAGTTGGATCCCGTGGTGGGCCGCGCCAAGGAGATCGAGGAGGTCATCGACATCCTCGGCAAGCGGCGCACCAACAACCCCTGCCTGCTGGGCGAGGCGGGCGTGGGCAAGACGGCCGTGGTGGAGGGCGTAGCCCAGCGCATGCTGGAGCTGCGCGGCACCCTGTCCGAGAAGATCCTCATCGAGCTGGACATGGCCTCGGTGGTGGCCGGCACGCAGCTGCGCGGCTCCTTCTCCGAGAAGCTCAACGCCCTCAAGGACGAGGTGCGGCGCGCCGATGGCCGCGTGGTGGTGTTCATCGATGAGATCCACACGCTGGTGGGCGCGGGCTCCACCGGCGAGGGGCCGCAGGACGCCGCCAACGAGCTGAAGACGGCCATGGCGCGCGGCGAGTTCCCCTGCATCGGCGCCACCACGCACGAGGAGTACCGCAAGTTCATCTCGCAGGATCCCGCGCTGGAGCGGCGCTTCACCCCGGTGGTGGTGCACGAGCCCTCGGTGCCCGAGACGGTGGAGATCCTCCAGGGCATCATCGGCCGGTACGAGGACCACCACGGGCTGCGCTACGCCCCGGAGGCGCTGGAGGCCGCCGCGTCGCTGGCGTCGCGCTACGTGACGGACCGCTTCATGCCGGACAAGGCCATCTCCGTGGTGGACCTGGCCGGCTCGCGCAGCCGCCGCGAGGGCAAGGAGCTGGTGGAGGCCTCGGACGTGGCGCGCGTGGTGGCGAAGATCGCCGGCCTGCCCGAGGAGCGCCTGTTGATGACGGACTCGGCGCGGCTGCTGAGGCTGGAGGCGGACCTGGGTGAGCGCGTCATCGGCCACGAGGAAGCCATCTCGCGCATCGCCCGCGTCATCCGCCGCAACTACGCGGGCTTCGCCTCGCGCCGGCCCATGGGCTCCTTCCTCTTCCTGGGCCCCACCGGCGTGGGCAAGACGGAGATGGCCCGCGCCCTGGCCGAGGTGCTCTTCGGCAGCAAGGACTCGCTGGTGCGCCTGGACATGAGCGAGATGGCCGAGAGCCACGGTGTCTCGCGTCTCATCGGCTCGCCCGCGGGTTACGTCGGCTACGGCGATGGGGGCCAGCTCACCGAGCCCGTGCGCCGCCGGCCCTCGTCCGTGGTGGTGCTGGATGAAATCGAGAAGGCCCACCGCGAGGTACAGCTGCTCCTGCTCCAGGTGCTCGAGGAGGGCCGCCTGACGGACGGCAAGGGCCGGCACATCGACTTCTCCAACACCGTCATCGTCCTGACGACGAACCTGGGCGCGGACGCCTTCCAGCGCGCGAGCCGCACCCTCGGCTTCGGCACTCCGGAGCAGAAGGGCCCGGCCACCTCGGACATGGACGCCGCCAGCACCGCCGCGCGCCAGGCGCTGCCCCCCGAGCTGTGGAACCGCATCGACGAGCGCCTGCCCTTCCGGCCGCTATCCGAGACGGAGGTGGCGCGGATCGCCCACCTGCTGCTGGCGGAGAGCAGCCGGCGGCTCGCCACGGAGAAGGGCATCGAGTACGTGGCCGAGCAGGAGGTGGTGAGCCACCTGATGAAGGCGGGCGGGTTCGACCCGAAGCTGGGTGCGCGGCCGATGCGACAGGTGGTGCAGCGGTTGGTGGAGGCCCCCCTCGCCGAGCGGATCCTCGCGGGCGAGTTCATGGCGGGCGACCGGGTCCGGGTGGCAGTGCAGGATGGGGAGTTGCAGTTCCTTCGCGAGAGCCGCTGAGCCGTGAGCCCCGTGCGCCCCAGTCGCCCTCGGGTGGTGGTGGTGGGCATGGGCCGGTTGGGAGGAGCACTGGCCCTCGCGCTCGCCGCGAAGCGCTGGCCCGTGCGCGTGCTGGCGCGCTCCGAGGACAGCCGGCGCCGCGCCTCGGAGCTGGGGCTGAAGCTGGCCTCCGAGAGTGATGTGGCCCAGGCCCGCGTGTGCCTGCTGTGCGTGCCGGACAAGGCCGTGCCCCCGGTGGCCGAGGAGTTGAAGCCCCGGCTCTCGCGTGGAGCGGCCCTGGTGCACTGCGCGGGCGCGCTCTCGTTGGAGGCCCTGGGCGCTCCGCGCGGACGGGTCCTGGGTTCGTTCCATCCGCTGGTGGCGGTGTCGGATCCACATGACTCGCTGGCGGGGAACTCGGTGGCCCTCAGCACCCGCTCCCGCTGGCTGCGCGAGGTGCTGGAGCGGATGGCCAAGGACACGGGACTTCGCGCCCTGCGGGTGCCGGAGAAGCACCGCGCCGCCTATCACGCCGGGGCCGTGCTGAGCGCGGGGGGCGTGGTGGCCGCGCTCTCCGCGGCGGTGGAGGCGTTCCGCGTCGCGGGCATCTCCGAGGAGGATGCACTCGCCGCGCTGCTTCCGCTGACTCGCTCGGCGTTGCGCGGGGTGGAAGCGCGTGGACTGGCGGCGGGGTACACCGGCCCGATTGCCCGAGGGGATTCAGGCGTGGTGGCGGCGCACCTCGCGGCGCTTCCCCCCGAGGCGTCCGACGTCTATCGGCCGCTGTCACGGCGCGGGTTGCAGCTCGTGGAGCATCGACTCACTCCCGAGGCCCGCGCCGCTCTCGAGAAGCTGCTCGAATCCGGGGGCTCGGGTAACCGATGACCACGTACAACATCTCCCTGGCGGACCTCCGGCAGGACGTCGCCGGGGTCATCCCAGCCGAGCTCGTTCTGGGCTGGAACGGGCAGGACAAGACCTCCACGCGGCACGACCAGCTCCTGGCCCCCTTCCGGACACGGGGCACGATCGTCTCCACGGATTCGGCGGGCCTGTCCCAGCTGACCCAGCGTTACACCCTGGCTCAGGTGATGAAGCTCATCTCCGAGCCCAAGGAAGTGATTCATTCCTACGGCACGGCGATCGGCGGTGAGGCCATCGGCATCTGGGCGGCCGACAACTCGCAGATGTTCTTCCCCGAGGCGATCGCGCCGTCCCGGGTCGTCGCGCAGATGCTCGCGGTGCAGGCCAGGGTCAAGGCCCTTCAGGTCCAGATCGGCATCGGCATCCACAGCTGCGAGTGCTTCAAGGTCGGCGGCGGGCTCTTCGGCGAAGGGGCTGACTTCATCGAGGCCATCGCCGAGGACGAGACCTCGGGAGGGGAGATCGTCCTGTCGAAGGCCATTCACGAGCACCTCTCGGGCCCGGTGCGCGACGCGGCCCGGGTGCGCGGAGATCTCGAGAAGAAGGGCGCGCTGTGGTCGCTCGCGGACTACCCGGGCTCCCTGGAGGCCGTTGAAGGCAACAATCCCCACTACCCGACGCCCTTCGACGCCGCGTTCTTCCAGCGGCTGCGCTCGGCGTCCCTGGCGGAGCTCGGGAAGGAGGAGTTTCCCGAGTATCGGAAGACCCGCACCGTGGTGTTCGTGAAGGTCGACCACAGGCCTCACGCGTTCCTGCTGGACTCGTTCACCGACATGTCCCTCATCAACCTCGCGATCCGTCGCATCGCGTCGTCCCATGGGGCGGACGTCGTGAAGTCCAACGGCACCCTGGCCATCGTCCTCTTCCCCGAGGGCCATGGAGCCGTCGCCTTCTCGCGCGACCTCATCGAGGAGAATCGAGCCCTTGGTTTCAATGCGCATGTCGGGCTGACCCATGGCGAGGTCTACCTCTTCCCTCTCGCCAACGGTGAGCGTGAGATCGCCGGCAACCCCGTCAATATCGCCTCCAAGCTCGCGGAGGACTCGGGTCTGGACGGTGTCCTCGTCGAGGACTCCGTCGCGCTCGGAGATGCCGCTCGGAACGGCGAGCCCTTCCGTCTGACCCTCTCGAAGGTCGAGCTGACCGGACGCCGCTTCCCTGTCTGAAACGATCCTTCTCCCGGAACACGAAAGGAGTCCCCTCAAGGCACTCTTTCCGGTTTGCTGGAAAAGAGCGCATGAAAAAGCGTCGTATCTGGAGGCTCTTTCCACTCCACGAATAACGGCACGGGGATATCGGCAATCTCTCGTGGAAGCGCGCTGACTCCAAATGTCGTTTCGAGCTTTCTGGAGATGACACGCGCAGGAGATTGCATCTCGGCTGGAAGTGGATCGAACCAAATCCGATGGACGGTTCGCGTTCCTTCAAAATCCTCGAATTCCAGACCGTAGACGGTGCAAACGGGCGCAAGGATGCTGACGCAACCGACGACAGCGAAACGTTTTGGCACATCCTTCCCTGAATAAGCGATACAGCGGAAGCTGGCGTTGACCGTCGCGGTAGCGTCTCCGATGGTGAATTCGGGCAACTCGCTCTCGAGCTCTTTCAGGAACGACCACCACCGGTCGATCTTCTTCAGCTCTTGCTCCCATCGCTCTCGAAGTCTCTCGATCTCGGGGCTTGCCTCACCCTCGAGATAGTGCTCGTTGCTAGAGGGCCAGTAATTCCGGGCAACTGAAAGCAACTGCTCAGAAGATGGAGCCATGGCATCAGGGAGGAGTGACCACGACAGGTTTGGCTTTTACGTCACAAACTCTCGTGGCGTGTGAGCCCGAAATGGTATTGCTCAAAACAAGATCATACTCTGTCTTGAAGAGCTCACATGCAATCCCCAGCGGGGTTTCCTTGGTGGTGAGGCGAAGGATGTTGCTCGCCGCCAGGTTGGCGCACTTCGCGGCGACGCTCTGGGCGCGCTCAACAGGAATGAATCCCTGCTTGTCATTTTCAATGGGCATCTCGACACCGAACTTGCAAAAGAACAGCTCGTTCGTGATCGTTTTCCTGATACCCACGTGAACGCATGCGGCCCTCCAACCTCCCGCGCCCTTGCCTCGCTTTGGAACCACGTCGACGAACTGGAAGTGTCGCGGTTCGAGGCCCCCTTCAACCGTGGCGCATCCCGACAGAAGCAGGAGCAACAGCGGAAGAGCATGAAGGCTCGTGAATTGCCTGGAACGAAGCAGTGCATCGAGTAGCGCCGGCAAGGCCCATCCTCCAAGAAAGCGTCTCCGTGGCTTGTCCCAGAACGCGAAAGAGGCCAGCCGGGTTCTCCCGGTTGGCCCCTTCCAGGGGTCCTCGGTGTTGGACCCCATACCCTCACCCCGGCCCTCTCCCAGAGGGAGAGGGTGATCTCAGCTCAGGATGATTCGCGGTCCGTTCAGCGCCTGACGCACCACCGCCACCGCCTGCTCCGACGCCGCCTCCGCCTCCGTCAGCCGGCGCAAACACACGTCGCCCTTCGTCTCCACCGCCTTCTTCAGATCCGTCAGCAGCACCGTCGCCGCCTTCAGCATCTCCTCGTTCTGCGGGTTCGGCGGCGCTCCCTTCCCCGACTTCTCCTCCATGTACTTCGTGAACCGCCTCACCGCGTCCACCGTCTTGTTCGGATCGAAGTTCGCCAGCAGCGGCTTGATGCGATCCGAGTTCACCTTGATCAGCCTCAGCGCCCCCACCTTCCCGAATCCAGGGTGCAGCAGGCTCAGGTCCGACTGCTCGAACGTCCCCAGCAGCCCCTCCTCCGGCGCCTGCACCGTGTGCGGCACCACGTCCACGAACAGCGCCAGCGGCGGCGCCCCCTGCGTGAACGCTCCAATCTCCTCCTCGTCCACCGGCGGGAAGTTCTGCGGCGAGCCGATGAACAGCAGCGGCAGCACGATCTCTCCCCAGAACTCCTCCGGCGCCGCTCCCGTCCCGCCCACCGTCGCGAACATGTGGCCCATCAGCTCCGCGATCCGCGGCGCCCGGTCCATCTGCTCCGCCAACGCATGGCTCGGATCCAACCGCTGCAGCGACTGCACGATCTGCCCCTCGAACTGCTGGCGCGCCTCCGGCGGCAGCTGCGTCCGGCCCAGCGCGTCACGGATGTCCCGCGCCAGCGCGTCCGGCTTCGTCTCGAAGGCCGTCTTCGCCTTCGCCGAGTCCAACACCACGAACTGTAGGAACCCCGGATCGAACAGCCGCTGATAGTCCGCGGGCCCCATCTTCGGCCCCGACGCCCCCAGCGACTGCGTCGCCCCCGGCGCGAACTTCACCTGCGCCAGCGACTTGCGGATGTCCGCCGCCAGATCCTCCAGCTTCGCCAGCTTCCCCTGCGACAGCGCGTCCATCACCGCCCCGAACGGGGACAGCATGATGATCGCGTCCGGGAAGCCCAGCGTCGCCCCCTCCGGGGAGTCCCGGTTCGGGAACCAGAAGGCGCCGTGCTCGGTGGCCATGCGCTCGGCGAAGGCACCGGCCAGGCCCAGGGCCAGCCCCTGGTGGTTCGGGTTGTTCACCTGGAAGGCTCCGCCGAGCAGCTTGATGGCGGACGCCTCCACCTCCGACCAGGGGACCTTGAGGAGATCCACCGGCTTGCCCTCGACCTGCTGGAGGGCGGCGGCGACCTGCGCCTGGGCGGATTGGACATGCGGAGGGGCGGGATGAGCCATTTCGGGTTCCTGTTCCGGGTACGAGACCGTGACTTGAACGGTCGACCCCCTTACCCCGAAAACCAAGTTCATCGCCACGATTTGTGACCGCACCTAGGATGGGGGCGCATGCCGCGCCGCCTACCCACCCTCCTCCTGTTCATTCTCACCCTGTCCGGGTGTGCATTCGTCACACCCCGCTTCCCCCAGAACGTCCAGACGAGCTTCGTCCGGGAGGACATGCGCAAGCTCACCACGAGCTCCCTCGTGCTCTACTACCCGGCCGACCTGCGGCCGGCCGCCTTGCGCATCGCGGCACGCGTGGAGGACTGCGTCGAGCGTCTCCGCACCCTCACCCAAAGCCCCCGCAAGCGCGACCGGGTGCTCGTCTACCTGACGAGCGCCGACTTCAACAACGCGTACGTGATGCCGGACTACTCCAGCGTCCCCCAGCAGATGGTGCTCCCCTCGCACATGTCGCTGGAGCTCTTCAACCTGCTGGGCTTCGGCCCCGCCGAGCTCGGCGAGGTCGGCTGCCACGAGTCCGTCCACTACGTGCAGATGCAGCAGACGGATGGTCTGTGGTGGCTCGTCAACACCCTCACCGGCGGCCTCTTCCAGCCCAACACCTTCACCGAATCCTGGTTCCTCGAGGGCCTCGCCACCTTCTACGAGGGACGTCTGGGCCGCTCCTGGGGTCGTCCGCACAGCCCCGTGTGGCAGGGCTTCTTCGAGGCCGCCTCCCAGGCGCGCGGCGGCGACTTCCACCCCGGCTTCCTCTCCCCCGAGCACCGCCAGATGGACCCCTTCGGCGGCAACTACCTCATGGGCAGCGAGTTCGTCGCCTGGCTCGCGGCCACGTACGGCGAGGACAAGCTGTGGCAACTGGTGGAGTCCCAGGGTGAGTCCGTCTTCTCCCCCCTGGGCGTGACGCTGCGCTTCAAGGGCGTCTACGGCCGCACCATCGGCTCGCTCTTCGAGGAGTTCTCCCAGTCGCTCGCCCGGAACCAGCAGCGCCGTGAGCGCCCCTCCACCCAGCAGGTGCTCGCCCCGGAGGTGGGCTACTTCACCCGGCTCGCGGCCTCGCCCTCCGACGGCGCCATCGCCACCCTCGAGGTGGCGCGCGAGCAGGCCGTTCGCCTCGTCATCCGCGAGCGCGATGGCTCCGTGCGCGTCAGCCGCTACATCACCCAGTTCCTCCCCGGCCGCCGGTGGATCGCCACCAGCCCCACCGTCATGAGCGGCCTGTCCTTCACCGCCGACGGCAGCTCCCTCTTCCTCCTCGCCTCGGATCTCGACCGCGTGGGCAACTACCTCGCGCGCGTGTGGCAGGTGGACGCCCGCACCGGCGACGTGGTGAAGACCTGGGAGGACATCGAGGGCATGGGCGGAAGCGTCACCCCGGATGGCAAGGCCTACGTCTATGTCCAGGTCGTGCAGGACACCGCCAACCTCTACCGGTTGGATCTCTCCACCAACGCGCGCACGCCGCTCACCCGCTTCGAGGGGCGTCAGTCACTCGGCCCCGCCTCGGTCTCCCCGGACGGGCGCATCGTCTTCCCCCGCATGACGGACAACGGGTGGAACCTCGCGCTGCTCGAGCCCGATGGCACCGTCCGCGCCCTCACCGACGACACTCACGTCAACTACGCCCCCCGCTGGCTGGACCCCAACCGCGTCGTCTTCGTCCGCGAGCACGAGGGCCGCTGGCAGGCCCACGTCCTCGACCTCTCCGGCGGCGAGCCCACCCGCATCACCGACGCCCCGCACCTGGTCATGGACGTGGCCCCACTCGGGAACTCGGACGTCGTCTTCCTCAACCGCGACGCCTTCGACTTCTCACTGGATCGCGCCCCCATCTCCCCGGTGGCCTCCTCCTCCGAGGCCCTCGCCCAGGCGCCCTCCCCGGCCCCCGCTCCCCCCGAGTCCCTCCCGGCGGCGCTGGCACCCTTCCTCGGGCACGAGCTGAACATCCTCTCCGACGAGCCGTACTCGCCCCTGGAGCACTTCTTCTACCCGGAGCTGCATGCCCCGTTCGCCTACGCGCTGCCCGAGCAGGACGATGACGGGAACACCAACGTCGTCGGCTACGGCGGCGTGGCCCTGGCGGGACAGGATCGGCTGGGCTTCCACCAGTACGCCCTGCTCGTGCAGATCGACTCGAAGCTGCGCGACCCCAGCGTCTCCTTCAGCTACGCCAACGCCCTGCCCGCTCCCTGGTACGTGCAGCTCAACGTGGCGCGCACCGTGGTGGAGGGGCGGAGGGATCTGCAGGCCTCCGTCTTCATGTCCCGCGAGTTCTGGACCACCCCCGTCTCCTTCGGTGTGCTGGCCCTGCGCCGGGACTGGTACGCCACCTCCAGGCGGTCCGCGGTGCGCACCTCGCTCCTCGGACCCGAGGCCTCCGTCTCGTACTTCGCTGGCGAGGGCACCTCCTATGGGGGCACGCAGCGGGGTCTGGGCATCTCGCTGGCTGGCGGCCTGTACCCCGTCTCCTTCGACGAGGCCAGCGCCCCCTTCGGCGACGTGCGCGCCGCGGTGGACCTCTTCGTCCCGGGGCTGCCCCTGTTGAAGCGCGACAACCTCCAGCTCACCGCCATCGGCCGCTACCTCCCGAGCGCCCCCGAGGGACTCCTCCAGGTGGGCGGCCTCCAGCTCGGCAATCCCCTCTTCCAACTGCGCCAGGGCCCGGAGGACTCGCGCAGCGTGCCGCTCCGCTTCCAGCCGGGGACCTCCTTCTCCGAGTACCTGCGCGGCTACGAGGACTTCGCCCTCAGCGCCCGCAGCGTCGTCATCGCCAACGCGCGCTACCGCTACCGGCTGATCGTCGACTACGGCTGGTCCACCTTCTTCTGGCTGGGGCCCTCCTTCTTCATCAGACAGGTGGAGCTGGAGGCCTTCGGGAGCTGGGCCCGCACGGACCTGCGGGCCAACCACCGCGCCGCCGGTGGCGCCGTCTTCCTCCACACCACTTTCGGACAGTCCGCCGGCCTCTCCCTCTTCTACCAGTACGCCCGGCGCTTCGATGACGGGCTCGGGGACCTGCACCTCGTGGGCTTCTCGTTGTAGGCCCCACCTTCCGGGGTCATCCCGCGTCCACCAGCCAACGTCTTCCGGCATTCCGGGGCCTGCGGTGAAGGTGGGATTGAGCCTGCTCCCTTGCGTCCCCGACGAGTCGACCGCAGTTTCCCCCACCCTCTGAGAAGGTGCTCAGCGAGCGGGGTGCGATCGCACCTCACCTGAAGGAAGAGCACCTACAGAGGGCCACTCACGCAGAGGTCACCGCGGATGAGAACGAGTGCCAGCCCCGCTCCGGAGTCCGTCCTGATAGTGGATGACGAGCCCTCCCTGCGCACCATCCTGGCGTTCATCGTCCAGCGCGTGGGTGCCGTCCCCGTCCTGGCGCATGACGCCGCCACGGCGCGCCAGCTCGCCGCGAAGCACTCCTTCGCGTGCGCGCTGATCGACAAGAACCTGCCGGGCGAGAACGGCCTGGAATTCCTCAAGTGGCTGCGCTCCGTGCAGCCCGGGTGCAACGCCCTCATCGTCACCGCCTACGGCAACGTGGACAGCGCCATCGAGGCCCTGCGGCTGGGCGCCTTCGACTACCTGCTCAAGCCCTTCGAGGTGGACGCGCTGGAGCACCGCCTCAAGCTGGCGCTGGACCAGTGGCGGATGCGGCAGGAGCACGAGCGCATGCAGGCCATGCTGGTGCAGGCCGATCGCCTGGCCTCGCTGGGCCTGCTGGCCGCTGGCGTGGTGCACGAGGTGAACACGCCCCTGGCCTACATCCTCTCCAACCTGGACTGGCTCGACGAGGAGCTGCCCTCCCTGCGCGAGGGGCTGAAGCGTCAGGGCCGCCAGGGGACGGGACCGGAGCTGAGCTCGCTGGCCGATCGCCTGACGGCGGTGCAGTCCACCCTGCGCGACATCCGCGAGGGCGCCGAGCGCGTGCGCCACATCGCCCGCGACGTGAAGGCCTTCGCCCGGCGCGAGGACGACGAGAGCGTGCTGGTGGACCTGCGCGAGGTGCTCGAGGCGGCGCTGAAGATGGCCCTGGTGCACATCCGCTACCGGGCCCGCGTGGTGCGCGACTACCAGGACGTCCCGCTGGTCAAGGGCAACGAGGCCCGTCTGGCGCAGGTCTTCCTCAACCTGGTGGTCAACGCCGCCCAGGCCATTCCCGAGGACGGGAGCAACCATGAGATCCGCGTCCGGCTGTGGACGGGCCCCAATGGCGAGGCGTGCGCCGAGGTGACGGACACCGGAACGGGCATCGCCGCCGAGCACATGCCGCACCTCTTCGAGCCCTTCTTCACCACCAAGCGCTCGGGCGAGGGCACGGGGCTGGGCCTCTTCATCTGCAAGTCCATCGTCGAGTCGTTCGACGGCTCCATCACCGTGGAGAGCCGCGAGGGCAAGGGCACCACGTTCCGCCTCGGTCTGCCTCCGCACGTGAGGGCCGCCCGCGTCGCGCTGCCCTCGGAGCGGGCGAGCACCGCCGTGGCGTCCTGAGCCAGCTCAGTCCCGCAGCCGGAAGAGCCGCACCGGCCCGGTGCCGGTTCCCGCCGTGAAGCAGGCGGCCTCGTCACCGGCGGGGCCGAACGCCACGCCGTCGAAGAGGCGCGTGGCGCCCACGCCCAGTCCGGAGCCCTCCAGGCCCGCGCATCCGGTGGGATGTTGCGCCGCGGAGCACCCCTCCATCCCCGTGAACTCGGAGCGTTGGGCCGGCCGTGCCTGGGACGTGCGCAACACCACCGCGCCCTGCGTGCCGTTGTCGAAGCCCACGAAGAGCGAGCGCGAGGTGGCCACCAGGAGCGAGAGGGCGGTGTTCGCCGGGTTGTCGAACTGGGTGAGCAGCGGATCCCCCGTGGAGTTGGCGGCCACGAGCGACCAGTCCCCCGGATCGCAGTCCTTCGAGGAGCCCGTCCCCGCCGGATCGCACGCGAAGAGCTGGGGCCCCACCGTGGTGTTGCGCGCGAAGTAGAGCCGCCCCTGGAACACGGCGAGCTGGGGCACGGCCTTGTCCGAGGGCTCGAGGTTCGCGGTCTTCGTCGTCGTCCTGCTGGTGCGCGAGCTCCAGTCCGTGCTCGAGGGGGTGCAGGGGCTCCAGTCCGCGGGCGCCGAGCCGTAGGGCCTGGGGGTCGGCGTCGTCGAGCGGATGCAGCCTCCGTTGTTCACCACGTAGAGCCGATCATTACCGTGGTTTCGACCGCCGGAGCCTGCACTTGGGTTCCTTCCGTCTCCTCACGGCCACGGGCCCACGCACGGAAGACACACGAGCCCTCCGTCCTTCCAAGGAAACCCGCGCGGAAGAACCGGCTCTCCTTCCCGGGAATGTCCAAGGATATCGGCACCGGCCCGGACACGAGCACCACCTTCCCATCGCACCCGGACACCCACCCGCCGACCCTCACATCGAGCACCGAGGTGTCTCCCGAGTTCCTCACCTCCAACTGGAGCTCGAACTGCTGCCCCTCGGGGACCACCGGCGCCGAAGACGTGAGCACGGCGGTGAGCTCCGGACGATCTCGTATCAGGAACGGCCCCGCCTCCTCGGGGAGCACCGGCAGCTCCATCCCGGTCATCTCCTCGCGGCCCCGGGCCTCCACCGTGAAGCGCAGGAGCCCGGACGAGGCGGCGTCGAGCTCCCAGACGAAGGACGCGCTCGTGCCCGGGTCGACGTTGGCGGGCTCGGGCGCGGAGAGGACTTCCACCCTCCCGTCGCCCGCCATGTTCAGCACCGGGGTGAGGGCGTGCACGGCCGTGCCCCCCACGTTCTCCACCGTCAGCGTCAGCCGCGCCCTCTGTTTCACCCACACGCTGTCCTGATCCAACGTGGCCCAGGCCCGGAGCAATGCCAGCGGCCGCGCCGAGGACAGGTATGCGCGCGGCAACTCCACTCGCCGGCCCAGGGGGCCCTTCACCGAGAGCGTGTACCAGCCGGGCGCGAGGCCCCCGGGCACCCGCGCCCGCAGCGTGTTGGCTTCCTCCAGGGTGACGTCCTCGAGGGCCACCTCGTCGAGGAAGGCCTCGAAGCGCGCATCCTCCGACACCGGCTCCCGGCCACCGATGTGCTGGGTGACGAGCGACAGGAAGTTCTCGCCTTCGATGACCACGGGCACGGCCGAGGTGTTCAGTCCCCAGACCGGCACCATGCGCAGGGGACGCGGGTCGTACCTGGAAGCCGGCTCGCTCGTACACGAGGCCCCGAGCACCCAGAGGGCGAGGAGCACGAGGACCCGGGGGAAGCCACGGTCAGAAGAGCGCAAGGCGATACCCCAGGTGCAAGGAGCCGCCCCGCAGCGCGCCGCGCAGCACATGCAGGGACGGATCGTCGAACCAGCAGAAACGCGCCTCGAGGAAGGGTTGTCCCCGGCCGAGCGGGATTCCAGCCCCCACCATCGCCTGTGCCCCGAACACCCACGTGCCCTCCTCCAACACGGGTCCGGCTCCCGTCGACGCACGGCTGTGCACCCGGACCACCGACGGGCCCCCCGCCACCCAGCCCTGGAGCCCATTCGTGCCCAGGGTACGCAGGCCCACCGCCACGGTGACATCGAACAGCTCGTTGCGCCCGAGGAAGCCGGGCACCCGCTCCCCACCCGTTCGTGAGAACCACCGATAGCCCGTGTCGAGCATCAGCCCCAGCACCGGCCACCGGAGCACCGGCCACACCTCCACCCGGAGCCCCGCGGAGGGCGCGAGCACGTCCGCGAAGTTCGTCACCCCGCCCGCGTGCGGCGCCACCAGCAGGATGGGGCGGCGGCGCAGCAGCGGGAGCGTTCCCCGGCCATGCACCTCGCCCACCCGCACCTCCAGCTCGGCCTGGCCATCCTCGTATACCGCGGGCGGCACGTACCGCAGCTCGTACGTGCCCGGCCCCCGCGGCTCCAGCGTGCCCGCCTGTCCACCCGACAGGGAGGTCTCGGGCCGCGGCTCGCGCACCGGATTGCCGAAGCGATCCTCCACGGTGATGTGCCAGGCCGCCATCGACTCGCCATCCGCGACGAGGAACTCCTTCCATGGCTCCACCGTCACCCGCGCGGGCGCGGCGGCCCGCAGCGACACGCTCCGGCTCAGCACCGGCGTGGAGCCGCCGTCCGCGAGCAGCCGCAACTCCAGCCGCTCCCGCGCACCGAACCCGGGCGCGATGCCGAGCACTCCCGCGTACTCTCCCGGCTGGCGCTCGGTGAGTACCACCGCGCCCCCCGCCTCCGACTCGAGCCGCAGCCCGGCCCGCGCCGGGTTGCCGGCGGCGTCACGGGCGGAGACCTCCACCGCCACCCGGGCCTCCTCCGAGGCCACGAGCTGCTCCCGGTCCAGCCTCATCTCGAAACGCCAGGCCGGTCCGGGCACCGCCGGCACGCGCACGCGCACGGACCTCCTCGGGTTCCTGGAAACCGAGCCCTTCCACTCCAGCGCCCCCACCCGCCCCGGCGGCACGGTCCACCGCACGACGGACACGCCCGGCTCCAGCTCGACCGGCGCGCTCACGGTGCCACGAGAGACAGAGAAGGAGAACGCCCCCGGACGCACCGGGCCACCCGCCGGCCTCACGTCATAGAGGCGGATGCTCACCGTCTCCTCCCGGTCGGCCAGCACCTCCCGGCGGTTCGCGACGGCATGGAGGTGCGACTGGGGCGGCAAGCCGAGATCGATCCGCCTGTTCCCGAAGAAGGCCTCGCCCACCCCGGGCGGCACGGCCACGGGGATGCGTGCCAGCCCCGACGCGTCCGCCAGGATCGGCCCGAACGTCTGCTCCCCCACCCGGAGCGTCACCGGCGCACGGGCCCGCGTGCGCACCTCGGCCTGGCCCTGGCCCCAGAGCGGAAACAGCAACCACCCCTCGAGCGTGGAGCCGCCGGGTGCCCGGGCCGTCGCCGCGAGGACGACCTCCTCGGGGAGGCTGCTCGGAGGGGGCACGTAGGTGGCTCGGAAGACGCCCGGCCCCACCCGCGTCAAGGTCCCCACCTCGCCAGCGCTGGCGAACAGCTCCAGGCCGGTGGCGGACGGCTCCACCTCGATGCGCACCTCCGCCTCGCGATCCGTGCCGAGCAGCAGATGTCCCGGAGCACACAGGATGCGGATGGCTCCTCCCGTGGTCCTCCGGACGGCATTGGCTCCGGCCGCGGGGGACGGCCACACGCCGGCACACCACCCCATGAGCAGCAGCAGGAGCGGCACCCGATAGGAATACATGACGTCAGGGCACCTTTCCCCAACGGAACTTCACTGACTCCGGGCGTGGAGGTCCGGCGCGCGCGGGGGCTCGGCAGGAGAGCAGCGTCTCGCGGCTCGCTCCGCCGGGATCCCTCGCCAGGATCCTCACCTGGGAACGGCCCTCGCGGCGCGGCACGTCCGCCCGGAAGGAGCCGTCGCCGGAGACCTCCGCGGGCTCGCCCTCCACCAGCACCTCCGTCCCCACGGGCACCTTCCCCAGGAGGGACAGGCACAGGGTCTCACTGGCGGAAGCCTTCGCCGCGACCTTCAGCAGCACCTCCAGAGGGATGGGCTCCGGGGAGAGCGGCTTCGCGCCGTTGATCACCACCGACCGCTGCCCGGCGCCAACCGCGACGGTGCTCCCCTCGGACGACAGGTTCACCAGGCCTCCCCGGGTGGTAACCGTCACCACCGTCCCCCGGCGGAGCATGGTGAAGCGTGCTTCCCGCGCCTCGGCCACCGTGCCGTTCTCCGCCTGCACGCGCAGCACCCGGTTCTCCTGGCCGTGGTAGTCCACGTCGATCCGACCCCGCTGCAACTGGAGGGCATGGCTGGTGCGGGACATCTCGCCCATGCGCACCTCGGAGCGCTCCTGGAGGGTCAGCAGCGAGGCCTCGTCTCCCATCCGCAGATCCGCCCGGGCCCCGGGGCCGGTGCGCACGGAGTCATCGGGCTCGAGCGCGTCTCCCACGCGCAGTTCCACCCACTTCTCGCCGAGGGTCCTCTCCACCACGCCCACCACGCCTGCGACCTTGGCGCGCACGTCCGGGACCACGACCGGGGCGGGCCGGGAATCCGGGGGCTTAGCCATGGCGGCGCCCGGCACGGGCCGGGGAGGAGCCGCGCCGAAGCGCTCGAAGACGAACCATGCCCCCAGGGCGAGGAGCGCCACCAGGCTCAGCCCCAACACCAGGGCCCGGCCGAGCGAATCACGTGACGGGCTCACGACCCGTCTCCCTCCCAGCTCTCGCATCCCACGCCCTCCACCGAGGTGCTCCTCTCCCGAGTGACTCACGCGAGGTGCGCCTCCGCGCTGGCCGCGGGAAGGATGACGGTGACGGTGGTTCCCTGCCCTTCGGCGCTCTCCAGCCGGATGCGGCCATGGTGGGCCTCGATGATGCGGTGGGCCACCGACAGCCCCAGCCCCACGCGCCCCGGCTCGTCCTTGGTGGTGAAGAACGGGTCGAAGATGCGCTCGCGCAACGACTCGGGGATGCCCTTGCCGGTGTCCTTCACCGACAGGCACACCGCATCCCCCTCCACCGTCGCGAGCCCCACCGACAAGGCGCCTCCCGCCGGCATGGCGGTGAGGGCATTGCGCAGCAGGTTGGTCACCACCTTCTGGAGCTGATCCGCATGTCCCAGCACCCGCGGCACTCCCGCGGCGATGTCGCAATTCAGCGACACACCACGCGACTGGAGATCCTCTCGCACCTCGTGAAGCGCGGCACGCAGCGGCTGGACCGGATCCAACGGACGGCCCGTACCCGCGCGCTCCTGCTCCGTCATCTGGCGCAGCTCCCGGATGATGTTCGCCATGCGGCGGGCCTGTTCGAGCGCCATCCTCAGGCTCTGGCCCACGTTCGACTGGGCGGGAATCTCCTCGCACGACAGCGACAGCAGACCGAGAATGCCGGTGAGCGGGTTGTTGAGCTCGTGGGCGATGCCAGCACTGAGCGAGCCGAGCGCCGCGAGCCTCCGGGTGCGGGTGATCTGATCCTGCGCCTCGCGAAGCTCCCGGGTGCGCTCGTCCACGCGCCGCTGCAGCTCCTCGCTCCACCGCCGCAGCTCGGCGTCGCGCCGTTGCAGCTCGCCGGCCATGTGGTTGAAGGAACGGGCGAGCAGACCGAGCTCGTCACGGCCTTCCTCGGAGACACGCTGCTCGTACCGGCCGGCGGCGAGCGCGGCCACGCCCTCGGAGAGCCGGGCGACGGGCTGGCTCACGCCCCGGGAGAGCACGAGCCCGAGCACCCCGGTGATGGCCAACGCCACCAGGGCCCAGAAGAAGGTGGAGCGCCGGACGTACTCGGCGGGAGCGAAGGCCTCGCTGGCCTTGCGCCCCACCACCGCGCCCCAGCCGAGGTCCGGCACGGGAGCGAAGGCGGCGAGGTACTCGACACCATCCACGCCGCGCACGGTGCGCACCACGGACGCGCCCCGGGAGAGCCCCTCGGCCACCAACCCGCGCTCCTCCTCACTGAGGCCGGGGTGCTCGGAGGTGGAGGCCACGGGCAGGCCCTGGTGGTCCACGATGAAGGCCCGTCCCCCTTCCCGGGCCAGCTCCTCCACGCGGCTGCCCAGCTCCGCGAGCGACAGCTCGGCCAGGAGGAGACGGGAGGCCTTCTCGCCCGCGCGCACCGCGAGCGCCACGCGGCCACCGGAGGCCTCGGGGGTGCGGTAGGGAGGGCCGATGGCGGCGCCGGTGGACAGGGCGGCCTGCACGGGCGCCTGGCGCGAGAAGAGGGCCAGCGAGTCATCGGTGACGCGCTGGCGGCCACCGCCCTCCTCGGAGCTGAAGACGGCGGGAGCGATGGCGCGGCCCTGATCGTCCACCAGCACGAGCAGGTTGAGCATCCCGAGCTGACGCAGGGGGATGCTCAGCACGGCGGAAGCGTCCTTGGGCCCGAGCCGCTCGAGGGGAAGGTACTCGGCGGCGAGGCGGAGGTTGTCCACGCCCAGGAGGACGAGCTTCTGACAGGAGCGGGCCAGATCCGTGGCGGCTTGCGTCTGGAGACCACCCACCAGGTGGTGCAATTCATCGCGGTTGGCGCGGAAGGAGAGCCCTCCGAGTAGCAACACGGGCACCACGCCCACCAGGGCGAGCACGAGCATCAATCGAGAAGCGAAGCGCACGGGCAAGGCGGTTCCCCTGTCCAGCAGACGCCGAGGATTGCAGCACAGGGGGCCGACTCGTATCCGACCCGAGAGCAATCCGGCATCAAACCGTGAACGGGTCCCGCCATCCTCCGTTCGAAACCGGGAAGAGTCGGCCGGGCGCTTTCCACTTCAGGACGTCTGACTCAGTACACGACGAGCGGGTGCGGGGCGTAGTAGCTGACGATGGTGAGCACCGGTAGCTTGGGGGCCGCCTCGTCGTCCTCGTTGCCGCCCGAGGTGATCCGCATCCCGTCGAAGCGCGCGAGCACCACGAAGTCCTTGCCCGGCGCGAAGAAGGGATCCGCCTGCGCCAGGCGGCCGAGCGCCTCGCGGCCCGTCTCGTCGGCGACGTTGTCGAAGCGCTGCACCGTGGTCGAGCTCTGCTGCCGCTCGCTGGTGGCGAGCTGCCCGCCCAGGTTGGCGCGGCCCAGCATCCCCGCGTCGCCACCGACCGAGCCGGAGCGGACCGACACCGAGTCCTTCCGGGTCGAGTAGCCCACCGGCTGCTCACTGGCCATCGACGTCAGCCCCTGCTCCACGAGCCACACCGTGGGCTTGTCCCCCTCGCTGCGCACGTCCGCCACCTGGGCGCGCAGCAGCAGGTAGCGGCCCTTGTACACCTCGGGCTGCGCGATGGCGGCCGTCAGCCCGAAGATGGGCACCTTGCGCGCGTGCAGCAGCCGCAGGTCTCCCTCCACGCTGCCTCCGCGCTGCGCCACCACCTGGGCCAGCAGCTGCGCCGCATCCGGACGGGTCCGCAGCTCCTCGGACCACGCGTTGCCCAGCACCGCGCCCAGCAGCGTGAAGTGCGTGCCCTCCACGCAGGACTTCAGCGCCGTCCACGCATCGTCGCGCGAGGTGGGCAGCAGCCTGCGCGCCGCCGCCTCGCACTGCGACGGAGTCGTGAAGCGCGTCGCAAACGCCTTGGGCGCCACCAGCGGCGCGGGCTCCGTCCGGGACGCGGGCGCTTGCCGCCCCTGCGCCGCGAACGACTCGGGCACCGCTGTCTCCTCCACCGTGTGCGTGTGCCTCGTCGAGCCACACCCCACCACGGCCAGCGTGCACAGCAGGGCCGCGCTCGAGCGCGCGGCCACCTTCGAGAGCTTCTGGAAGGTAGACATGGTTCCTCGTTCCATCCCGCCGGCCGCCCTCACGGCGACCCCGCGGCCTTCTCCGGCTGCTGGGACACGTGGGACAGGGAGGCCACCGTCGCCCTCATGGTGACGTCCTGCAGCAGCTCGGACAGTTGGTGGTAGCAGTGCCTCGCGGCCGGCGCGAAGCGGCCCTTCGCGTCGATGATGGGCAGCTTCCCATCCAGGCCACAGAAGTCCTCCGCGGTGTCGGCGTACTTGCGCTCGCACTGCGCCACGAGGTTCTTGTCCGTCGCGCTACCCGAGGGCGGCTTCGCGGCCTGCGCGCACAGCATGGGGCCGATGTCCTTGAGCGTGCGGACGTTGCTGGCCGCCTGCGCTTGCGAATTGGTGGAGTCCGAGGCCGTCACCTCGGATTCGAAGACACATTCACGGCCCGCCCGCAGGGTCTCCACCGTGCAGGCCCAGGCCGTTGGCGACTCGTCCGCCCTGGGAGGTGCGGCGAGCGCATCGGGCGACAGCTTCGCGCCAGGGGCGTCGGGAGTCGAACAAAGCAGGGCAAGGATTACAGCGGTGATCATGGTGCCCCCAGAGTAGGACCAACTCGTCTCGTACTCAAACCCGACCCCGGGGCGACAGGCAACCGGGAGTTCGCCTCGTGCATGGTGGCAATCACTGACTGGCTTCCATTCGTTGCGCCGAGACATCTGGACCGGGTGTCTCGGGGTCCGGCGTCCCCGGGCCAGGGCCGGAGGGCGGCGTGCTCCGGAGGGGGTGGCCCATGCGATTCTCCGTGCGAACGCGTGTCCTCACGCGGCTCAGTCGAGGGCCCACTGCCAGTGAAGCGCTCCGGGACACGCTGCGGCAGTCGTATGCCTCGCGACGATCCGGACCATTTCGACACCCACCCGGGCGAGCTCGTGCGCATCCGTTCGTGGATTCTCGGCGGTGCGGCGAATGACTGACCCCGGCTCCATGTCAAGCCCGCCCGCCCGCTCACCAGGACTCCGGGCGTATGCTTCGTTCTGGAAATTCCGGTTTTGGACAGTTAAACTGGGCGGCCCGTGGCTGTCCGAGACTCACAGTCCTGGGGCCATCGACTTTGGCCCGCGGCGACGTTCCAGTTCGCTCTCATCGCCAGCGTGACGCAGCTGAAGACGGCTGCGAACGCGCTCGTCCTGTCACGCTTCGAGTCGCACACGATGCCCTACCTGTACCTGGTGGGCGCGTTGCTCGTGGCGGCGCTGACGGTGCTCCCGCGCAGGGAGCCGCACGCGCGCAGTGAGTCCCTCAGCCTCCTCACCGGGGCGGGAGCGCTGACGGTGCTGGTGCTGGCCGCGGGCGTGTCCGTGGGCCAGAGGGTTCCGGCGCTGGTGCTGTACCTCTTCGTGGACGCCTTCACGACGTTCATCTCCCTGCGCTTCTGGGGGCGGATGGCGTCGGCCTTCGACGCGCGCGAGGCGCGGCGGGCCTTCACCGTGCTCAACGGCATCGGCATGGCGGGAGGCATGCTGGGTGGACTGCTGGTGCAGGGACTGGCCGAGCGGCTCGGCACCGCCGTCGTCGTGGCGGGCGGGGCGCTGTCGCTCTGCGCCGCGGCGGTGGCCATCCACTACCACCAGAGCGAGGCCCCCCAGCCTCGCGGCCGCCACCTCGCCCCGTCCGCCGCCGCCTGGGAGTACCTGGCCACCAGCAGCTATGCCCGCGTGCTGGCGGCGCTCGGGGTGGGCTTCGCGCTGCTGTCCTCCTTCGTGGACTACCTCTTCCGCCTGCGCGTGGCGCGCACCCTCAGCGAGGACGGACTGGCGGCGCTCTTCGGCTCGCTGCAGCTGTGGATCGGCTTGGTGTGCGTCATCTTCCAGCTCCTGCTGGCTGAGCGGCTGCTCAAGCGGCTGGGGCTGATGCGCTACCTGGCGCTGCTGCCGGGAGTCATGGCGCCGCTGGCGGTGGCCTCGCTGGTGACGAAGGAGCTGTGGCCGGTCCACCTGCTGCGGCTGCTGGAGAACGCGGTGAACTACTCGCTGCTGCCGGTGGGCGTGCAGCTGCTGTACGCGGCGGTGCCGGACACCGAGCGCGAGGCGCTGCGCGGCGCGGTGGACGGGCTGCTGCGCAAGGGCGGCACGGTGCTCGCGGGCGTGCTGCTCATCGGCGCGGGCCGCTCGGCCGACGGCCACACCATGGCGCTGGCGGTGGTGGGCCTGTGCGGCCTGCTCGGCGTGCTGCTGCTGCGCCTGCGGCCGGCCTACGTGGAGGCGCTGGGTGAGCAGGTGGGCGCCCAGGACGAGGAGGTGCTGGGCCGGGAGGATCGCCGGCTGCTGGTGGAGGCGCTGGGCGCGAGCGCCCCGGAGCGCGTGCTGCACGCGATGGAGCTCATGGTGCAGGAGGGGCTGCCGCTGAGGCCGCACCTGCCCGTGCTGCTGCGCCACACGAACGAGCGGGTGCAGGAGCGCGCCGTCACCCTGGCGCTGGAGCTGGAGGCCACGGAGACGACGCCGCTGCTGGAGGAGCTGGTCACCCAGGGCCCCCGCCGTGCCCGGGACAGCGCGGTCTGGGCGCTGGCGAAGCTGGCGCCGGAGCGGGCCGAGGTGCTGCTGCCGCCGCTGCTGCAGAGCCCGGACGTGGGGCTGCGCTGCGCGGCCATTGGCGCCCTGCTGAGCACCCGGTGGCGCGCGGCGGCGCTGGTGTCGCTGGGCGCGCTGGCGGCGCGTGGCTCACAGGCCCCGGTGGCGGATCGCCGCGAGGTGGCCCGGCTCTTCGGCCGGCTGGGAGACCAGAGCTACACGCCCATGCTGACGACGTTCCTGGGCGATCTGGACAGCTCGGTGCGGCGGGTGGCGATACGCTCCGTGGGCGAGGGCGGCTACGTGAAGCTGGCGCCCCGGCTGCTGACGTACCTCACCTGGCGCGAGGAGCGGCGCGAGGCGCGTGAGGCCCTGGCCGCCCTGGGCGACGAGGTGACGCCGCTGCTGGAGTCCACGCTCAACGATCTGTCCGCGCCGCTGGCCATGCGGCTTCAGGTGCCGCGCGTGCTGCGGCGCATCGGGACGCCGGCGGCGCTGCACGCCCTGCTCTTCTCCAACGTGCGCGACGACGCCCGGCTGCACTTCCGCATCGGCGCGGAGCTGTCCCGCCTGCGCGACGAGCACCCCGAGCACCCGGTGGACGAGGATCGCGTGCGCGAGGCGCTCGTGCGGCGCCGCGACGTGTACCGCGCCATGGCGGAGCCCTTCCGGGACCTGCGCGCGGAGCTGGGGGACCACTCGCTGCTCACGCGCGTGGTGGGAGACCGGCTGGATCAGGCGCTGGAGCTGTCCTTCTTCCTGCTGGGGCTGCTGCACCCGCCCCAGGTGATGCGGCGCGTGCACCAGCACGTGGCGGGACAGGACGCGCGGCGGCGGGCGTACGCGCTGGAGCTGCTGGAGACGCTCACCCACGAAGAGGACCGGGCCCTGGTGCGGGAGCAGGTGGAGTCACACCACCGGGATCTTCCCCCGGGCGCGACGGGCCAGTTGGAGGCGCACCTCGCGTGGCTGTGCCGCAGCGAGGATGTGATGCTGCGCGCGTGCGCGCGCTACGTGGCGGGCCGGATCGGCATGGACGTGCCGCCCGCCGAAGAGGGAGACATGAGCCAGGCGACGGTGCAGAAGCTGTTCCTCCTCGAGGAGGTGCACGTCTTCTCGCAGAGCGACGTGGACGACGTGGCGGCGGTGGCGGCCATCGCCCGCGAGGCCCGCTTCCGCGCGGGCGAGCGCGTCTACAGTGAAGGAGACCCGGGTGACGCGCTCTACGTCATCATCGAGGGCTCGGTGGACGCGCTCAGCAACGGCGAGCACGTGCTGCGGATGAAGGCCAAGGAGACGTTCGGCGACCTGAGCCTGCTGGATGGCGCGCCCCGCCCCAACGACATCATCGCGGTGGAGGACACGCGGGTGCTGGTCATCGACCGGCGCGACTTCCTCGACCTGCTGGCGGACCGTCCGGAGCTGCTGACGGGCTTCTTCCGCGCGGTGAGCCAGCAGATGCGCGCCTTCATCCAGTCGGCCGAGACGCGCCAGGCGGGCGAGCCGGAGCCAGAGCGGAAGCGGCCCCTGGCGGGTTAGCCTCGAGCAGGTGGGTGGCGGCCACGGGGAAGACGGGCCGCAGGAAGCACCGCACCAGGGGAATCATCGAGAAGGCCCGCCCCACCGCGAGCCCGGCGAGCATCCAGGGCTGCCGCTCCACGCTGGCGGCCGGGGAGAACAGGGGGCGGGTGAGGGTCGTCCACAGCGAGTCGTACATCTTGAACGGTGTCCACCCCAGGAGGGGGATGCGCGACACCAGCCACCTCCAGCCCCGCAGGAACCAGGGCTCTGGCGGCGCCGCCTCGGCCCAGGCCCGGGCGCTCTTGCCGGCGGTGTAGACCACGAACCACCAGGCGCCCCAGAGGGACAGCAGCGCCGGGAAGAGCAGGTTCCCTCCTGGGATGATCTTCTTGACGACCCAGAGCAGCGGCACCCCGAGGGAGAACACCACCAACGCCTGCCACCGGAGCCTGAGCTTCTTGCCAAACCACCGGGTGTTGATCCAGACGCGCGGGACGAGCGGCTCGTCCTCCGGCACCTGACCCACCCTGAGGCTCAGCTCGCGGGTGAGCTCCGAGTGGTAGTCGCGCGAGAGGGCGATGACGATCCACTGGGCGATCTGCAGCGAGGAGTAGATCGCCGCCCAGTACACGAGCTGCCTGTCCCACGCGTCGGGCCTGACGGACTCCAGGGCCTTCTCACCCGAGGAGCCCGAGCACGACACCGCCAGCGCCAGGGCGGCGGCCGCCTGGGTGGTACACACCTTCAGGTACCGCCACCGGACCTGCCCGTCGGCCAGGAGGACCCGCACCAGGTGGAACGGCAGGCAGAGGCCATGGACGAACTGGCCCAGACGGTTCGTTGGGGTTGAAATCTTCCCGGGCTGAAAGTGTCCGGCGCCTCGACGCACGTCCTCCCATGCCCGCCAGACCGGCTGCTCGGGAGTGGAGACCGGTTTGGAACCAGGAGGCGGGAGGTCCTTCTGACGGCTCAGCACGCGGCGGACGCTAGCATGGGGTGGTACCGGAGTGCCCACCCCACCCCTTTTTGACGACCCCCGGGGGTAGGTGTGCTATTCGCGCGGACGTATCGCCAACAATCCAGGTGCCCTCATGCATCGAGAGTCTGTTTCCAAGCCGGTGTCGGGTGGGATGAGCCCGTGGCGCCGTGCTTCCGGTGTGGTGGCGTTCGCCCTCCTCGGCGCGCTCACCGGCTGCGAGAAGAATTCCACCCAGGAGAACAAGCCCGCCGAGACGGCCCAGCCGTCGCAGCAGGCTCCCGCGACACCGCCGGCCGCGAAGCCGGTCACGGTGACGCTCCTCGTCACCGGCAGCCCCAACGGCCAGCTCCTGCCGCGTACCGAGGGCGAGAAGACGACCCCCGGCGCCGCGGAGCTGCTCGGCTGGTGGGAGGCCAAGGAGAAGCACTGTCCCGGGCAGGTGAAGGAGGACGGCACGGCGGCCTGTCAGGACGCCTCCACGCTGGCGCTGGCCATCGGCGACTCGTGGAACGGCCCGGCCCTCTCCACCTTCTTCTACGGGGAGCCCACCTCGGCGGTGATGGGGCGCATGGGCTTCGCCGCCTCCGCGCTGGGCAACCACGAGCTGGACTACGGGCGCGAGCAGTTCCAGAAGAACCAGCAGCTGGGTGGCTTCCCCTTCCTGGCGGCCAACCTGAAGGTGAAGGACGCGGCGCTGGCCAAGGGCTGGGAGCTGCCGGCGTTCAAGGTGTTCGATCGCCAGGGCCTGAAGGTGGGCGTGGTGGGCCTGACGTCGCCCAAGACGGTGAGCACGGCGATGGCCGGGCGCGCCGAGGGGCTGGAGACGATCCCCGACGAGCAGGCGCTGGCGAGCGCGGTACCCGAGGCGCTGAAGGCCGGTGCGGACACGGTGGTGGTGCTGGCGGACGAGTGCCCCAGCGATCTGCAGGCGGTGGTGGGCAAGCACCCCGAGTGGAAGGTGTCGCTGGTGGCCGGTGGCCGCTGCGCGCAGCCGGTGGACACGAAGGAGGGCAACACCACCTACGTGTCGCTGGGACTGGGCTTCGACAAGTACCTGCGGGCCGCCTACACCTTCGATGCCTCCAAGGCCGAGGGTGAGCAGGTCACCGGCGTGGAGACGAAGGTGGTGGAGGTGACGGGTGGCGAGGGTGCTCCGGCGCCGAACGCCGAGCTCGCCGCGATGATCGCCGACTACAAGAGCCGGCTGGACACGGCGCTGGGCGAGGAGATCGGCTTCGCGAAGAAGGGCTTCGACAAGGGCTCCAAGCAGCTGGCGAGCTGGGTGACGGGCGCCATCCAGGCTCAGCTGAAGACGGACGGTGTGGTGCTCAACCGCAAGGGCCTGCGCGAGGGCCTGCCGGCGGGCAAGGTGACGAAGGGCAGCGTGTACTCGGTGCTGCCGTTCGAGAACTCGATGATGGTGGTGAAGGTGAAGGGGGACGAGCTGGTGAAGCAGCTGTCCAACCCGGAGGCGGTGTTCTCGGGCTTCACGGTGGCCGGCAAGGGCAAGTTCAAGGACGCCAAGGGCAAGCCGGTGGATCCGAAGAAGGAGTACACGATCGCGACGATCGAGTACCTCTACTTCGGGGGAGACGGCTTCGGGTTCGAGCAGCTGGATCCGAACCCGGGCGAGACGGGCATGTCGTGGCAGACGCCGGTGATCGACTGGACGAAGGAGCAGGCCACCACGGAGGCCAAGCCGCTCGACAAGGTGGTCAAGTAACCCGGGTAACCAGGTCACACGGTTCCCCGTAACACCGGGGCCCGGTGTCCCCCCTTCCCTCTCCCTCCGGGAGAGGGCCAGGGTGAGGGTACCGGGCCCCTCGTCTTTTCTACCCGTGCGTCCACCGGTCGCGAGCGGCCCACAGGGCCTCGAAAGCGGCCACGGCGCCCATCTCCAGGCGCACGTCGACGACATCCGACAACTGGGTGCGCCCGGGGTTGATCTCCACGGTGGGGAGCCCGCGCGCGGCGGCCTCCAGCACGGGCCCGTTGATGTACGGGAACAAGCTCGAGGTCCCGATCGAGAACACCACGTCGAAGCCCCGGGAGAGCTCCCGCTCCATCAGGGACACCTTCGAGGGAGGCAGCAGCTCCTCGAAGAGCACGACCTCGGGGCGCAGCAAGGAACCGCACTGGGGACACGACGGGCACGGCGCCAGCTGGGAGTAATCCGCGACGCGCTCGCTGAAGGAGCACCGAGTACAACGCAGGTCGTGGATGTCGCCGTGGATGTCGATGACGTTCCTCGAGCCCGCGGCCTTGTGGAACCCATCGACGTTCTGCGTGAGCACCCAGCAGTGCTCGAAGCAGCCCTCGAGGAGGGCGAGGATCTCATGGGCGCGGTTGAAGGTGGCGCCGCGGCAGGCCTGTTCGATCCGGTGGATGTGGTGCCAGGTCAGCTCGGGCCGGATCCGGAACATGCTCCCCGAGAGCGCGACCTCGATGGGAACCCCTTCCTCGGTGTGCTCGTCATTGTAGAGCCCACCGATGCCCCGGTACGTGGGGATGCCCGACTCCGCGGAGATGCCGGCGCCCGTGACGAACAGCACACGCCGGGCCCGGGACAGGTGCGCGATGACGCGCTCGAGCGCTGTTTGCATGAGGGGAGCGTCGCAGTGCTGGCAAGCCCCTCGCAAGCCCGAACCGGAGGAGGGTGAACCATGAGATGATCGACACTGCCATCCACGCTCCCGGCATGTCCCAACCCCTCGCGCCTCCAGCTCTCGTCCGTCCGCTGTCCCTGGTCCTCGACACCAACGTGGCCCTGGACATCCTGGTGTTCGACGACCCCTTCTCCCGGCCTCTCGTGGACGCACTGGAGGCGGGCCAGGCCATCGCGTGGGCGGATGAGGACACCCTGGGGGAGCTGGAGTACGTCCTCGCCTACCCCTCCTTCGCGCTGGACGAGGCGGCCCGGCGGAAGGCCTCCGAGCGCTACCGGAGCATCCTGCGCATGGCGCCCGAGGACACGGGCGCGCCCCCTGCCCTGCCCCGCTGCCGGGACCGGGCCGACCAGAAGTTCCTCGTGCTCGCCGCGCGCGTCGGGGCCCACTGGCTGGTGAGCAAGGACAAGCGGGTGCTCGCGCTCGCCGGACGGCATGACGTGCCGTTCGACATCCTCACGTCCCGGAGGGCCTCGGAGCGGCTGCGGCTGACGGAGCGCTGAGCGGCGTCCGCCGTGTCAGGGCATCCGCTCCGGGTCTCGCCGCTCGGCGGCCCGCACCGACTGCCGGAGCTCGGAGATGCGGCGCCGCGCCCACTCCGGTGCGAGCTCGAGCTCCTCCGCGAAGAAGAGATCCTCCCCGACGCCCTCGACACGGATCTGGATGAGCGGATCCTCCGGGTATTGGACCGCCGGGTCGTCGAACACGAGCGACACCACGACGCCGGTGCGGCCGAGGAACAGCCGGCTGAGGGTGCCATCCGACGAGGCGCTGACGATCTTCACCGTCTCGCCGATCCGCACGGGAGCGCCTTCCACGTCCTCGTAAACGATGAGAGAGGGATCCTGGATCATCATGGAGCGAAAGACCGGGGGAGGACGGACCGGGAGACCGCGAGCGTCGCGACGGCGACGATCGCCCACGCGGACAGGTGATAGCCCACGACGTGCCGCCAGCCCTGGGAGCACGCGAGCTCTCCCACGAAGGCCCCCGTCACTCCGACGGACAGGCCCGCCAGCAGGGCACGCAACGGGCGGAAGGCGGCGCTGCGCAGGAAGACCACGGCCACCACCAGCGGGATGAGCCCCACGCCGACGTGACTGGCCGTGCAGACCCAGCCCGGGAGGGTGGGCTCGGCATGGACCGTGCCTCGCGCGAAGACGAGCGCGGCGGCGCTGGCCAGGGCCATCCCCACGCCCACCATCCGCAGGCGGTGCCCGCGCGGCGAGAGCGAGCCCCAGGCACACACCGCGCTGGTGAACCACAGCAACGCGAGCAGGGGCGCGCGGCCGAGCAGGAGGGAAACGGACGTCGCGCCCAGGACGAGCATCACCCCGGCCACCGCCGCCGTCATGGCCGCCGAGGCCGCGAACACCCACGCGGCCTCCGTGCGCCAGCTCCGCACCGGTGCGCTCCGGGCCAGCTCTCCGCGAGCCGCGGCCAGGGCCCGTTCGACCGCGGCGCCGCTCGTCCGTGGCTCCTGCTTGAGCAACATGTCGATGGGCGATTCCATCAGGCCTCCCCCAGCTCACCCAGCAGCAGCCGGAGCTTCTCGTATCCACGGTGGGCCCGGACGCGGGCCGCGCCCACGCGGATGCCTCGCAGCTCGGCGATCTCCTCGAAGGACCAGCCCTCCACCTTGCTGAGGATGACCGCCTCGCGCTGGTCCGGTGGCAACTGCTGCAGCGCGTCCTCGATGCGCTTGCGCATTCCCGGATCTCCCACGCCAGGCGCGACCGACGAGGGCGTGGCGTCACGCTCCTGGGAGAAGGCCTCGCTGTGCTGGCGGCGTCGCAGGGCATCGCGCGCGGCGTTCGCCGCGATGGTCAGCAGCCAGGGCGCGAAGCGGGTGCCGGGCTCGAACCTCCCCCTGGCGCGGATGACCGACAGGAAGGTCGTCTGCAGCAGGTCCTCCGCCAGGGGACCATCCCGCACCATTCGCGTCAGGAAGCCCTGCACCCGTCCGGAATGCCGGGCGAAGAGGACCTCGAACGCGTCGTGTTCACCGTTGCGGAATCGTTCCATGAGCTCTTCGTCCGTCTGACTCCCCATCCTCGAGCTCACGTACGTTCCACCCCGAAAAACGTTTCCGCCTCCGGTACCGTAGGTAGCACGGCCCGCAAGGTGGCGAAAAGATTGGGAAAAATGTCTTCCCGCTACCGCGCCGCGCCGAATTGCCGCAGCAGCCACGTCCGGAAGGCCCCCACCTTGGGCTGCCGGTTGCCGCGCGCCGTGGTGAGCAGGAAGTAGCCCCGGCCGTCCACGGCCTCACCCGAGAAGGGCCGCACCAGCCGTCCACTCTGGAGCTCGCGCTGCACGAGGGTGCTGCGCGCGATGGCGATCCCCTGCCCCGCCTCGGCCGCCGAGAGCACCGCCGCCAGCTCGCTGAAGCGGGGGCCTCGCGCCGGATCCACGCCCGTGGCGCTCACGGCCTTCAGCCAGCTCGCCCAGTCGGGCGTGTCGGCGAAGTGCAGCAGGGAGTGCCTCGACAGGTCCGTCACGCTCCGCAGCGGGCGGCCCCCGTGCAGCAGCGAGGGGGCACAGACGGGGAACAGTCTCTCCTCCCCCAGCGCGTCCACCACCACGCCCGGCCAGGGGCCCTCGCCGAAGCGGATGCTCACGTCCGCCTCGCCCCGGCCAAGCTCCACCTCGTCACGCGAGCTGTCCACCCGGAGCTCGATCCACGGGTGGGCCTCGCAGAAGCCGCCGAGCCGGGGCGCCAACCATCGGATGGAGAAGGCGCGAGGCACGCCCACCAGCAGCGTGGCCGCCGTGGGCTTCGCGTTGACGCGGTCCACCGCCCAGGAGAGGTCCGCGAAGATGCGCGTGGCGCGCTCGGCCAGCTCCCGGCCCCGCTCGGTGAGCTCCAGGCCGCGCCCGACGCGGTGGAACAGCTTGTTGCCCAGGTGCTCCTCCAGGAGGTGCACCTGCCGGCTCACCGCGCCGTGGGTGACGCCCAGCTCGCGCGCGGCGCGGCCCATGTGGCCGTGGCGCGCGGCGGCCTCGAAGGCACGCAGGGCATTGAGGGGAGGCAGGGGCGCGGACATGCGGGGCTCCGGGAAACCGGTGAGAAAAACTCACCACACCCGGGCACCTTAATCGATTGTCGGAACAGGTGCCGGAGCGCATCTTCGCCCGCGACTTCGAGGAGGAACTTCATGGCGGCGACGATGCGGGTGGCCCTGCCCCGGGAGCTGTGGCGGGAGCAGGCCTGGCGGCGGTGGGTGCTGGCGGCGTTCTTCGCGCGACTGCCCGGGACGATGATGACCTTCGCGCTGCTGCTGGCGGGCCGTGAGGCCACCGGCTCCTTCACCTTCGGCGCGTGGATGGCGAGCGCCTGCTCCGTGGGAGCGGCCCTCGCGGCGCCGTGGCGCGGGCGGATGCTCGATCGCGAGCCCCTGCTGGTGGGACTGCGACGGGGGCTGCACTGGCAGGCACTGCTCACCGCGGGGCTCGCGGTGGCGGCCCTGCTGCACGCGCCGGCGCCGGTGCTGCTGGCCGCGTCCCTGTTGCTGGGCGTGATGCCCTCCGGGGTACAGGGAGGAGTCCGCGCCCTGCTGGCCTCGGTGGCTCCGTCCTCGCGGCTGGAGGCGGCCTTCGCGCTCGACGCGGTGCTCGTGGAGGTGCAGTGGGTGATGGGGCCGCTGCTGGTGGGAGTGGCGACGGCCAGCGGCGCGCCCCTGCTCGCGCTGGGAATGATGGGGGCGAGCGCGCTCGTCGCGAGCGCACTGAGCCTGGGACTCCCCGAGCGGAAGCCGGAACCCGCGCCAGAGGCCGTGCGCGAAGGACCGGGGGTGTGGCGCACGCCCGGCACGCTGGCCGTGTTCGGCATGGTGGTGGTGCTGGGCACGAGCTGGGGCGCGCTGGAGGCGGGAGTGCCGCCACGGCTCGAGGAGGTGGGCGCGGGCGCCGCGCTGTGGGGCATGCTGGCCGCGATCCTGTCCGCCGCCAGCGTCGCGGGGGGACTCGGCTACACCCTGCTCCCCGGTGTGAAGGGACGCGCGGAGGGCGTATGGCGCGCGAAGCTGCTGTTGGGAGCGTGGGGCCTGCTGCTGCTCCCGCTCGGCTGGATGGCCTCGGTGAACGGGCTGACCGTGTGGCTCGTCATGGCGGGCTTGTTCCTCGCGCCGGTGACGGGAACGTTGACCTTCCTCCTCCAGGGGGCGCTCCCTCCCGCGCGACAGGCCGAGGGCTTCTCCTTCTATAGCGCGTGCTGGTCACTCGGCGTCGCCGGGGGCAGCGCGCTGACGGGGGTGCTGCTCGATGTCGGGGACGCGCGCCCGGTGCTGACCACGGCGGCCCTGCTCCCGCTCGTGGCCGTGCTCCTCATGGCGAGCGCCGGACCGGGCCGTTTCCGCTCCGTGACACGTGAGTAGACGACTTCCCAGAAATCCTTTGCATCCGGTTTTCACCCGGGTTTGACTTGCCGCGTCACACCCAATCCGGGGGGAGTTCATGGAAACGCTTCGCAAGGAAGAGACGCGGAAGGAAGCACGCGCGCGGCACCACGAGCTGAAGGGACGGACGCTTCACGCCAACGGGCTGAAATTCTCCGCCCTGGAGATGGGAGAGGGACCGGAGGTCGTCTTCTGCCTCCACGGCTTTCCCGACCACGCGCGCTCCTTCCGTGAGCAGCTGCCGGCGCTGGCCGGGGTCGGCTACCGGGTCATCGTCCCCACGCTCCGGGGCTACGAGCCCTCGGCGCAGCCGAAGGATGGCGACTACCACCTCGTGCGCCTGGCGGAGGATCTGCTGGGGTGGATGGACGGCCTGGGCGTGCGCAAGGCGCACCTCATCGGTCACGACTGGGGCGCGATCATCGGCTACATCGTCACGGCGATGGCGCCGGAGCGCTTCCACTCGTTCTCCGCGCTGGCGGTGGCGCCGGTGAAGAACATGCTCGCGATCTTCGCGCGCAGACCCGAGCAGCTGCGCAACTCCTGGTACACGTTCTTCTTCCAGCTGCGCGGCGTGTCGGACGTGGCGGTGAAGTGGAACGACTTCGAGCTCATCGAGAAGCTCTGGCGCGACTGGTCCCCGGGCTGGAAGTGGCCCGAGGAGGAGATGGCGGCGCTCAAGAAGACCTTCCGGCAGCCGGGCGTCCCACGGGCGGCGCTCGGTTATTACCGCGCCCTCTTCGCGCTGTGGTCCCCCACCAACTGGCGGACCCACAAGCTGCTCCAGTCCATCGTGAGGGTGCCCACGCTGGCGCTCACCGGCGCGAAGGACGGCTGCGTGGACACGCGCCTGTTCGACGACATCCGGAAGGAGGACTTCCCCTCGGGCCTGCGCGTCGAGCGCATCCAGGGCGCGGGGCACTTCCTGCACCAGGAGAAGCCGGCCGAGATCAACCAGCTCCTCGTGGAGTGGCTCGGTCGGCACCGGGGCTGAGCAGCTCCCGCGCCTCCTGGAGATCAACCGAGTCCTCACCCTCGAACCAGGCGAGGATCCGCTCCAGGAGCCTCCGGGACGCATCCGTCCGCCCCGCGTCCCGCAGCAGGCGGCACAGGCCCACCGTCGCGCGCAGCTCGTAGATGAGGGCCCCCTGCTCGCGAGCGACGGCGATGGCGCGGAGGAACTCATACCGCGCCTCGCGCTCCCGCCCGCCGGCACGCAACAGCTCCCCCAGTACGCGGCGCAGCTCGACCTCGGAACCGTACTCTCCCGTCGTCCACATCAGGACCAGCGCCTCGCGGACCACCGCCAGGCCCTCGCGGTACCGCCCCAGCGTCAGATACACCTTGGCGAGCATCTCGAGGCAATAGGTCCGCCCGCCCCGGACTCCCTGCGTCTGCCACCGCGCGAGCTCCTGCCGCAGGAGCTCCAGTCCCCGCTGGCCTTGTCCCAGCTCGGCCAGGGCCCAACCCCGGAGGCACCTCCCCCACGGAGGCCAGAGCGACTGACGTCGCTCGCTGGAGATGGCGAGGAGCTCCTCCGTCCACCTCGAGACTTCCGCGGCTTCCCGGCGGATCTGACAGGCCATGGCCGCATAGGTCAGCGTCAGGACCAGCAGCATGGGAGAGCCGGTGCGCCGGGCCAATGCCAGCGATTCCCGCTCGAGCTCCCGCGCCCGCGCCAGCCGGCCCGACACCGAATGGGTGAACGAAGCAAGAACGAAGGTCTCCGACAGGAACGTCTCCTTCCTGGGGGGCCCGGAGGTGGGGCGTGTGAGAGCCATCGCGCGCTCGCTGTACTCCAGCGCGGCGCCTGCGCGTCCCCAGTAGGTACAATCGATGGCCATCATCCAGTAGCCCGCCACGGACAGCTCCGGTCTCCGCTGCCGCTCTCCCTGGCGCACCAACAGGCCAGCCAGCTCGTGGCACATCGAGAGCTCCGCTCGTGCCTCGTGATAGGAGAAGAGGCTCCAACAGGCCATCGTCAGGGGAGGCGGGATCTCTCCCATGCGGCGTAGCAACTCCCAGACCCGGGCATATGTCCGCGCCGCCTCCGGCGAGTCGAAGCCCCACAACAGGGACTGGCAGAAGCCCAGGGTGGCCAACACCTGGAGCTCCTCGACGGGCGCCCAGCGCAACGCGGGAGCCCCGCGCGGAGGCTCCAGCGCCCGGGTGAGATGCGCTACCGCCTCCGGGATGGCCATGCGCAGCATGGCGAGCATTCCAGCCCCGCGCCAGAAGAGGGCGGCCAGCGACTCCTCCCCACCCTCCGAATAGTGGTGTGCGAGCAGCTCGGGCCTGGCCTCCATCATGCCGGGGACTTTCACCTCCAGCACCCACGCGATGCGCCGGTGGTGCTGCCTCCGCTCGCTCCGAGGCAGGGATTGGTACGCCGCCTCCTGGAAGAGCGCGTGCCGGAACTGGTAGCCGGGCTCGCCCCGGTCATCCACCTGCTCCTGGAGCAATCCCGCCGCCACCAACTCCGCGAGCTCACGCCGCAGGCCCGTGTCCTCCCGGCCCGCCACGGCCGTGAGCAGGGCCAGCGAGAAGTCCCGCCCCACCACCGCGCCAAGCTGGGCCAGGGCCTTCTGGCGCGAGGGCAGCAGATCCAACCGGGCCAGCAGCAGCTCGTTCAGGGTCACCGGGATGGACGCCACCACGCCCCCCTCCAGCACCCCACGCGTCATCTCCTCGATGAACAGCGGGATGCCATCCGTCTTCTCCACCAGCTCCCGGACCGTCTCCTCCGGCAGGGGCGCACCGCGAGCCGCCTCCTTCACCAGGGACTCCGCGAGCCCGGCCGGCAGGCGCTCCAGGGTGAGCGAGTGGAACCAGGGCCGCGAGGGCCAGGAGGGCTGGAACTCGGGGCGGGCGGAAAGGACGACGAGAACGCGTGCTCCCTCGATGCGCTCGAGCAGGAGCCCAAGCAACTCGAGCCAGGAGGAGTCGGCCCAGTGCAGATCCTCGACGGCGACGAGCACGGGCCGCTGCCGCGCCTCGCGCAGGAGCAGCTCCACCAGGGCCTCGTACGTCATCTCCTGCCGCCGCTCGGGCGTGAGCCGGGACACCGGGGAGCCCTCGGGCAGGGGCAGTGAGAGGAGCAGGCCCAGCAGCTGTGCGGACTCCCGGGGGGACTCCATCGTATCCAGCCGTGACTCCAACTCGCGCAGGTACCGCTCGGGCGAGACCTCCGGGGAGAACCGGAAGAGGCCCTGGAGCACCTCGGCCATCGGAAGGAGGGCGCTGGCGCCGAACCGGGAGCCGCATTGGAACCGCAGCCGGGTGGCCATCTCCGGAGGCACACGCTCGTGCAACTCCTGAAGGAGCCGGGACTTGCCGATGCCCGCCTCTCCCCGGAGCAGGACGAACGCGCCCCGCCCGTTCCGGGCCCCCTCCCAGTGCTCCAGGAGCCACCGCAGCTCCCCTTCCCTCCCCACCAGGGGCGTGAGGCCACCGGCCATGAGCGTCCTGTCGAAGCGGACCTGCCCCTCCCGCTCGCGCAGCACGCGATGCACCTCCATGCGGACCGGCCCCGCGAGCCCCGGCAGCTCCCGGAGGCCGAGTGCCTCCGTCTCGAAGGCACCGCACACCTGCTTCCAGGTCGTCCCGGTGGCGAGCACCTCGCCGGGCCCGGCCTGTCTCGCGAGCCGGGACACCACCCGCGAGGCCTCTCCCTGGAGAGCGCGTGCGTCCAGCATCATCCAGTCCGTATGGAGGCCCACCCTCGCCCCCAGCCCGGAGATCAGCAGGTGCGGCAACCTCCGGCGGAGCAGCTCCGGCATGTCCCGGGCCAGCCGCAGCGCCGCGCGGACAGCGCGCTCCGCGTCGTCCTCCCGCACCTGGAGCTGGCCGAAGCAGGCGACCACCTCTCCGCCCATGGCCAGGGTGACGGTGCCGCCGTGCCGCTGGATGACGTCCGCACACTCCCGCTGGAAGGCCGTCTCCAGTTCCTCCACGTCCTCGGCGCCGAGCCGCGCCGAGAGCCCGGAGAGCTCCGGCAGCAGACAGGAGAGCAGCACCAGCAACCGGCGCTGCTGGAGCACGGGCCGCGGCGGCCCGGCTCCGGGCCCGGCGAGGCGCACACGCAACTCGAGGATCACCTCCCGCAGCTCCCGGGCCGAGGGAAGGCGCCGGGCCGGCTCCTTGGCCAGCAGGGACACCACGAGCGACTCCACCTCCCGAGGCACGTCTGGCTGGCGCGCGCGCACCGAGGGCATGGGCTCGCGGGAAGTCACCCGCTCGCGCAGCTCCGGCCACGGGGCATCCGGAAAGGGCAGCTCGCCGGTGAGCACCTCGTACAGCATCACCCCGGCCGCCCAGAGGTCGGTCCGCGCATCCTGCGTCCCTCCCCTCCACTGTTCCGGCGCCATGTAGCCCGGAGTCCCAGCCCTGGGCAGGTGCGGCGAGCCCGTGCCATTGCCGGCAATCAGGTGCGACAGGCCGAAGTCCAGCAGCTTCACCCCACCTTGTCGGGTGAGGAAGACATTGCCGGGTTTGAGATCCCGGTGGACGATGCCGCGCTCGTGGGCGTGCGCCAGGCCCGCGGCGATGCCGTCCATGATCTCCAGCGCGCGCCGCACCTCCAGCCGTCGTTCCCGCTTCAGCACCGCCGCGAGCGACTCTCCCTCCAGGCATTCCATGACCAGGAAGGGCACACGGGGCTCTCCGCGCGTGGCACTCCCCTCGGACACGTCGAAGATGCGGATGATGTTCTCGTGGTCCAGCCGGGCGATG
This sequence comes from Archangium lipolyticum, assembly GCF_024623785.1. Lineage (NCBI taxonomy): Bacteria > Pseudomonadati > Myxococcota > Myxococcia > Myxococcales > Archangiaceae > Archangium > Archangium lipolyticum. The sequence continues at coordinate 746,038 of NZ_JANKBZ010000001.1, forward strand.
GCGCGCGCCTCGCGCAGTGCCGCTTCGTCGAACCCCGTGCGAACCAGGAGGAACTTGAGCGCCACCTCGCGCTGCAGCATCTCGTCCCGGGCCCGGAAGACCTGACCCATTCCCCCGCCCCCCAACCATTCCAGGACATGGTACCGGCGACCCTCCGGGCCTCCGAGCCATCCCCCGGGCACCGGGAGCCGAGGCATCGGCTCGATCCGCAACTCGCGCAGGAAGGAATCCTCGAGGTCCGAGGAGCTCCCACGCTCGTCCGTGGACAGGCTCCGGTTCTCGCCCTCCTGCGTGATGTCCCTGCTCATCCCAACCCCTCGAGGTACCGCCACGGAGTCTCCCCAGTGGCCGTCCTCCAGAATGTAGGGGTCCGGAAGAACCGGGACTCAGCCCACCGTCGCACGCCGAGGCACGTGCCGAGGGAGCTGCTTGCCGGCCTCCTGCTCCCGCCGCGCTCGCTGCGCACGCCGCGAGCGCCACCACTTCTCCACGCTGATGACGGGGAGGACCATGGCCCCCACCAGCGCGCACAGGCCCAGCGCCTCGAGCGACAGCGGCGCGGTGCCGAACACGCGCTGCATGAAGGGCAGGAAGATGAACCCGAGCTGCAGCAGCGCCAGCGTTCCGATACCGAGATAGACGAAGGGGTTGCTGAAGACACCGATGCGGAAGAACGAGTCACGCAGGGAGCGGCAGTTCAGCAGGTAGAACATCTGGAACATGATGACCGTGGTGACGGCCATGGTCTGCGCCTCGCGCAGGGCCATGTCGTGGCCCAGGCGTGCCGCCTCGGTGTTGTACTCCCAGAGGAAGAGCCCGGTGGCGCCAGCGCACATCAGCACCGCCACCACCACCGTTCGTATCACCACGAAGCGGCTGAGCACGGGTGAGTCCGGCCGGCGCGGAGAGCGATTCATCACATCGGGCTCCCGGGCCTCGAAGGCCAGCGGCAGCGCGAGCGCCACCGTGGCCACCAGGTTGATCCACAGCAACTGGCTGGGGAGCATGGCCAGCAGGGCCTCGGATTGACCGTTGATGTTCAGGATGGGGAAGAAGGCCACGCCGACGATGAGGATGAGGGCCAGCCCCAGGTTGGTGGGCAGCACGAAGGCGAGCGACTTGATGAGGTTGTCGTAGACGCGCCTCCCCTCCTCCACCGCGGCGGCGATGGAGGCGAAGTTGTCATCGGTGAGGATGATGTCCGCGGCCTCCTTGGACACGGCGGTGCCGGTGATGCCCATGGCCACGCCGATGTTGGCCTGCTTGAGCGCGGGCGCGTCGTTGACGCCATCCCCCGTCATGGCCACCACGTGGCCCTCCTTCTGGAGGGCGCGCACCAGGCGCAGCTTGTGTTCGGGCGCCACGCGGGCGAACACGTTGGAGGACGTGGCCGCTTCACGCAGCCGCGCCTCGTCCATCTCCGCCAGCTCCGCCCCCGTCACCGCCCGGCCTCCCTCGAGGATGCCGAGCTGCGCGCCGATGGCCTCCGCCGTCTTCGCGTGGTCGCCGGTGATCATCTTCACGGAGATGCCGGCCGTGTGGCAGGCCTTCACCGCCTGGATGGCCTCCTCGCGCGGCGGGTCGATCATCCCCTGGAGCCCCAGGAGCTGGAAGCCGCCGGCCGCGTCCTCGAGCCGCACGCCCCGCTGCGAGTCAGGAACGGATTTGCTCGCCACGGCCAGCACGCGCATGCCCCGCGAGGCCAGGCGCTCCACCTCCGCGAGGACCCTCCTGGCGTCGAGCCCCTCGTGCGAGTCGCAGCGGCGCAGCACCACCTCGGGGGCGCCCTTGAGGAAGAGGGAGCGGCCGCCCCGCTCGTCCTCGTTGAGGGTGGCCATGAACTGGTTCTCGGACTCGAAGGGGATGGCATCCACGCGGGAGCGGCCGGAGCGCAGCTCCTCCACGCGCAGCCCGGCCTTCTCCGCGGCGACGATGAGGGCGCCCTCGGTGGGATCTCCCGTCAGCTCCCAGGTGCCATCCTTGGAACGGACCGAGGCGTCATTGCAGAGCGCGCCGGCCACGAGCAGCTCGCGGGCATCCTCGGGCAGGGAGCCCAGGGGCTGGTCATCCCGGCGCACCTCGCCCTGGGGCGCGTACCCCACGCCGGAGATGGAGTAGGAGCCAGCGGGCGTCCACAGGGCCTGGACGGTCATCTCGTTGCGGGTGAGCGTGCCCGTCTTGTCGGAGCAGATGACGGTGGTGCTGCCCAGCGTCTCCACGGCCGGCAGCTTGCGGATGATGGCGCGGCGCGCGGCCATGTATTGCACGCCGATGGCCAGGGCGATGGTGACGATGGCGGGCAGGCCCTCGGGGATGGCGGCCACCGCCAACGTGAGGGCGGCCAGGAGCGACTCGGCCACCGCGTAGCCGCGCAGCAGGCCCACGCCCAGCAGCACGGCGGAGATGATGAGGATGGCGATCGTCAGGTAGCGCCCGATGGAGGCCAGGGCCTTCGTCAGGGGCGTCTGCAGATCCACCGCCTCGTGCAACAGCTGGGAGATGCGGCCGAGCTCGGTGGCGGCGCCCGTGGCCACCACCACCGCCGTGCCCGTGCCGTAGGTGACGTGCGTGCCGCCGTAGGCCATGCTCGCCCGGTCGCCGATGCCCGCGCTCGCGTCGACGGGCGCCGCCTTCTTCTCCGAGGGGACGGACTCGCCCGTGAGCGCCGCCTCCTCCACCTGGAGGTTGCGCCCGGCGAGGAGCCGCACGTCCGCCGGCACCTTGTCCCCCGAGGCGAGCAGCACCACGTCCCCCGGGACGAGCTCCGCGGCGGGCACCGTCACCTTCTGGCCCGAGCGCAGGACGGTGGCGTTCTCCGGCACCATCTGCGTGAGGGCCTCGATGGCCTTGCCCGCGCGGAATTCCTGCACGAAGCCGATGAGGGTGTTGAGCACCACCACCGCGAGGACGATGATGCCGTCCGTCACCTTGCCCAGGGCGATGGCCAGCCCCGCCGACGCGAGCAGCACCCAGATGAGGGGGTTGTTCACCTGGCGCCAGAGCAGCTTCAGGGGGCTCTCACCGGAGACCCGCTGCAACACATTGGGGCCATGGCGTTCGAGCCGGGCGCGGGCCTCGCTCTCGGAGAGGCCGTCGGGGCCGCCTTGAACGGCTTTCAGCACCGCGTCGGGGGGCAACGCGTGCCAGGGCTGGGGGGACGAAGTCACCGCGGGAGGTTCGTGTGCATCCATGTGGCGCTCCTCGCGGGGTAATGTGTGGACCCCGGCAATCCTCGGCCAAAAGAAAATAGGGCCGCGACACTTCGAGAAAGACGAAGTGGAAGCGTCAGGGGGACGAGCGAGGAGCCGCCCGGCTCACAGGCCGTAGAGGTGGTGCTCGCGGGCGTAGGCGAGCACCGCGCTCGGCACCAGGTCCGAGGGCAGCTCGCCCCGGGACAGCCGCTCGCGGATCTCCGTGGAGGAGACCTCGGCCAGCGGCGGGCCCACGACGTCGAGCGGCGGCTGGATGACGGTGTCGACGCCCGGGTAGCCCGCGCGGTGGAGCACCAGCACGCGCGCCATCCGCCGGATGCGGTCGACGTCCTTCCAGTGCGGCAGATCCTTCAGGATGTCCGAGCCGATGACGAGCGTGTAGCGGTGCTCCGGGTGGCGCGCCTGGAGGAAGGCCAGCGTGTCCACCGTACGCCCGTCCTTGCCCACCTCGCTCTCCACCCGCGAGCTCTTCATCCAGCCCGAGGTGTCCCGGCACAGCAGCTCGCACATGCGCAGGCGGTGCTCGAACTCCTCGGACACCTTGCCGAAGGGATGGCGGAAGGTGGGCATGAGCCACACCTCGTCCACGCCCTGGGTGGCGCGCACGTAGTGGGCCGCCATCAGGTGGCCGACGTGAGGCGGGTTGAACGAGCCTCCGAGGATCGCGACCTGCACGGGGTGCCTCACTTGATGGTCAGCTTGGAGCGGCGATCCAATAGCAGCATCTGCGGTTGGAGGATCACCGACCCATCCAGCCGGAAGGCGGAGAAGCGCAGGTTGCGATCCTCTCGCTCCAGCAGGGCGCACGTCTGCTCCGCGGCCCCGGCCAGGCGGCCCGGGGTGAGGAAGTAGCGCGGGCCGATCTGCACCAGCTTCGGCTCGGAGTCCTTGCCGTGGATGAAGACGAGCGCGTTGACCAGGTCGTCCCGGGACAGGTCGTTCTTGTCATGGACGAGGCAGCAGAGCGTGTCGCCCACCATGTCCAGCATCTTCCGGGGGATGGACGGGTCCCTGTACTGGAGGGAGTCGCGCTCCGGGGTGCGCAGGAAGTGCTCGCGGACGAGCAGCGGGTCCTCCTCCAGCTCCTTCAGCGCCTCGTCCCCCAGGGACAGCGAGCGCGGGCGGGGCTTCTGCTCGGTGACGGCCAGCCAGCGGGCCACGTCCTGGATGAAGTCCGCCCCGGAGTACTCGCGGCCCCCACGGCTGCGCTCGCGCCGGTCGAGGATCCACTCGTCCAGGTCGGTGTAGCGTCCCCCCAGGAAGATGAAGCGCTGTGCGCCCTTGGCCCGCAGCAGCTCATAGGCCGCGTCGAAGGCGGCCAGATCGCCATGGCTGTCGGACAGGATTCCGATGACGTCTTGGCTCACGACCCCTGAGCGTACAGCAGATGACGCTCCCTCCGCTTGGCGAAGTCCCGGGCCTGGGTCTCGAAGCCTTCCAGTAGACGGTCCAGCGGCCAACCAGCCTCGATCCCCTTGCGGACCTGATCCGTCCCACAGAGCAGGTCGAAGGCGGGCACGTCGTCCACGAACTCGTAGGCGTCTTCACGCCAGGCGAACTTCCCGCCCTGCCCCAGCTCGTAGAGGGCCTGGAAGATGGCGAGGCCCGTGCGCAGGGGCAGGAAGGCCTGGCGGTCCGTGACGTGGATGAAGGCACCGCTGCAGGACTCGCCCTTGTACTTGTCGAAGGTGGGAGTGAAGCCCACGGCGCGGAAGGAGACGCCGGGGAGCTTCTCGCGCTCCAGCCGGGCGAGCAGCGCGTCCGTGTCCACCCAGGGTGCGCCGAACTGCTCGAAGGGGCGGCAGGTGCCGCGGCCCTCGGAGACGTTGGTGCCCTCGCCCTGGCACATGCCCGGGTAGACGAGCGCGGTGTCCGGGGTGGGCATGTTCGGCGAGGGCGGGATGAAGGGCAGCCCGGTATCGGACCAGAAATACTCGCGGCGCCAACCTTCCATGGGCACCACCGTCAGCTCGCACCCGAAGCCCTGCTCGTCATTGAAGAGGCGGGCCAGCTCGCCGGCCGTCATGCCGTGCCGGTTGGGAAGGGAGTACAGCCCCACGAAGGAGCGGTAGCGCTCGCCCACGAGGTTGCCCTCGATGGTGACGCCGTTGAGCGGGTTGGGCCGGTCCAGCACGTAGAAGGGCACCTTCGCCTTGCCGGCGGCCTTCATGGCCAGGGCCATGGTGTAGACGTAGGTGTAGTAGCGGCTGCCCACGTCCTGGATGTCGAAGACGAGCGCGTCCAGGCCCTCCAGCCACTCGGGGCGGGGCGAGAGGGACTCGAAGGTGGAGCCGTAGAGGCTGTACACGGGGACGCCGGTGCGCCTGTCTCGCACATCGTCCACGGCGACCATGTACTGGGCCTCGCCGCGGATGCCGTGCTCGGGGCCGAAGAGGGCTCCCAGCTTCACCCCCGGCGCGCTGGCCAGCAGGTCCGCCAGGTGGCGGAACCGCGAGTCCACGCTGGTGGGGTTGACGATGGCGCCCACCCGCTTGCCCTTCAGCGGCGCGAAACCCTGCTCCACCCAGACATCCAGTCCCGTCTTCACCCGTCTCACGTCATCCCCCAATGTCAGCGGCCGAGCCGCTCCAACGCCTTCTCCGCCTTCTTGCGCGAGTTGCACCCCAGGCCCCACAGGGCGTCCGGCTCATCGCCCGGGCCGCCATTCTTCGCCAGGGCCACCAGCGCGCCGCGCGCGGACTCCAACCGGAGCTCGCCCAGCGTGGTCGCGACCTCGGAGCGCACGCGGCACTCCGGGTGCTTCAACATGCCGGTGAGCCGCGCCCCGGCCTCTTCGTTCCCGGCCTTCACCGCGGCGCGGTAGTGATCCACCGCCTTGCCGGGTGCCTCCAGCGCCTCGTCGAGCTGCCCGAGGAGCAGGTTCTTCTCCCCCGGGAGCTTCTCCTCGGCGATGAGCTTGCGGGCCTTCTCCGCCAGCTCGAGCTTCTCCTGCGTGGCGGAGGCCTCGGCCACGTCCTTGATGGCGGCCTCGGCGGGGCTGTCGCGCAGCACGACGAAGCCGATGCCCAGCAGCAGCAGCACCAGCGCGCCTCCGCCCACCGCCAGGGCCCGGGGAGAGAGCGACAGGCGCCGCCCGGACTTCACCGCCATGATGACGGTGGCCGCGCGGCTGCCCAGGGCGGCGGCGAGATCCGGACCCGGCGTGAGCAGGGAGCCGGGGACGCGCGAGAGCGCCAGGTTGCCGAAGGGCGGCTGCTCGTTCTCCAGCGAGGGCTCCTCGGTCGGCAGGTGCACCACGGAGGGCGTCTCCACGCGGTAGGGCGCCCGGGGCACGCGGAAGACGCGGATCTTCCCGGGGATGCCCTTGAGCTCGAAGGAGCCCACCTCCAGGGAGGGCACCTCGGCCTTGTTCATGGCCAGGTACACGGCCTCGGTGAAGAACACCTCGCCGGCCTCGGCGATGGACTCCACGCGCGAGGCGATGTTGACGGGCTCACCGAAGACGTCGTTGGACTCCAGCCGCACCTCTCCCACGTTGATGGCCACGCGCACGTCGAGCCGCTCCGCGTCCGGGACGCCGCGGTTGTACTGCCAGAGCCGGTCCTGGATGGCCATGCCACTGAGGACGGCCTGGGTGGGCGACTCGAAGGTGACGAGGAAGGCATCCCCGATGGACTTGATGATGCGCCCGCCGAACGCCTTGAACACGGGGGTGAGGAGCTCATTGTGCGTCCGCAGCAGACGCTGATTCTCCTCGAGGGTCTGCCGGCTGGTCCGCTCGGTGAACCCTTGGATGTCGGTGAAAACGATGGCGAGGTTGGCGGTCTTCAAGGCGGGCGCAGTGTATGCAGTGGCGCTTTCCGCGCAATCAGACAAGGACAGAAAGGTTCCCTATCGTCGCGAGGGCCTCAAGGGACGCATCTTCTTCGAGGGAGCGGGCGGTTCCAGGCTCGCCCGCAGCTTCGCCGCCTGTTGGGTCCTGCCGGTACGCTCGTAGAGGTCCGCCAGCCGGCGGATGACCAGGGCGTTGCCCGGCTGCTCGTTCTTGAGTTGTAACAATTCCTTCTCGGCGTCCGTTGTCCTCCCCTGCTCCTCCAGGGCCCGGATGAGTTGGAGGCGCACCTGCACCCACTCGGGGCGGGAGCGGGCGAGGTAGCGGTAGTGGAGCTCGGCCTTCAGCCAATCACCCAGGGAGGCCCAGAGACCGGCGAGCCGGAAGCGGGCGTCCTCGTAGGAGGTTCTGTAGAACACGGCCAGCTCATAGGCACGAGCCGCGCGCAGGGGCTGGCCGCGCTCTTCCCACAACAACCCCCGGAGGTAGTGGACCCGGGGATTCTCGGGGGCCCTGGCGGAGGCTACATCCAGGTGGGTCTCCACCAGGTCCAGGTCCCCTCCGAGCTTCAACAGAAGGCGCGCCGCCTCGAGCCGGGGGAGGGCCTCGGCGGGCCAGGCGCGCACCACGGCCTCCACGGTCGCCAGGGCCCCCGCGTCATCCCCCGCGGCCTCTTGTGACAGGGCCGTTGTCAGGTCCCCGGTGGCGGGGACGTCCATGGCCGCCGCGAGCGTGCCCGCTACCAGTAGCCAGAGCATGTCAGGCAGATAGCAGAGCGGCGCCGGCCATCACAATCGTACTTCCTCTTGACGGCCGACCGGCCGCGCATGAAACCCATGACCGTGCAGATCGCCCAGAGAACGCTCGAGGACCTTGGCTTCGCGGATGTGCTCCGCGCCCTAGCCCATCGCTGTAGGACCGAACCCGGGAGGGAGCGTGCGCTCGCCCGGCCGTTCCTCGACACCGAGGAAGAAGTGGCGGAAGCCCTGGAGCTCGTCGCCGAGGCGCGGCGGCTGGCCCAGGAGCAGTTCTCCCTGCCGCTGGGTGGGGTGACGGACCTGCGGGGCGCGTTGGAGCTCGCCTCCAAGGGGGGCCTGCTGGAGCCCCGGCAGCTCATCGCGTCGGCGCAGCTGCTGTTCGCCTTCGTGCGCACCCGCGAGGCGCTGGAGGAGCGCCAGCACGTGGTGCCCCGGCTGGCGGCCATCTCCCGGCGGCTGCCGATGCTGGAGCAGCTGGCGGTGCGCATCGACCGGAGCTTCGAGGCGGACGGGGAGATCTCCGACCGGGCGAGCCCGGCGCTGCGCGAGGCGAGGGATCGGGTGCGGGGGCTGCACCGGCGCATCAAGGGCTGGCTGGAGGAGAAGCTCCACGACGAGAGCTTCCTGCCGAAGCTGCGGGAGAACTACTACACCATCCGCAACGGCCGGTACGTGGTGCCCGTCGTCTCCAGCTTCCGGGGAGAGGTGCCGGGCATCGTCCACAACGCGAGCCAGACGGGGCAGACGCTGTTCGTGGAGCCCGAGGGGCTGGTGGGGATGGGCAACGACCTGGCCATCGCCCAGTCGGTGGTGACGGAGGAGGAGCGGCGGATCCTCCAGGAGCTGACGAACCAGCTCGGGCGGGAAGCGGACAAGGTGCTCGAGGGCATCGCCGCGGTGGCGGAGCTGGACGAGGTGGAGGCGGCGGCGGTGCTGTCGGGAGACCTGCGGGCGCACGCGCCCGAGTTCGTCGGGGTGGAGAGCCTGACGCTGCTGCGCCTGAGACACCCGCGGCTGTTGTTGAGGGACACCGAGGTGGTGCCCAACGACGTGGAGATGAAGGGCGACGCGCGGGCGCTGGTGGTGTCGGGTCCGAACGCGGGCGGCAAAACGGTGACGCTGACGGCGGTGGGCCTGTGCTCGCTGATGCTGCGGGCGGGCCTGCCGATTCCGGCGGGCGAGGGCTCGCGGATGCCGCTGTACCGCTCGGTGCACTCCACGGTGGGTGACGCGCAGGACCTGTCGCAGGGCCTGTCCACGTTCAGCGCGCACGTGGTGATGCTGCGGGACATCGCGCTGTCGGTGGGGAAGAACTCGCTGGTGCTCATCGACGAGATCGCCGCGGACACGGATCCGCGCGAGGGAGCGGCGATCGCCATCGCGGTGCTGGAGGAGCTGCTGGAGAAGGGAGCGGTGGTGCTGGTGACCACGCACCTGGAGGAGCTCAAGGCGCTGGCGCACCTGGATCCGCGCTTCCTGAACGCGCGGGTGGGCTTCGATGCGAAGAAGATGGCGCCCACGTACAAGCTGCAGCTGGGAGCGGCGGGTGCGTCGTCGGCCATCGAGGTGGCGTCGAGGATGGGGCTGCCGGAGCACATCTGCACGCGCGCGAGGGACCTGGCGATGAACGCGGGTGGCGCGCTGGCGAAGGCGCTGGCGGCGGCGGAGGAGGATCGGAGGAGGCTGCAGGACGACCTGGAGCGGGCGAAGGTAGCGGCGGAGGAGGCCGAGCGGCTGCGCGCGCAGTTGGAGGAGCAGAAGCAGCAGTTCGAGCGGGAGCGCAAGGCGAGGCTGATGCGCTTCAACGAGGAGGTGGCGGCGGCGAGCGACCAGGCGGCGGCGGAGGTGCAGGAGCTGCTGAAGGTGCTGAGGGCGCAGTCGAACGAGAAGGCGGCGTCGGAGGCGCGCGCACAGTTGCTGCAGCGGGCGGAGGAAGCGAACCAGCGGGCGAAGGCGGCGAGGGCGGAGCTGTTCCAGGTGGAGGCCCCTGCCCCGGCGGAGCTGCGGGTGGGAGCGCTGGTGCGGCACTCCGGGCTGAACAAGGACGTGGAGATCCTGGAGCTGCACGGAGACCAGGCGCTGGTGGCGGCGGGCATCATGAAGATGCGCGTGCCGGTATCGGAGCTGTCGGGCTCGCGGACGGCGAAGCCGAAGGACACGAAGTTCCCGGAGCGCAACAAGCAGGCGCAGCAGATCCAGCGGGCGAAGCAGGCGGCGCCGGAGGCGGTGGAGGCGACGAACTACCGCTGCGACGTGCGAGGCATGCGAGCCGAGGACGCGCTGGGCGAGGTGGAGTCGTTCCTGGACCGGGGGATGCGCAGTGGCGAGGAGTCGGCGCTGATCATCCACGGACACGGCACGGGAGCGCTGCGGCAGGCCATCCGGGACTACCTGGCGGCGTCGCCGTACATCCGGATGTTCCGTCCGGGTGAGAACCACGAGGGCGGCGACGGCGTGACGGTGGTCGCCCTGAGGGCCTGAGCCAACTGTCGAACCAACCCAGGAGCACACGGTGGGTGCACTGCAACTGCTGCGCGGCCACCGTGAGTTCCGGTCCCTGTGGCTCGCGCGGGTCATCTCCTTCGCGGGTGATTCGCTCAGCCTGGTCGCGCTCATGCTCCATGTGGCGGAGACGACCGGCCAGGCCCTCGCCGTCTCGCTGCTGCTGCTCACCGGCGACTTCGCCCCATCGCTGTTGAGCCCGCTCACCGGAGCGATCAGCGACCGGTTCGACCTCAAGCGGGTGATGATCACCTGCGAGCTGATCCAAGGGGCACTCCTGCTCCTCATCGCGCTCGCGTTGCCGCCGTTGCCTCTGTTGCTGGTCCTGGTGGGCGCGCGAGCGGTGGCCGGACAGATCTTCCAACCCGCGTCCCGAGCGGCGGTGCCGGCGTTGGTGGCCGGTGACGAGTTGGAGACCGCGAACTCCACCCTGGGATTCGGGACGAACGGAGCCGAGGCCCTCGGCCCGCTTCTGGCGGCGGCGCTGTTGCCGGTGGTGGGAATCCGAGGCGTGCTCCTGGTGGACGCGGCCTCGTTCCTCGTTTCGGCGGCGCTCCTGGCCTCCGTGCCATCACTGCCCTCCGCGCTCGCCGGGGAGAAGGACCCGCCATCCCTCCTGCGTCAGGCGAGGCTGGGCCTGGGCTACATCCTGTCGGCGCCGGCGGTGCGGGTCATCGCGCTGGGCTTCTGCGGCGTCGTGGTGTTCAACGGAGTCGACGACGTGGCGCTGGTGCTCCTGGCCAAGGAGACACTGAGAGCCGGGGACTCGGCGGTGGGGCTTCTGCTGGGCGCCGTGGGAATGGGGCTGCTGCTCGGCTACATCCTGCTGGCGCGTTACGGAGCCCGCGGGTCGATGGTGGCGCTGCTGCTGCTGGGGTTCGCGGTGAGCAGCATTGGCAATCTGCTGACCGGGTTGACGTGGGCGGTCTCCGCGGCGTTCGCGATGCAGGGCATGCGAGGAGTGGGGCTCGCGGCGATGGACGTCGCGAGCAACACCCTGCTCCAGCGATTGGTGCCACCCGAGATGCTGGGCCGGGTCTTTGGAAACCTCTACGGAGCGATCGGAGTGGCCGCCGCGCTGTCCTACATCGGAGGAGGACTCTTGCTCGATGCCACCTCGGCGCCGGTGACGTTACTGATTGCGGGAGCTGGGGGCACGGTGGCCACGCTCGCCACGGCACTCACACTTCCGGGGGCGCTGAGAAAAACCACCCCCCCCTCTCCCTCTGGGAGAGGGACGGGGTGAGGGTATCATTGCTTCGCTGATGCGCCGACCCTCCCAGACCCACGCCACTAGCCGACGTTGGAGGCCGGCCGGGGCTCCTGCTCGGCTACGGGAGAGACAACGGGGCTCGGCGCCACCTTGCGAGCCCGGCGCCGGTCCACCCAGCCCGCGAGCGACACATAGCCCACGGGGATGACCAGCAGCGTCAGCAGCGTGGACACCGTCATGCCGCCGATGACGGCCCGGGCCATGGGGGCCCACATCTCCGCGCCGTCTCCCAGTTCGAAGGCCAGCGGCACCATGCCCAGCACCGTGGTGAGCGTCGTCATCAGGATGGGGCGCAGGCGGCTGCGGCCCGCCTCCACCGCCGCGAGCACCAGATCCTGCCCCTCGAGGCGGCGGGTCTTCAGCACGTCGATGAGGACGATGCCGTTGTTCACCACCACGCCCGCCAGCAGGATGATGCCAATGAGGGCCGTCACCTGCAGCGTGGTCCGGCTGATGACCAGCGCCAGCACGACGCCGGAGATCGCCAGGGGCACGGAGAACAGGATGACGAAGGGCTCCAGCAACGACTCGAACTGGCTGGCCATCACCATGTAGACGAGCAGCACCGCCACCACGAAGGCCAGGCCCAGCGCCATGAAGGAGTCCTGCAGGTCCTCCGCGGTGCCCGCCACCATCGTGGTGATGCCGGGCTCCTCGCCCATCGCGGTGAGGGTCTCGTTCACCTTCTGGATGAGCGTGCCGAGCGCGACCCCGTTGGCCGACAGGTTGATGGTGGCCAGCCGCCGCTGGTTCTCACGCGAGATGGCCGTGGGCCCCAGCGACTGGTGGATGGACGCGACCGTCTCCAGCGGCACCGTCACGCCCAGGGGCGTCGACACCGGCAGTGCCCGCAGCCGCCGCACGTCCTCGCGCACCTCCTTCGGAGCCCGGACGAAGACGCGGTACTCGTCGCCTCCCTCGCGGAACATGGTGGCCGTCGTCCCCAGGAAGTACGTGGAGACGGTGGAGGCCACCTCCGCCGGAGCCAGCCCCAGCAGGCGGATCTGATCCCGGTCCAGGTCCACCTTCAGCTCCGGCTGGCCCTGCTCCATGGAGAAGGTCACGTTCGACGCCCCGGGCACCACCTCCAGCCGGCTCTTCAACCGCGCACCGTAGTCCCGCACCTTCATCAGATCGTCGCCGAACACCTTCACCACCACATCACCGCCCGCCCCCATCATCCCCTGTTGCTGGGGCAGCACCTCCAGGCCCGCCAACCCCTTGAAGCGCTCGACCAGCACGTTCTCGATCTGCTGCTGGCTGCGCTCGCGCTCGGCCCGTGGCGGCAGACGCACCTGCACGTTGCCCGTGTACGAGTTCTGCCCGAAGAGCGCCGCGAAGCCCTCTCCGCCGCCGAACTGGGAGACGACCACCTCCGCCTCGGGCACCTCGGCGTGGACGATGGCCTCCACCTGCTTGAACAGCGAGTCCGTGGTCCACAGCGACGTGCCGGGGCTCGCCTTCACCGAGAAGCGCAGCTCGCCATTGTCCGTCTTGGGCATGAAGTCCACGCCCAGCAGCGGCGTCATCGCCATGGTGGCGATGAAGATGAGCAGCGTGCCGGCCATCACCTTGCCCCGGTTGCGCATCGCCTTGCCCACCAGCACCGCGTAGCGCTCGGAGAGCGGATCCAACCACGTGGTGAACCGTCCCACCCACCGCTCCAGCCGGTTCTGCCCCGCGCCGAGCGCCATCAGGCTGGCCATCAGCGGCACCAGCGTGAGCGCCACCACCAGCGAGGCGAGCAGCGAGATGCAGATGGTGAGGCTCATGTCCCGGAAGAGCTGGCCCGCCAGCCCGGGCACGAAGAGGATGGGCGCGAACACCGCCACCGTCGTCAGCGTCGAGGCGGCGATGGGCATGGCCATCTCCCGCGTCCCGTCGATGGCGGCTTCCTTCGGCCCCTTGCCCTGGCCCAGGTGGGTGAAGACGTTCTCCAGCACCACGATGGAGTTGTCCACCAGCATGCCCACCGCCAGCGCCAGGCCCGCCATGGAGATGATGTTCATCGTCACCCCCTGGAAGTCCATCACCGCGAAAGTGGCCAGCAGCGACAGCGGGATGCTCACCAGCACGATGCTGCTCGTGCGCCAGCTGCGCAGGAACGCCAGCAGCACGGCCGCCGTCAGGAAGATGGCCAGCAGGGCGCTGTCAGAGAGGTTGGAGAGCGCGCGGGTGATCGGCAGCCCCTGATCGAACACCCGCACCAGGGAGACGCCCTCGGGCAGCCGCTTCTGGAGCTGCTCCATCTCCTTCATGACCCGCCGCGCTACCTGCACCGTATTGGCATCCGACTGCTTGCGCACGGCCATCATCACCGCATGCCGGCCGTCCGCCCGCACCACCGCCGTCTCCTCCTCGAACGTGTCCACCACCTCCGCCACGTCGCGCAGGTACACCCGCTCCCCGCCCTTCTGCCCCACCACCACGTCCCGCACCTGCTCCACGGTGCGGAACTCGGCGTTGGTGGAGATGCTCAGCTCCTGCCTCCCCTGATCCAGCCGCCCGCCCGGGATCATCACGTTGGCGCCCCGGAGCGCCGACACCACCTGCTGCGCCGAGATGCCGTAGGACTCCAGCCACGCGGGATCGAGCCGCACTTGAATCTCCCGCTTGGTGCCGCCAATCACCTCGGCGGAGGCCACGCCCGCGATGCGCGCCAGGTAGGGCTCCACCATGTCCTCGGCCAGCTTGCGCACCGTGTGCGGCGTGCCCGGCGCGTTCACCGTGAGGAACACCACCGGCTGCAGCGCCGGATCGAACGCGAACGTCAGCGGCCGCTCGACGTCATCCGGCAACCGGTCCTGGGCGAAGATCTCCAGGTTCTTTCGGACGTCCTGCTCGGCCGTCTGCATGTCCGTGCCCCAGGCGAACTTCACCATCACGATGGAGTTGCCCTGGTTGCTGGTGGAGTTGATGTCCTCCACGTTCTCCACGGAGGCCATGGCCTCCTCGATGGGGCGTGTGACGAGCTGCTCCATCGAGTCCGGGCCGGCCCCCGGGTACTGGGTGATGATGGCCACCAGCGGGAACTCGATGTTCGGCAACATGTCCAGCTTCAGCCGGCTGAAGGTGAACAGCCCGAGGATGGTGAGGCACAGGAACACCATCACCCCGGTGACGGGGCGACGGACCGACAGTTCGGTGAGGTTCACTTCCCCGTCTCCTTCTTCTCGGCCAGCGTGATGGGGTTGCCGTCGCGCAGCAGGTGCGCCCCGTGCACGATGAGCTCCTCTCCGCCGGCCAGGCCCTCGCGGATCTCCAGCCGGTCCTCCTGCCGCGCGCCCACGCGCACCTGGCGGCGCTGGGCCTTGCTTCCCTGACGGACGAAGGCGGTGGCCAGGCCCGTGCGCTCGGTCTCACCCTCCAGCAGCACCGCCTCGGCGGGGACGAGCACCACGCCCTCGCGGCGGCTCAGCTCGATGGAGGCGCGCACGGCGGAGCCGGCGACGAGCTGGCCCTCCTTGTTGTCCAGGTGGACCTCCACCAGCCCCGTGCGCGTCATCCGATCCACCACCGGACCCTTGAGGGACACCTTGCCCTCCACTACCTGCCCGGAGCGGGCCAGAGGGGACACGCGCACGGGCATGCCCTCGCTCACCCGGAGGAAGTCGCGCTCCGGCACGCGCAGCACCACCTTGAGCCGCTCGGACTTCACCACCGTGACGACGGGAGAGCCCGCTCCCGCCAGGTCCCCCTCTCGCAGGTGGACGACGGCGACGACCCCCGAGATGGGGCTGCGGATGGTGGTGCGGTTGCGCTGGGCGGAGGCCTGGGCCACCGCGGCGCTGGCCTGACGCACCTGTGCCTCCGCGCCTCGGAACTGAGCCTCGAGCGACTCGAGCTGGGCCCGCGTCACCGAGCCCGACTCCACCAGCGACCGCGTGCGCTCCAGGTTGTCCAGGATGGCATCGCGGTTGGCCCTGGAAGCCTCCAGCGCCGCCTGCGCCTGGTTGAGCCCCTCCGACTGCAAGTCTCCGTGCAGCGTGGCCAGCAGGTCTCCCTGCTTCACCCGGACGCCCTCCTTCACGGCCAGGTCGAGGATGCGCTCGGGCACCACGGGAGAGACGCGCACCTCCTCCATGCCCTGCAGCTCGCCCACCAGCTCCACCGACTCCACCACGCTGCCCTTCTCCACCGGGGCGGTGCTCACGGTGCGCTCGGCCAGCTCCGTCCCCTGGCTCTGGGCGGCGGGCTTCGAGCACGCCGCCAGCGCCAGGAGCACCACGCAGGCGCTCTTCCTCAGGTTGCTCCTCATTCCATCCTCCAGGTGCATCGGGCGTCGTCCCGCGGGGGTCACGGGTCCAAGGGTTGAACAGGGGCGGCGAGCCTTCTCACCAGCTTCTCGAAGACGCGCAGCAGGGCCGTGCGCTCCTTGCCGTCCAGCAGGGAAAGGAAGGCGCGGAGGCTCTCCAGGGCCTGGGTGTGCACGCGGTCGGCGGTCTCCTTCCCCCGAGGCGTCAGGCTCACATGGACGACGCGCCGGTCGGACGAGTCCCGTGCACGCTGGGCGTAGCCCTCGCGCTCGAGCCGGTCGACGATGCCGGTGATGGTCTTCTCGGTGACGCCCACCCTCCGGGCCAGCTCTCCCATGGAGAGGGGACCGTCACGGCCGAGCCACGCCACGCTGTGGAGCTGCGGCGGCGTGAGTCCCAGGGACTCCACGAGCAGGGCGAGCGGATCCCTCAGCGAGTTGCGCCGGCCCAGAGCCGTCAGCAACTCCATCAGCTGATACGCCGTGTCGTCCAACCCCGAGATATTCCGCATTGGCGAATATCATCTAGCAGGGTCGTTTGTCCCCACACAACCCTCCCACACCGTGGACCTTCCTGACACCAGCGCCCCCAATGTGGGTATCGACCCAGGTAATCCAAGACGACAGCAAGAATCGCGCCCCAATGTCAGACAGTAGATTTCAAGAAACCAAGACGTGCGCAATCTGGAAGTTCGGCACGTGACGGATTGACTGACTTATTGCAGAATCAGTTCCGGGTTTTTCACCTAACCGGGGTTGGAGTGTTTCCACTCCACCCCGGATGTTCACCACTCACGAGGAGCGCTGTGCTTCGACGACTCTTACTAGGGGCCGCTCTCTGCCTGTTGGGGCTATCGGGGGAGGCTTTGGCCAAACCTCCGGCGGGCGGCGTGTTCTGCAACACCTATCCATCCGCACCCGCGTGCACCGGGCAGCAACCGGCCTGCACCTACTGTCACGTCGCGCCGCCACAGCGGAACGACTTCGGCGCCGCGGTGGCATCCGAGCTGGCACCCGGTGCGCCACGCCCGCTGTCAGACAATGATTTCGCGGCCGCGCTGCCCACGGCACTGAGGGCCGTGGAGGCATTGGACTCCGACGGCGATGGCGTGACGAACCTCGTGGAGTTCCAGAAAGGAACCCTGCCGGCCGATCCCCGGAGCGTGCCGGCGGAGACGGGCGGCTGCTCGGGTGGCACCAACGCCCAGTACGACGTGTGCCGCTACGACGCGCGCTTCGCGTACAAGCGCGTGCTGCTCGACTTCTGCGGACTGTCACCCACCTATGCGCAGCTCAAGGCCTTCGCCGCGCTGAGCGCGGACGAGCAGCGCGCGAAGCTCGACGCCGAGCTGGACCGGTGCACCCAGAGCGAGTTCTGGCGTGGAAAGAACGGGCAGCTGTGGAAGCTGGCGCACCCGAAGATCCGCCCGGTGGGCTCGCTCAAGTCCGGCGAGGACAAGGGAGCCATTCCCCTCGCCGACTACTATGACGACTACGCGCTCTACGCCTACGCGCAGCTGGACGACCACGACGCGCGCGATGTGATGACGGCGAAGTACTATGTGCGCCGGGAGACCAATCCCACGCGCTACACGAAGGAGACGTCGCTGCCGTCGCAGTACGTCGACGAGGCGCACCGCGCGGGCAACATCACCTCCTCCTGGAGCCTCATCTACTTCGTGATGTTCACCGCGCTCCCACGCAACGCGGCCTCGCAGGCGTACCGCGGGTACCTGGGCTACGACATCGCCAAGCAGGAGGGCCTCTTCAGCATCCCGGACGAGCCCCGCGACTACGATGCCAAGGGCGTGACGGCGCCGGCCTGCGCGGCCTGCCACGCGACGCTCGACCCGCTGAGCTACCCCTTCCGCAACTATCAGGGCCTGTCCCTCACGGCCTTCAACACGTCGGCGCGCTACATCCCCAACCGCCTGGAGACGTACTTCCCTGACGTCGCTCCGAACATCACCCAGACGCCCGAGGCCGGCTACCTCTTCGGCCAGCCGGTGAAGGATCTGGTGGAGTGGGCCCAGGTGGGCGCCAACAGCGACGCCTTCGCCATCGCCGCCGTCACCGACTACTGGAAGCTGCTCGTGGGCCACCCCCCGACACCCGAGGAGAACGCCGAGTTCGTCGCCACCTGGCGTCGCTTCAAGGGCACACACAACTACAGCGTGCAGCGCATGCTCCACGATCTGATCCGCACGGAGGCCTACGGTGCGCCCTGATTCCCTTCGCGTATTGCTCCTGTCCGCCGCCTGCGCGCTCGCCGCCTGCAAGCCCTCTCCCTCGGGTGGAGAAGACGCTGGCACGCCACCGCCCGTCGATGCCGGGCAGCCCGACGCCGGCCCGGGCCCCCAGGGGGACGTTGCGCGCTCCAAGCGCAACAACCTGCGCTTCAAGGGGCCGGAGCGGCTGACGCTCGACTTCGCGGTGGCGCTGTCGCTGCCGCCCGAGCAGGTGTGCAACGAGCTGGGCCTGTATCCCTGCACCACCTCCGTGCACACCGTGGCACTGGGTGGCGTGGATCCCTACGGCCTTGGCTTCTACGAGCCCCTGCCCTACACCGGTGCGACCACGCCCATCGCCGTGGACCGCGTGGCGCTGGCGGCCTGCGTCCGGCGCGTCACGCTCGACGTCACCACGCCCGCGGAGGCCGTCGTCTTCGGGGGCATCGAGCTCGATTCCCAGGGGCGCTTGTCGAACCGGGAGGGCGCGCCGGTGAGGAACGCCATCACCGCGCTCTATCAGCGAGCCCAGCTACGTGATCCCTCGGAGGCCGAGGTGGACACGCTGTTGAAGCTGGCCGCCGACATCGAGGGCTCGAGCAGCCAGACCCCTGGCCGCGACTGGATGAAGGCAGCCTGTTTCGTCGTCCTGTCCTCCGCCGAGTCCGTCTTCTTCTAAAGGTAACCACCATGTCACTCCGCAAGAATGGACGGCTTTCACGCCGGGAGATGTTGAAGGCACTGTCGCTGTGCGCGGCGGGCTCCGCGACGATGGGATCCCTGCTGACGAGCTGCCGCGACTCACTGGACACCCCCGAGGCGCTCGAGCGGCGCGGGGGCGTGCGCCGCGACAAGCTCGACACCAAACCCCGCTTCCTCATCGTGATTGGCGCCGCGGGAGGTGCCTCCATCGTCGACAGCTTCCTGGCGGTGCGCGCCTCGGAGGCGGGCGCCAACGCCGCGAAGCTCAACACCTTCGCCGACGCGCAGGTGCAGAGCGTGGAGAACTCCCCGTTCCGCGCCGTGAAGGTGAGCAGTCCCCGGCTGGGCAACATCCCCATGCCGGTGAACACGGATCAGCTGCCCTTCGTGCGCAAGCACAAGGACTCGATGCTGGTGGCCACCACGGTGGGCACCTCGGTGAACCACGTCATCGCGCAGAAGCGGGCCCTCACCGGCAACGCGGCCTGGCGTGGCCGCACGCTGCAGGAGTGCGTGGCCCTGCAGTACGGTGCGGGCTTCCCCATCCCCAACGTGAACATGGCGATGAGCGGCTACTCCGAGCGTGGCACCGACGACTCCCTGCCCGCGTACTGCTTCGGTGAGGTGGTGACCAACGCCTCGCTCTGGCCGCTGGGCCTCGATGGCAGCAAGGGCATCAAGGACGCGCCCCCACGGGACGTGTTGGAGATGGCCCGGCGCGCGCGCAACACGCTCGATGGCCGGTCCGTCTTCGGGCAGACCTTCGAGAACGCCACGGCGCTCCAGCGGTGGAACGAGCAGCGCATCGTGGGACAGCCGGCGTTGGAGACGCAGGATCTGATCAACCGCCTCAACATCCTGCCCGACCAGCCGCCGACGATGCCGCTCTCGGAGTACGGCCTGTCGAGCTCCCCCGATGGGGAGCGGCTGCGCGCGGCCTTCCCGGACTACATGACCGATCCCATCGAGGCACAGGCCGCGCTGGCGTTCCTGCTCCTCAAGAACCGGGTGTCGGTGACGGTGACGCTGGGTCCGACGTTCAACGTGGCGTTGGGCAGGAACCGGATCAACAACCCGCCGCTGGCCTTCGACTTCAGCCACACCGAGCACCGCGCGGCCCAGGCCTTCATGTGGGCGCGGGTGATGGGTGTGGTGGACAAGCTCATCGACCTGCTCGGGACGGAGCCCTTCGACGAGGCGACCGGCGAGAGCATGTGGGACCGTACGTTGATCTACGTGGCGACCGAGTTCGGGCGCACGCGCACGCGGCCCAACGACGCCACGGAGTTCAGCTCGGGGCATGACCTCAACAACGGCTTCCTGATGCTCTCGCCGATGCTCAAGGGCAACAGGGTGCTGGGAGGAATCGACCCGAGCACCGCGCTGACCTACGGTTTCGACCCGCGCACCGGCGAGCCACAGCCCGGCAACGTGGAGTCCAACGAGCCCCACATCTTCTCGGGCATCCTGACGGCCATGGGCGTGGATACCTCCGGAAGCGGGCTCCCCGACGCGAGCGCCTTCGTGCGCACCTGAGCCGGAGCCTTCCGGGACCCGGGGATGTACCGGGTCCCGGAGAACCGCGTCATCGGGGTGGGTACGCCTCGGCGCACCCACCCCGGAACGTGACCCTTACGGGGTGGTGCAGAGGGTCCCGTTGAGGGTGAAGGCGGACGGAACCGGCAGGTGGTGGGCCGCCGGTGCGTTCGCGTTGAACCCGAACGTGACCGAGCCGTTCGGCGGGATGGTGCCGGTCCACGCCTCGTTCTCGGCGGTCACCGTGGTGCCCTGCTGGGAGACCTTCGCGCTCCAGCCGTTGGTGACCGTCTGGCCGCCGGTGTAGTCCCACAGCAGCTTCCAGCCGGAGATGGTGCTGGTCCCGGTGTTGGTGATCGTCACGTTGCCGGTGAAGCCGCCGTGCCACTTGTTGGGCTCGCTGTACTCGACCTTGCAGTCGCCGGCGGGCGGGGTCTCGCTCGTGGTGAACGTGACCGCCGCCGAGGCGTTGGAGCGGTTGCCCGCGGCGTCACGGGCGACCACGTAGTAGGTGTACGTCGTCGAGGGCGTGAGGCCCGTGAGACGAGTGGTGTTGCCCGCGAGCGAGGCCACCAGCTCGGCGCCGCTGCTGGTCTGCCGGTACACCTCGTAGCCGGTCACTCCCACGTTGTCCCTCGAGGCGGACCAGGCCAGCTGGGCGGTCGTGCCCGTCACGCCGCTGACGGCCGGCGTGCCGGGCGTGGTGGGCGCCTCGGCGTCCGGCTGCTGGCTCCCACCGTCGAAGACCACGTCGGAGCAGTTGTAGAAGGCCTCCGGGCTGTCCGAGCGCTGCCAGATCGAATAGATGATGTGGCGGCCGCTCTTGTTGGCCGGCAACTGCGCGGTCCACGTGTACTCGGGGCCCTCCGGACCGGTGCCGTTGATGGGCGGGTTGGTGACCGTGTCGAAGGGGACCGGCTCCAGGTCGGACCACTTCAGGGGCTGGCTCGGATCCCACCCGTCCTTGGTCACGTACTGGTACCAGGTGCCAGGGTGCGGCGCCCAGGCGTTGTACCGGATGGTGATGGAGGAACCGGCCTGCAGGGAGGTCGTGGGCCACTCATCGTGCGCCATGTTGTAGGCGTCGAAGAGCGCAGTGGGTCCGCACAGCTTGCCATCCGGGATGATCTCCCGGTGCCGGCCGGCGGCGTTGCTGATCAGGTTCCCGAACCAGTTCCAGAGCGGATTCTTGCCGCCCTCGGCCACGGCGGCCACGCAGGCGGGGTTGGTGGGATGCAGGTCACCGCCCTGCCCTCCGGCCTTGCCATCCACGTAGCAGGCATAGGTCCGGGTCGCGGGGTAGGTCATTCCGCCGTGGGCGAACGCCGCGTCGAGTGGCGCGAGCATCGCACCGAGAGTGGTCACACCCAGGACAGCAGCGCGGAAGGCAGGATCGTTTTGCTTTCTCATGGCTTTGTCTCCTTTGGGGTTCACGGCTCGTCGCCCCAGACCAGGATGCCGCTGCGGAACGCGGTCACCTTGCTCCAGGGGGTGAACGAGGTCTTGGTGGGATCGAACGAGTAGTCATTCGTCTCGTCGAAGTTGGACCAGTTGCTCTTGTTGAAGCGGATCTGGATTTCGCCCGTGTCGCGGCCGGCGGCGATCGAGCCAGCTCCAGCGGTGAAGCCGATCTCGACGTAATGCGTGGCGCCCGCCTTCGGCGCGGACAGGGCCACCACGGTGGAGGTGATGTTGGCGCAGCCCAGGTTGGCGTAGTCACACGCGACCTGGATCGACTCCCCGGAGTCCGGCGTGAAGTAGTAGCGGACCTTCAACTCGCTGGCGGGAACGCTGGCCGTTCCTCCATTGGCGATCTTGAGGTGCGGTCTGATCTGGTTGTTGGCCGGCGAGTTGGCATCGGCGTCGCGGTACAGGATCGAGAGGCTGGACGCGGGCGCCTGCTGCGTGGTCGCGGAGGACTCCGCGGATGCGAGGGACTCGTTGCCGGACGTGTCGACCGCCGTGAGCTTGAAATAGTAGGTGGTCGAGGCGGTCAGTCCGGTGCTGGCGTAGGAGGCCGTGGTGACACCGCTGGCGATCCGGTTGGAGGCGGAGGGCGTGAAGCCGCTGGTCGTGGAACGATAGACATTGTAGCCCTTCAGATCGGCCTCGGTGCTGGCGGTCCAGGTCAGGTTGATCTGGCTGGAGCTGGCCGAGGTGGCCTTCAGGCCCGCGGGAGCGGCCGGCGGCGTGCTGTCCGGGGCGGAGGTGGTCGCGGAGGCCTGCGTGGACGCGGAGGACTCGTTGCCGGAGGTGTCGACGGCGGCGAGCTTGTAATAGTAGGTGGTCGAGGCGCTCAAACCCGAGTCGGCGTAGGTGTTTCCAGTCACGCCGGTGGCGATCCGGTTGGAGGCGGAGGGCGTGAAGCCGCTGGTCGTGGAGCGATAGACATTGTAGCCCGCCAGATCCGCCTCGGTGTTCGCGCTCCAGCGGAGGTCGATCCGCGTCGGATTGGCCGCGGAGGCCAGCAACCCGACGGGCTGCGCGGGAGGAATCGTGTCGTTCGACACGGGACCGGGCTCGGAACCGAAGACCCGGACACCATTGTCATACACCGGGATGTAGGGAGTCCTGGCCACGGTGGAGGTGATGTTCTTGTAGGACGGGTCGTTGGCCGGATTCCAGGGGATGCCCGCCGGAGTGGCGATGCGGAACTGGGCCTCCTTGCGGTACGCGGACTGTCCACCGGGGTAGACGGGCGTGCCGGTGAAATCGACCGTGACGTAGTAGATGTTTCCGGACCACTGCTTGAGCGGCAGGACCTTGGCGCCCTGGCTGTAGTTCATGGTGACAGCCAGCTGCGAGGGCGAAGCTCCGGCCGCGATGACCTCGGAGAGGTCGACGAAGTACCGGAGGGTGAGCTTGTCGGCCACACGGGCGGGCCAACCCGAGATGTTATGAACGAATGACCGGATCTCCGTGAAGTTGGAGCCGGACACGTTGATGCCAGCCTCCACGTAGAACTCGTCCGTGTTGGGCACCTCCCGCTGGGGGAAGGTGGGATCGGGCGTACCGCCGTAGAGGAGGTACATCTTCGCCAGCGCGCCGGTGAAGCCGGCGTTGTAGTCCGTGGCGACCTCGTTCGAGACGTAGTTGGTCCGGTCGTCCACGTAGGCATCCGACGCATCCGGACCGCCGACCAGGGCGCCATACAGGATGTGCCGGCTCTCGGCGGGGCTGGAGAGGGAGTCGGCCCAGGCGCCATGCGCGGTGCGGTGGTGCGGGTTGCGGGGAGGATTCACCCCGAAGCCCACCACGTAGCTCGAGTTCCGGGGGTTCTCCCCGAGCATGTAGCGGATCTGCCGGGAGGCGAAGTCGCGGTAGCGCGTGGACCGGGAGGGATCGCTGTCGGCGATGTCGTCCGAGTACACGAACGCCAGGAACGAGGCGTTCGCCGTGTAGCGGAGACTGCCCCACTGATCCAACCAGGCCAGTCCGCCAGGGGTATAGCGGACCCGCTCGTTGTTGAAGCCCGTGGTCCAGAAATCCAGGTTCCTCTCCATGGAGGCCTTGTAGATGTCCTTCCCGGTCAGGCGGGCGAGCAGGAGCTGGGCACCGAAACGCTTGTCATCCCAGTTCTGCGTCCACTTGTAGGGCCAATAGGGCGTCTGTCCCTCGCTGCCCCAGTTGGCGGTGTAGCCCTCGGCCTTGGTCAGGTAGCTGCTCTCGTTGGTGGCCAGATAGAGCCAGGTGGCGGCCCAGCTCAGCTCGTCCCAGTAGCCGCTCCAGGAGTTGTAGTAGGACTTCGCGTCCGTGATGCAGTCCGAGTACTTGCCCCTGTAGGTGTCCGCGAAGGAGAAGAGCTGCCGGGCATGCGTCAGCAGGGTGGCCGAGTAGGCCGGATCGGACGCCCTGAACACGATGGCGGAGGCGGCCATGGCGGCGGCCGTCTCACCCGCGAGATCGGAGCCCGGACAGGAGGCATCGACCTTGAAGGCGGGCCGGGCCATCTGCATCACCTCGGCCGCTCCCCACCAGGCGTGATCGGGACCGCCGGCCCCCACCTGGCCATACAGCTCGTTCGGAGCGGTATGCGCCTTGATGAAGTAGTCATTGACCCAGCGGAGGTTGTCCAGGATGGCACCCATCTGCCCGCTCTGCTGGTACGCATCCCCATATTCATAGACGGACCAGGCCAGCAGGGTCGCACTGGAGGCCATGGGGAGGCCGAACTTGACGTGATCGCCGGCGTCGTACCAACCGCCCGTCAGATCCTTGCCCACGTCGGCACCGTCCTGCATGCCGGAGTTTCCGCGCCAGCTCACCCTGTTGTTGGCGGGCAACGGGCCGGACCGCTGGGCCTCGTAGAACCAGATGGATTTCTGCAGGGCCTCCGCGTAGTTGAACGTCTCCGCGTGCACGGCCAGCGGGCTCACGACAGAAGAGAAGCCCATCAGGAGTGCGGCGGGAGTCGCCAGTAAATGCTTTCGCATCTTGGGGTAGCTCCTTCTCATGGCTGTTGGGTGGAAAAGGAAACGGCGCGGTGGCGAGCCGCCCTACCCCGCCGCCGCGCATGAATGAGAAACGCCGCCCGAGGGTGCGAACCCCCCTCGGGCGGCGTTCAACTCACTTGACGATGATGGAGCAGTTCTGGCCTTCCACGCTCACACCGCTGGGCACCGGCTTCGCCCCGCTGTAGTTCGCCACGAAGCCGAACTCGATGCTGCTGCTGGAGGGGATCGTCGAGTTGCCCTGCGGCGTCACCACCACCGAGCGGCCCGACTTCGTGAAGACCCCGTTCCAGTAGTTGGCCAGCGTGAAGTCGTTGGTGGCCGTCCAGCTGACCTTCCAGTTCGAGATCGGCTGCGTGCCCAGGTTCTGCAGGATGCCGCGGCCGACGTGACCGGAGCCCCAGTCGTTGCTGGTATCCACGGTCAGCGAGCAGGTGGCGGGAGGCGGGATGTCATTGTCGATCTCCGTCGCGTGGACCGACACCGCCGTGTAACCGCTCGCGGACAGCCGGAACTGCCCGGTCCCGTTGGTCATGTCCGCATCCTCGCCCGCCGCGATGGTGACGGTCTGACCCACGCTCCAGTTGGACGGGGTGAAGGTCAGCGTGGACGGAGAGGACAGGAAGAGATCCGCATCACCGGAGGCCTTGGTGATGGAGACCGTGACGTTGCTCGCCGGGGCCGCGGACAGGCTCACCTGGAAGCTCGCGGAGCCACCCTCGGACACGCTGAGGTCGCTCGACGAGGCCACGATGGACGCCGACGTGGAGCCACCCTCCAGCAGCCGGGCGTAGTCCGCCATGGCCATGGCGATGTCCGCCTGGGCCCAGAAGCGGTGGTAGGTGAACTCGGGCACCGGGCCGCCCGCCAGGTAGGCCTGCACCTTCGGCCAGTCCGGATCCTGCTGGTACTTCGGACGCAGGCTGATGAACGTCGAGTTCGAGTTGATCGCCGCGCCCTGGGCGTTCGTCCCGGACCAGCCCGGCGGGACGTAGACGCCGTCGCCCGTCGTCGGGTTGTAGGCATCGTCGAAGCGCTTGTAGTCCTCACGCTTCTCGGGGACGGCCACGCCCTTCGGCGTCTGGTAGTTCGCCCACATCCGGTCGAGCAGTTCCTTGGCCAGGGTCTTGGCGGCCACGTTGCCGCTCTTGGCGGCGTAGAACACCAGCGTGCGCGCGTAGGCGGCGGCGACACCCACGTCGGTGGTGTAGTCCACCACCGTCACGTGCAGGTTGCTGTTGGTGCCCGGGTTGGTGGGATTCCAGGTGTCCGGCTCGCCCGACCACTGCAGGGTGCTCGGAATCTGGTACTTGCCATCCGCGGTGAGCTTCGTGTGCTGCGAGGCCCAGGCCACCCACTTGTCGAGCACCTTCTTGGCCTTGGCATCACCCGTGACGTAGTAGTACTCCGCCACGCGCTGCACGGACCAGGCCTGGAAGCCGAACCACTGGTTGCTCGGCGGATCGTGGTACACGGGCTGCCAGTCGTAATACATGCCGTAGAAGGTCGACGTGCTGGTCGGCTGCCCGTAGCGCCCGTTCCAGCTGTTGGTGGCACCACCCGCGATGCCGCCCTCGGCCGACTGCAGCCACGTGTAGAACTCGATCTGGCGCTGCAAGCTCGTCGCCCAGTCGGCCGCTCCGGTCGCGGACTGGGGCCGCAGGAACGACGTGTTGCTCAGGACGTAGGCCGCCATCGGGTTCTGGTACCCGAAGTGGTTGTGGCTCGAGCCGATGCGCCAGGCCCAGCCAGCGCTCGAGTCCACCGCACCACCCCACGAGTAGTACCAGGACAGCAGGTAGTGCATGCTGTTCTTGCCGCTGCCCGCGGGACACGCGGTCTCGCCGATGCACTGGCCGATGCGCTTGAAGTACTTGTCGAACATCGCGTAGCGCAGGTAGTCACCCATCTTGGCCGCCTTCTTGACGACCTCGGCCACCTCCGCCTCCTTGCCCTGCTCCCTCGCCCAGATGTGGGCCCAGTAGGCCGCCTGCACGGCGCGCGCATCCGCGTCCGGCGCGTTGGTGTAGCGCCACTGGCGGGAGTAGCTGGCGTCTCCCGTGAAGAGGCTCATGAAGCCCTGGCCCGACTTGCCCCAGGCGAAGTTGTCACAAGAGGGGTGCGGCACCGTCTCCCACACCGACTCCTGCGAGCCGCGCTGGAAGGTGTTGATGTACGACGGAGAGGTCGTCCCATCTCCGCAGCGGCCGTACCCGTACCAGTTGTCGACATCCAACAACCAGTGCATGCCGTAGATGTTGCTGTTGCCGTACGTCGACTGCAGCTCACCCGCGATCGGATCATTGCCGACCGCCACATCCGAGCGCAGGGGGGACGGATACTGGCTCGGCAGATCCCACTCCCCGGCATACGTGGCCGGCTTGTTCGCCTGGTAGAACTGGTTGGTGGGCTGATCCGCCTGGGACGGGATGATGTACTTCTCCATGTTGGCCCAGGCGGCGTTGAAGGGCGCCCAGTCGCCCGTCACATGGCCATACTCCGCCTCCAGCCACAGCCAGTAGCTGTAGGCCTCCGAGGTGGTCTCGTGCCCATGGTCCGGAGCCTCGACCATCAGCGTCTCCACGGAGTGATAGGGCACGCCCTTGGAGCTGAAGTACCCGTTCGCCGGATCCTTGATCTTGTTGTATTGCTCGAGGAATCGTTGCGTATAGGTAGATTCCCCAGCCAGGGCCTTGGCCAGCGTGGTGCGCGCGGGTTTGGCGTTGGCGGCAATGGCCTGTGCGGGCGCGGCAACCGCCACCATCAAGCAAAGGGCTTTCGTCACTGCGGATTTGACGGAACGTGAGGCGAAAGACATCACTTCCTCCTTGGGGGGTAGGACAGAACGACACACGACAAGCTGAACGGCGACAGCCCTTCACTCGCTACGGAACGCGCTCCCCTTGTATGAGAAAACTTCAGGACTTCCCGATGTCACGACAAGACAAATACCGGGAGCTGCCAGGCCCTTGAAACGATGTCGGGAAACTCGAGACCTGTTCTGGAGGCATTCACGGCGCGCCGGAATCACGGAAGCGAACACGGGCTGCTGGCGCGCCTCGTGTCTATCTGCTTGTTCTGATACCCCAACATTTCCAGGAACGCAAACGAAAACAGCTTTTCCTGGTTGATGTACATATATGGGAAAAGTGAAGGCCTCACAGCCGCGAGCCAAACTCAAACTCCCATGAGCTGAGACAGCTCATCGAATGAGCTGGCACAGCGCACCGGAAGAGACCGGCGGCGATCCTGACAGGAATTGTTTCGGGGACTTCGAGCCGCTTCGGCGAAGGAGGCGGAGGCGCCATCGACCTCGCACGCGGCCATCACCGGAGCGCCGGGCCTGTCCTGGCCCAGGCCGCTCCTGGTGGCGATACGTAGGACCGCTAGGCCAACCGCACGCCGCTGTCCGGAGAGAACAGCGAGACGCGCCGGCCGTCGATGCGGATGGGCAGCGGCGCATTGCGCTCCACCTTCTCTCCGCTGGACAGGCGGGCGGTGATCTCATTGCCGCCGAGCGCCATCCGCACGAACATGTCGGGGCCGGTCGGCTCCGACATCAGCGGCACGGCCTGGATGGTGCCGGCCCCGCCCTTCTCGGCCGTCAGGACGTGCTCGGGCCGGAGACCGAGCACGATGGGGCGGCCTTCCGTCAGCTCCGAAGGACCGTCCAGCCCGGGCAGGGGGATGACCGCGTCGCGGCAGGCGAGCGCCAGGCCGTCCCCGCTCCGCGTCAGGCGGCCGTCGAGGAAGTTCATGGTGGGCGCGCCGACGAAGGACGCGACGAAGCGGTTGGCGGGCCGCTCGTAGATGACCTCGGGCTTGTCGCATTGCTGCACCCGCCCCTGATCGAGCACGACGATGCGCGTCGCCATCGTCATCGCCTCGATCTGGTCATGCGTGACGTAGACCATGGTGCGGCCCACCCGCTCATGCAGCTTCTTGAGCTCGACGCGCATGTCGGCGCGCAGCTTGGCGTCGAGGTTGCTGAGCGGCTCATCGAACAGGAAGACCGATGGCTCGCGCACCAACGCGCGCCCGATGGCCACGCGCTGCTGCTGGCCGCCGGACAGGTTCGCCGGACGGCGATCCAGCAGGTGCTCGATGCGCAGCAGCCGCGCCGCGGCATCCACCTTGCGCTCGATCTCCGCATCGGGAACCTTGCGCATCTTGAGGCCGAACCCGATGTTCTTGCGCACCGTCATGTTCGGATAGAGCGCATAGGACTGGAACACCATCGCGATGTCGCGCTCGTCCGGCTCGAGCTGGGTCACGTCCCGGCCGCCCATCCAGATGCGGCCGCTCGTCACCGGCTCGAGGCCCGCGATCATGTTGAGCAGCGTGGACTTGCCGCAACCCGACGGTCCCAGCAACACCAGGAACTCACCGTCTTCGATCTGCAGATCGAGCTTGTCGATGATGACGAGCGAGCCATAGGTCTTGCGAACGGATTCGAGTTTGACGCCATGCATTGGTAGGTCCTCAGCCCTTGACGGCGCCGGCCGCGACACCGCGGACGAAGAGGCGGCCGGAGAAGAGATAGACGAGCACGGTCGGCAGCGCCGTCAGCATGGTCGCGGCCATGTTGAGGTTGTATTCCTGCTCGCCGAACTGCGAGCCGACCAGGTTGTTCAGCGCCACGGTCACCGGTTGGCTCTCCGGGCTGCTGAAGGTCAGGCCCAGCAGGAAGTCGTTCCAGATGTAGGTGAACTGCAGGATCATCGCGACGGCGAAGACCGGAAGCGACAGCGGCAGCATCACGTACCAGAAGATGGAGTAGAAGCCGGCCCCGTCGATCCGCGCGGCCTTGAGCAGATCCTTCGGCACCGACTGGAAGAAATTGCGGAACAACAGCGTGACGAAGGGCAGACCCCAGACCAGATGGACCAGCACCAGCCCGGGCACCGAGCCGAACAGGCCGAGCTCGCGCATCAGGATGATCATCGGGTAGAGCGTCACCTGCGGCGGAATGAAGAGGCCGATGAGCAACGCTCCGAACAGGAAATTGGCATAGGGGACGCGCCACAGGCTGAGCGCGTAGCCCGTCAGCGAGCCCAGCGCCACGGACAGGAAGAGCGACGGAATGACGATCAGGAAGGAATTGGCGAACTGTCCCGACAGGCCATCACAGGAAGCACCGATACAGGCGCTGCCCCAGGCCTTGCCCCAGGCGGCCAGCGTCGGGGCATGGGGTAGCGCGAACAGGCTCCCGTCGCGGATCTCGTCCATCGGCTTGAGCGAGGTCGAGACCATGAAGAAGAGCGGCGCCAGCATCGCCAGCGCGGCGGAGGTCAGCAGCAGGTAGAGGATGAATCGCTGGTAGCGCATCACGCCTCCTTCCGCGGTGCCCGCAGCTCGGCATAGAGGTAGGGGGCGATCACCGCCGCGATGGTGCAGAGCATCATGAAGGCACCGGCGGCGCCCAATCCCAGCTCCTGGCGGTTGAGGATGTGATCGACGACGAAGCGCGCCGGCAGGTCGGAGGAGAAGCCGGGACCGCCGCCGGTCAGTGCCACGACGAGGTCGAAGGACTTGAGGACCAGCGCCGACAGCAGGACGAACACGGAGAAGAACACCGGCCTGAGCATCGGGGTGATGATGTCGGTGTAGACGCGCCAGGTGGGGATGCCGTCCACCCGCGTCGCCTTCCAGATGTTGGGATCGATGCCGCGCAGGCCGGCGAGGAAGAGCGCCATGCACAGCCCGACCTGCTGCCAGACCCCCGCGATGGCCAGCGTGTAGATGGCCCGGTCCGGCCGGACGATCCAGTTGAAGACGAACTCCGTCCAGCCCAGATCCCGCACCGCGTCCTGGATGCCGAGCGTCGGGTTGAGCAGCCACTGCCAGATGGTGCCGGTGACGATGAAGGACATCGACAGCGGCAGCATGAACACGGTGCGGAAGAAGCTCTCCCCGCGGGTCGCCCGGTCGAGCAGGAGGGCGAGCGCATAGCCGATCAGCGTGCAGCCCAGGATGAACAGCGTGCCATGGATGGCCAGGTTCTCCATGGACGTCCACCAACGCTCATTGGTGAACAGACGCTTGTACTGGTCCAACCCGACGAATTTGTAGACAGGCAGCAGCCGCGAACGCGTCATGGAGATGACGACCGTCCAGCCGACGAAGGCGTAGAAGCAGACAACCGTGATGATCGCCGCCGGAGCGAGCGCGATCTTCGCCGCCGTGCTGGCGGACAACCAACGGCGCTTTCCAGCGGGCGGTGCCACCGCGCGCGGCAGGGTCACCGCGGACGGCGGCTGTTGTGCGTTCATCATGAAGGGGTCCTGGTGCCGTGAATGCCGGGGAGGAGGAGGAAACGCGGCTGGGGGGAGCGTGTGAGCCTCCCCCCCGTGACACGGCCTTACTTCGTGTCGGCAATCGCCTTCATGAAGTGCGCGCGCCCCTGCTCGGGCGTCATCGACCGGTTGTTCCAGAAGTGCGAGATGGCATCATCGATGGCGCCGGACACCGAGCTGGGCAGGCCGAACAGGCCGGAGCTCGCGAGCTGGGCCTTCGGGTCCTTGAGCGTCTCGATCGCCAGCTTCGCGCAGACGTCGAAGGACGGGTCGTTCACGTCGGTGCGGACGGGGATGGAGCCCTTGCGCTTGTTGAAGGCGATCTGGACCGCCGGGTCCATGATGACGTTGGCCATCAGCTTCTGGGCATCGAGGCTCGCCTTGTCCTTCACCTTGGCGAAGGCGAACGCGTCGACGGTCATGATGTAGCCCTTGTCCTTGGCCGGGGCGAGCGCGCAGCCGACGCTCGTTCCAGGCTCGATCCCCGCCGCCACCAGCTCACCCTTGGCCCAATCGCCCATGAAGTAGAAGGCCGCCGTGCCCTTCATCATCATGTTGGCCGCGAGGTTCCACTTACGGCCCGGGCTGCCCTCGTCGACGAACTCGCGCAGCGCCGCGACCGTCTTGAAGACCTCGAGCATGGTGTCGGACTTCATCGCGGCCTCGTCCAGCTGGCTGTAGACCTTGAGGTAGTGGTCGCGGCCACCAACCCCCAGCAGGACGGAGTTGAAGAGGATCCGCTCCTGCCACGGCTCGCCACCGAGCGCGATCGGGGTAACTCCCGCGGCCTTGAGCGTCTTGGCGGCCGTGATGAACTCCGGCCACGTCTTGGGCACCTCGACCTTGGCCTTCTTGAGGACGGCGGTGTTGTAGAACATCCAGTTCTCACCGTGGATGTTCACCGGCGCGGCGATGTACTTGCCCTCGTACTTGGAGGCCTTGGCGATCAGGGGCGGCAGCACGGCGTCCCACTTGCCAGCGGTGGCCGCGTCGTTGACGTCTCCGACCATCCCCTGCTCCGCCAGCTCGTCGAGCTGTTTGCCAATCGAGAACATGAAGGCGGTGGGCGGCTTGCCGCCGATCATGCGATTGACGACGGCGGCGCGCGCATTGGAGCCACCGGCCACCGGCGTGTCCTTCCAGGTGCCGCCCTTGGCGGCATAGGCAGAGCGCACCTTGTCCAGCGCGGCCGACTCACCGCCAGACGTCCACCAGTGCAACACTTCCGCCGTCTGGGCCTGGGCCACCGAGGACACACCGATCAGCAAGGCCACCACCACATCCGCCGAACTCTTGAGCGCTCTCATTACGATCCTCCCCGTTGATCGATGACTAAAAATCGTAACGTTACGATTCGCTGATTGGTCCCACAGACCCGGGCCGCAGTCAATGGCGTTCATGCGTCGGAGACGCTGAAATAATAGGTCGAAAATGTAGAATGACAACGTTACGATTGCCTGAGAAAGACAGCGACGCGGTGCGACAAGGAAATGCCGCGGTGCGGCAAGACATGTTGAGGAGGAGCTCCGGAAATGACGATTCGTTTTCCCGAAGGCTTTCTGTGGGGGGTCTCGACTTCCAGCTACCAGATCGAAGGAGGCGCCCCGGACGACGGGCGGGGACGGAGTATCTGGGACACCTACTGCGCGAACCCCGGCAAGGTCGCCAACGGTGACACCGGAGAGGTGGCCTGCGACCACTATCACCGCTACGCCGAGGACCTCGACCTGATGCGCGACCTGGGCGCGAAGGTCTACCGCTTCTCCATCATGTGGCCGCGGGTGATTCCAGAGGGCGTCGGTGCCATCAATACCAAGGGACTCGATTTCTACGACCGCATTGTCGACAGCCTGCTCGAGCGCGGTATGCGCGCCTGGCCGTGCCTGTATCACTGGGATTTGCCGCAGGCGCTGCAGGACCGGGGTGGCTGGACGAATCGAGACATCGCCAGTTGGTTCGCGGAGTACGCGGCCCTCATGGCCCGGCGGCTCGGCGACCGTGTCGAGAACTGGGTGACCTTCAACGAGCCGAGCGTCTCGGCCTGGGTCGGTCATGAGGAGGGGCGCCATGCACCAGGGCTGACCGATCCACGCGCCGCCGTTCGCGCCGCGCACCATCTCAACCTGGCGCATGGGCGGGCCGTCGCGGTGCTACGGGACCTGGCACCCCGCACCGGCGTCGGTGTGGTGCTCCCGATCCACAAGGCCCGGCCACTGCCGCAGTTCAAGGAGCGCGATGGCCACCTGCCGGCACTCTTCGAGGACAAGTGGAACGGCGCCTTCCTCGATCCCATCTATCACGGCCGCTACCCCGCCTCGGTCGCGGAGCGGTTCGCCGAGCACGTGCGCGACGGAGACCTCGCGGAGATCCACCGGCCGATCGATTTCCTGGGCGTCAACCACTACTTCCCGAGCTACGTCAGAACCGCGACGCAGGGCGCCTGGCCGTTCGAGCACTCGGATCCGCCGTTCTTCTTCCGCCGGACCGAGATGAACTGGGCCATCGACGGCCATGCCTTCTATGAGGCGCTCATGATCGTCAAGGCTCGCTGTGGCAACCCGCCCGTCTACGTGACCGAGAACGGCGGTGCATTCGTCGACGTGGTCGGGCCGGATGGCCGGGTTGACGATCAAGACCGCATCGCTTATTACCGCGACTATCTCGCTGGAGTGCAGCGCGCGATTTCGGAGGGGGCGGACGTCCGTGGATTCATGCCCTGGTCTCTGCTCGACAACTTCGAATGGGCGCGCGGCTACAGCAAGCGCTTCGGTCTCGTTCATGTGGACTACCAGACACAGAAGCGGACGCCGAAGGCTTCCTTCGACTTCATGCGGAAAGTGATTGCCACCAACGCTTTGCCAGGCGTCTGAACCCAGGCCGGAATGACGTGAGCACCAAACGACGTAAGCGCCAGGAAGGCGAAGGGCTCAACGGGAAGCCTGCGGCTCCCGCGAACCTCAGGACGTTGGCGGCACATCTGGGACTGTCCATCAGCACCGTTTCGCGCGCGCTGAAGGACGGTCCCGAGGTGAGGCCGGAGACGATCGAGCGGGTGAAGGAGGCCGCCGCCAAATTCGGCTACATGCCGAACATCAGCGGCATCCACCTTCGGACCGGCCGGACCTTGAAGGTGTGCTCCATCCTCTACGCGCCCGAGGTGGGTGACTACGGAGAGCCGGGCTTCCTGGCGCAGGTCGAGAGCCTGTCCAATGGCATCGAGACCTCGGGCTACAACCTGATCGTCCTGGCGCAGACCGCCCAGCAGGCGCCGCTGGATCCGATCCGCAGGGTGTACGCGCAACGGCTCGCCGACGCCGTCGTCTTCTCCCGCACCACCCCCATGGACGAACGGGCCAGGTTCTGCCTGGAGAAGGGGTTTCCGTTCGTGAGTTTCGGGCGGACCGAGCTGCAGACACCGCACGCCTTCGTCGACCATGACGACGAGAGCGCTGTCTTCGACGCGGTCGTGCGCCTGGCCCGCGACGGGCATCGGCGGATCCTGATGCTCAACCCGTCCGGGGGGTTCACCTACGCCGGCATGAGGTTGCGCGGCTATCAACGGGCCCTGGTCGAAGCGGGACTGCCCAGGGACGAGTCCCTGGTGTTCCACGGCGACCTGTCGGTCCGGGCCACCCGCGAGACCACGAAACAGTTCCTGCAGCGGGATCGCTCGATCACCGCGATCGTCTGTGGAAACCAGATGTCCATCATGGGCGTGCTGGAGGCGTTGATCGAAAGCGGGATGAACGCCGCCAGGGACGGGGTGAGCGTCGTCGGCTTCGGCGGCATGCCGTTCCTCACGCTCTCCGAACAGCGCATCATCTACTACTACCAGCCGCAGCGGCGCGTCGGTGCCGTACTGGCCAGGCATTTGATCGCGCTCTTGAACGGCGAGCCCGCGGCGAACCTGCAGACGGTTCTGCCCTATGTGCGGATCGAGGATCTGCGGCTGTTCCGCACACAGGAAGAATTCGATCCCGCCCGAATACTACCGCCGACTTGAGGGTGGCGGATTCCGGCGCGTCTTCCGATGACCCGAATTCTTCCTCCGTGGGCTCAGTACGGGCCGGAGGAAGAAAGAATGTCCCCATCGACCCGGAAGACCCTCGCGACGTGTCTCGCAGTGCCGTCCCTGTTGTCCGCCGGCATGGCCCTGGCGCATGGCTCCATGGAGGTGCCCATCAGCCGCGTCTACAACTGCTACAAGGAAGGGCCGGAGAACCCCCAGTCCGCCGCGTGCAAGGCCGCCATCCAGGCCCATGGCACGCAGGCCTTCTATGATTGGAACGGAGTGAGGCAGGGGAACGCCAATGGGCAACACCGTGCGCTCATCCCGGACGGGAAGCTGTGCAGCGCGGCCAACGAGAGCCACAAGGCCCTCGACCTGGCCCGGACGGATTGGAAGGCGACGCAGATCGCCCCCAATGCCAGCGGCAACTTCGAGTTCGTCTTCCATGCGACCGCGGTCCACGCCACCAATTACTTCCAGCTCTATGTGACCCGGCCGGGCTACAACCCCGCGCTGCCGCTGAAGTGGTCGGACCTGGAGGCGACTCCTTTCTGCACGGTGAGG
This sequence comes from Archangium lipolyticum, assembly GCF_024623785.1. Taxonomy (NCBI): domain Bacteria; kingdom Pseudomonadati; phylum Myxococcota; class Myxococcia; order Myxococcales; family Archangiaceae; genus Archangium; species Archangium lipolyticum. The sequence goes on from NZ_JANKBZ010000001.1 coordinate 781,617, forward strand.
AGCGCCACGGCCGTGAACAACCGCTACCGGCTGACCTGCCCCTTCCCTCAAGGGCGGACGGGTTCCCACGTCATCTATGCCATCTGGCAGCGCTCGGACAGCCCCGAGGCGTTCTACGCCTGCGTGGACGTCAAGCTCGGCACCGCGGCCGCCGCCCTGGCCTCCTCGTGGAAGGAGCTCGGCCAGGTGCAGGCCCGGACGGACCTGCCCGCCGGCAGCACGGTGACCTTCCGCCTGTTCGACAGCGCCGGCAGGGACGCGGAGACCCATCCCCTCGTGTTGGATCGCGCGGCCCCGGCGGCGGACTGGCTCGTCCGGCTCGCCGAGCGGGTGAACGCGAGCTCCACCCACGTCAGGCTCGGGGCGCTTCAGCCCTCCGGGGAGATCGCTCCCATCGGGAACCGCCAGGGCAACAGCGTCTACGGCCTGGATTCTGGATACACCTTCCAGATTGACATCCAGAAGCCAGCGGCCGACGAGGCGTCCTCCAAGTAGGAGTGTACGCCTCCTCTACCCCCCGCTCCCTGGCTCGGTAGCCGTAGGCAGCAGCGCCGGGGCGGGGGTGTGGTGAATGGGGCTCACGCCATCACCCAACTGCCCGTAGAAGTTGTGGCCCCAGGAGATCAGGGTGCCATTCGCACGCAGCGCCATCGAATGGAGGTCGCCCCCCGAGATGGCCACCACACCCCCGAGCTCCGGTACCCGCACCGGCGTGGTGCGATCCGTCAGCGTCCCATCGCCGAGCTGGCCGTAGGCGTTGCTGCCCCAGGCCCAGACCGTCCCGTCTCGGCGCAGCGCCAGGGAGTGGAACACTCCGCCATCAATGGCCACCACGCCCATGAGTCCCCGCACCCGTTCCGGCGTGAGGGAGTCGTGAGGCCAGGTCCACACCGTGCCATCCTCGCGTAGCGCCAGCGACGCGATTTTGTTGGCCGAGACGGACACCACTCCCCTGAGTCGCGGCACCTGCACCGGCGTGAGCTCGGGGATGATCGTCCCGTCCGTCATCCTGGCGGGCTCGCAGAACCAGACCCACACCGTGCCGTCCTTGAGCACCGCCACCGACCAGTAGTTCCCCGCCGCGATGCCCGTCACGTCCGAGAGGCCCTTCACCTGCATGGGCGTGAGCCCCACCCCGTAGCCCCAGGCCCATACCGTGCCGTCCTCGCGCAGCAGCAGCGAGTGGGAATCACCGGCCAGGAGGACCTTGCCGCCCGTGAGCTCCGGCACCTGTACCGGCGAGGGACTGTCGCTCGTCGTTCCATTCCCGAGCTGCCCGTAGAGATTGTTCCCCCAACCCCACACCGTGCCATCCCCTCGCAGCGCCAGGGAGTGCATCGTACCGGCGGAGACGCCCACCACGTCCGTGAGACCCGGCACCTGCCCCGGCACAGCCTGGGGCTGATTGAACTGGGTCAGCGGCCCACGGCCGAGCTGTCCGAAGATGTTCACCCCCCAGGTCCACACCGTGCCATCCCCTCGCAGCGCCATGGAGTGCAGTGAGCGCGCGGAGAAGTCCACCACGTCCGTGAGGTTCACCACCGGCACCGGCTCGAGCCGGCGATCCGAGCCCGTGCCGAGCATGCCCCGGGTGTTGTCACCCCAGCCCCACACGGAGCCCTCCGCTTGCACCGCCAGGCTATGGACCTCACCCGCCGCGATGGACCGCACCTCCGGTAGACCCTCCACTCGCACGGGCAGGCTCTGGTCCACGTTCGTTCCATCCCCCAGCTGGCCGTAGGCGTTGTCGCCGAAGGCCCACACCGAGCCATCCGCGCGCAACACCAGGGAGTGGAAGGTGGCGCCCGAGATGGCCACTACGTCCGTGAAACCCGTGGCCTGAACGGGCGAGGGCTGGATCGTCACCACGGGATCGATCCCGAGGTTGCCGGCGCCGCCGTAGCCCCAGGCCCACACGGTGCCGTCCTCGCGCAACGCCAGCGAGTACCAACCCCCCGCCGAGATGGCCACCACGCCCGTGAGCCCCGGCACCTGCGCCGGAACGGGCCGAGACACCTTCGTCCCGTCCCCGAGCTGGCCTCCGTAGTTTCCACCCCAGGCCCACACGGTGCCGTCCTCGCGCAGCGCCAGCGAGTGCGACTGTCCGGCCGAGGTGGCCACCACGCCCGTGAGGCCCGGCACCTGCCCTGGCACCCGCCATGTGCCGCCGCTCGAGGACCCGAGCTGGCCCTCTTCATTGTTCCCCCAACCCCACACGGTGCCGTCCGCGCGCACCACCAGGACATGGGACCATCCCGATGAAATGGACTTCACGTCCGTGAGACCCGGCACCTGCCCTGGCAAGGGGCGGCCCTGGGCGGAGCCATCCCCGAGCGCGCCCGTGTTGTTGGAGCCCCAGGTCCACACCGTGCCGTCCTGCCCCAGGGCCACGGAGTAGCCCTGGCCCACCGCGACGGACACCACGCCCCCGAGTCCGGGCACCGGCTCCTTCCGTGGCGCATCCAGGTACGTGCCGTTTCCGAGCTCCCCCTCGGTGTTCATGCCCCAGGCCCACACCGTGCCATCCTCGAGAACCCTCAGCGTATGGGATTGCCCCGTGGCGATCCCGCTCCGCGCGTCCACCTCGCGGGGCCGCAGCGGCAGGCCCCAGGCGATCTCCGTCGTCAGCACCATCCCGAGCAGCGCGGACAGCAGCACTCCGCGCACGCTTCTTGTCTCTCGAAGCATCGTTCCTCCACGAGCTAGCGATGGGCGCCCAAGCAGAGCGCGTGCCACCTGCCTGCCTGCTCTCGCTCCCTCGGAACACCCGTGAGCACGAGCCCGTGTTCGCGTGGACGGATGACGTTTTATGTCCAATGACTGACGTGATTGGTCCTCCCACCGGACTCCCCCCGGTGGGCCTCTCACGAAGTGGTCCGAAGAGCGCTCGCCCTCAGCCAGCAGCTGGAGGGATGGGTGTACGCAGAGCCGTAGCCGCGCGACCGTCTGCTATCCTCCGGGCATGGACTGGCCGTGGAAGCGTGCGAGACGGGTATTGAACAAGGAGGAGGAGGCTCGGCTCATCGAGGCCATCCGCCGGGCCGAGCAGGGCCATCGCGGAGAGGTGCTCGTGCACGTGGAGCGGCACTGCAAGGGAGGCAGCGCGCTGGCGCGGGCCATGGGGCTCTTCGAGAAGCTCGGGATGCGGGGCACGGCCACCGACACCGCGGTGATCCTCTATGTGGCGTTGGAGGATCGCAAGACGGCGGTGTACGCGGGCCGGGGGGTGCACGGGGCGGCCATGCCGGGCTTCTGGGAGACGGTGGTGGACGCGGTGGAGGAAGGCTTCCGCAAGGGCGAGCCCGTGACCGGGCTCGTGACGGCGGTGGAGCGCATCGGGGGGCTGTTGCTCACCGCGGTTCCGGGCAGGGACACGGCGGGCAACGAACTGCCAGACCGGGTGAACCAGGGCTGAGGTCCCCGCATGCGTCGCACCCCTCAGAACCCTCCTCCCCATCTCCTCACCCTGGACGCGATGGGCGCTGGGGGCCTGCCCTTGCGTGTCGTTCGCATTCCAGGGCACCAGCCCGTGATTCCGCCCGGGCCACTCGTCTCGACCTTCTTCATGGTCTTCGTGCTGACGGCGGGAAGGGGGCGAGCCCGTCTCCTGGAGCCGCTCGATGTCCAGGCGGGGGACATCCACCTCGTCCCCGCGGGCATGGAGCACCAGCCCCTCGAGCTGGGCGACCTCGAGGGGTGGATCGTGGGCTTCGATCCGCTGCTGCTCCGCTCGCTCGGACCGGAGTGGTTGCCAGAACCGCCTCGAAACCGTGGAGCGGCGAAGCCCACTCCAGCGCGAAGCCTCTTCGTCCGGGGACTGCTCCGGCTGCGGCCCGGGCAAGCGCGGTGGCAGCGAATCGCGCACCGGGTGGCCGAGCTGGAGGCCGAGCTGCGAGAAGCCCGTTGGGGCGCGGAGAACGCGACGTATGCATGGTTCGTCCTGCTGGTCACGGAGCTCCTGCGCGAGTTGCAGGAGCACGCGCCTCTCGCGCCGTCCATGAGCGGCGGGCTCGTGCACGATGCGCTCGCCTTCATCGAGGCGCACTGCTTGCAGCCCCTCTCGCTCCAGGACGTCGCGGCGGCGGTGGGGTGCACGCCCTCGCACCTGGCCAATGCCATCCGCCGGGAGACGGGGCTGACGGTGGGTGACTGGCTGCGCGAGCACCGCATGGCCGAGGCCCGGCGGCGCCTGCTGGACACGGAAGCCAGTATGGAGAGCATCGCGAGCCAGGTGGGTTACGCCGACGTCACCCATTTCATCCGCACCTTCCGGCGCGTCCACGGAATGACCCCCCGGGCCTGGCGCGAGCAGCGCCGCAGCACCGGAAGCTGACAAGGCTCCCGGCTCCGAGGCGGGGACGAACTACCGCACGTCCAGGAAGATGGCGGTGGGGACGCCCCAGTTTCCGCTGGCGTCCTGGCTCTCCACGAAGATCGTGTGCCGGCCCGGTGCCAGGCCAGAGGTGAAGACCGTGGCCTGCACCGACTCGGCCGTGCTGTTGAAGCTTCCGTCCACCGCGCTCAGTGCGAACGTGGGCGTCCCCGACACCCAGGACGGCGCATCGATGGAGTAGCGCGCGGCGGCGATGGCCTGCGAGCCTTCCGTACCCCCGTTCGTGCCGTAGCGGGTGTCATCCGCCCGAGCTGTGAGCGTCACCGGGGTCCCCTGCATCACGCTGCTCGCCGACAGCGCGAGGTTGATGGAGTCCGGGCCCGCCGCCACCTGATACGGCCGCCGCGCCGCCTTGAAGGCGTAGGAGAGGGCCGGCATGTTCTTGGGGACGATGGTGTTCTCGAAGGTGGTGCAGCTCTCGAAGAAGGCACTTCCCATCTCGAAGGTGAACGCCGCGACGCCGAGCCGCCCGTAGGCGAAGGCGTCCGTGGAGCCCGAGGCCGAATACAGGCACGAGCTCACCTGGCACGCCTGATAGCCATTGAAGTAGTTGAACTTGCGCCCCAGGGTGCGCAACTGGGTCGCGTTCGGCGCCGCCGCCGTGGTGGCCGACCAGGGATAGAGCACATAACCGCCGTAGCTGTGGAGGCTGAGCATCAGGCCCGTGGCGTCCGCGGGGGCGGGATCCGTGGAGGCGGGCCCGCGCTGATCCGGGAAGAGGGAGAGGATGTAGTTCTCCAGCGTCTTCGTCTCCGGCTCGGAGGCCGCCGAGCGCCCCCGGTAGGTGTCATTGCACGCGCTGCTGCTCGCGCCCGCGCCACCCCAGTCGAAGCTGCTGTTGCGGTTGAGATCCACTCCGTACGTCGTCGTGGAGCAGGAGCCCTCGCTGGTGTTGGTGTTCTTGCGCTTGGACAAACCCGTCTCCGCGACGCGGCGGCCGTCCGGGTTGGACTGCACCACGACGTGCAGCTCGGAGTAGTCGAGCAGCCAGGTGACATCCGGGTCCGTGCCGTAACGGCTCACGAGTTGCTCGGCGAAGCGCGTGGCCAGCTCCGCCGTCGTGTACTCGCGGGCGTGGATGCCGCCCATCAGGAAGAACCGCGCCTTGGAGCCCGAGCGCGCCTTGTTCGTCAGCACCAGCACCCGCAGGTCATCTCCCGGCTTGCCTCCCGCCGTCACCTTGTCCCAGGTGTCGCCGATGTCATTCCACGAGGCGAGGTTCGGGTAGGTGATGGGCAGCTGCGCCATCGCGGCGTAGGTCTCGTCCACCGTGCGGTAGCACGAGTAGCCGGGAATCCCGCCGGCCAGGGACACCCGCCCCTCGCGTGGCTCGTTCAGGAGCCGCGTCTGTTCCTCGAGGATCTCCACGCGGCGACCCTCTTTCACCAGCGCGTCGTACTCCTCGGGCGAGAGTACCGCCTCCACGGTCTTCTTCTCATGATCCACCGCCGCACTGAGGTCCAGCGTCTCGGCGAGTCGATCCAGGTCTACCCGGGACTTGAACGACACCCGGGCCAGGAGGACGGACGGACGGGACGGCCCCTCCTCGGGGGCTGCTGCCCGGGCAACGACAGGTGAGAGGGCGAGCGCTGCTGCGGCTGCGAGAACTCCAGTGACGGACGACGGCATGGGGGTTCCTCCACGGCAGGGGAGGAACGCACCTTATTCCTGGAATGCTGGATATACAATTTTCACGGCCACTTCAATTCGCGAGAGTGAGCCGCCAGGCGGACGTCAACCCGGGCGTGCCGCATTCATGGCTCGGGTGGGAGATCGAATTCCTTCTTCGCTCCCGTTGTCTGAAGACCCTTCGGCGTGAGTTTGAAGACTTCCGCCTTGAAGTGGAAGTTCTCCGGGCCGGAATCGCGCCTCAGCGCCAGGAAACCCACGTCCCGCTCGCCCAGGGCACCGAAGAGCGAATGGGTGAAGTCCGTTGCCCAGGTCTTGATCGGACCGCGGGTGATCTTGCCTTTCGCATCGACCGGAAAGATATAGAAGAAGCGAAGCCTCGAGGCGGAGCCGGAGACCGAGCCGAGCCCATTGGCGAGGACGAGATAGCGCTCCCCTCCCCTCTTGAGCTCGAACGCCTCGTGTCCTTCCTCGAGCCAACCCCCGAACGGATCCTCGTGTGTCACCACGCGAAAGACTTTCGTCCCAATGGTGAAAGACTCTCGCTGTTCGTCCGTGCCTCGATGGCGGACCTCATAGCGATAGGAATGAGGTCCCGCCTTGACCACCAGGGCCCGGAGCTCATCGGGAGAGTCGTACTGGAGGGATTGGCCCGCCGTGGACAGACAGGTCACGGTCAAGCCCTTCCTGTCCATCAGCGCTTCCGTGGCCTTGCGTACCGCGGATTCCCACGCCGAGAGCTGTGAGCAATCCGCCGGGTAGTCGAAGCGGCTGCCCGACACGAGGTTGTCTGAAGTCGATTGCGCGGTGGCGGTGGTGTACAGGAGGCCCGTACACATCGACACCAATGCGACAAGGGAGCCGGTCATTTTCATGGCGTATAGCGCTCGGTATACCAGATGAGGCCCTGGCGGCTCACACCGCCCGTCACCAGCACATCCCCCGTCTCCAGCAGTGTGGCGGAGTGGAGGTGCCTGGGATGAAGCATGTCGCCCACCAGCGTCCAGGTGTTCGTCGCCGGGTCATACAACTCGGAGGTGGGCACGTAGTCACCGGATGAATCGCCCCTCCCCCCCGTCACCAGCACCTGTCCCGAGTACAGCAGCGTCGCGGTGTGACCCCGGCGCGGCCGGTTCATCGGAGGAGCGGAGAACCACCGGTCGTTGTACGGATCGTACACGTCCACCGAGCTCAAGGCCTTCCCGTTCGCGTCCATGCCGCCCGCCACCAGCACATAGCCGGAGTAGAGCCGCGTGGCGGTATGGTTGGCACGGATCGTCGGTAGGGATTGCACCTGCCGCCACGTGTTCGTGGACGGGCTGTACAGGTCCACCTTCCGGGTGAACGGCAGCCCGCCCGTCACCAGCACCTCGCCCGAGTAGAGCCGTGTCGCGGAGTGATCCGCCCGGTAGGAGGGCATGGGGCCCGTGAGGCTCCACGTGCCCGTGGAGGGGTCGTACAGCTCCGCTCCAACCGGCTGACCTCCGAAGGGCGTGTAACCACCCGCCGCCAGCACCTGGCCCGAATCGAGCAGCGTGGAGGAGTGGGAGACGCGAGGCACCACCATGGGGCCCGTGAGGTTCCATGTGCCGGTGGCCGGGTCGTACAGCTCGGCGATGCTGGAGGGGACCGGCTCGACGGAACCATGACCTCCCGACACCAGCACCTGGCCCGAGCCGAGCCGGATCGCGGTGAAGATCTCGTGCGGTGCGTTCATCGAGCCCGTGCGAGTCCATGTATTCGTGTAGGGATTGTACAGCTCCGCGCTCTGGAGGTAGCGGTAGTAGTCCGCGCCACCCGCCACCAGCACCGCACCCGAGTCGAGCAGCACCGCCGAGTGCCGCATGCGCATGGCCAGCGCGGAGGCCTCCTGGGTCCAATGCGTCCCGTCCGTGGCGAGCGCCTTCGCGTCGGAAGACCGGACCACCCCGTCAGCCGGAAGGAACGGCGCCTCCGCGCCACCACACGCACCCGCGACAGTGGCGGCCCCCGCCACCAACAACGACAGACGAATCCTCTTGAGCATGGAATCCCTTGACCTGGTTGTGTGCCGCCCGGGCCCGACCTCCGGGGACATGCGGCACAGTACAAAGGGGGGCTGACAACGGTTCATCCGGGTGGGCTACTCTTCCGGCGCCTCGCTGACCCTGAAAGGTCGCACATGATGCAAGTCATGAAGACACTTCTTTCGACTCCGCTGCACCTGGTGGTGCTCGGGGGCTTGTCGCTGTTCGGCGCTCCGGCCGCGGCACAGTCCGGCCCCTTCTCTCCGTTCGCGCCCTTCGAACTGCGGGTGAATTTCCAGCCCGCCAGCGCGCCCGTGCCCGCGGGCTTCGTCGTGGACTCGGGCCAGGTGTTCGGCAGCCGGGGCAACGGCTACACCTACGGGTGGAGCGCTGACAACACGGCCAACACCCGCGACCGCAATGATCCCAACACCCCGTCCCAGGCGTATGACACCCTGATCCGGACGCAGAACGGTGGCAACTTCACCTGGGAGCTCGCCGTCCCCAATGGCTATTACCAGGTCCGTCTGGTGGCGGGTGACCCGGGCTACACCGACAGCGATTACCGCTTCAATGTGGAGTATTACGGCGACGTGCTGAAGGGCACGCCCACCGAGGGTCAGCGCTTCTTCGAATCGGTGACCACGCTCGACGTGAACGACGGCCGGCTGACCATTCGCAACGACAGCTTCGCCGTCAACAACAAGCTGGCCTTCGTGGAGGTGAAGCGGAAGTTCGGCGTCGACGTCAACTTCCAGCCGGCCTCGTCCTCGCCCATCGAGATCTACGGATTCGTCTCGGACAACGGCCTCGCCTATGGGAACCGGGGCAACGGCTTCACCTACGGATGGAACGTGGACAACACGGCCAACATGGTGGACGTGAGCTACGACATCGACATCCTCGGGCAGCGGCACGCGCGCATGCAGCAGGGTGGCGACTACGTCTGGGAGATCGCCGTGCCCAACGGCGTCTACTCGGTGAGCCTGATGGCGGGGGACCCGTCCACGAAGGTGGGTGCGTACCGCATCCAGGTGGAGGACTCGGTGATCCTCAGCGGTATTCCGACGGGCTATGGCTTCACGCACGGCAGTGGCATGGTGGCGGTGACGGACGGCCGCCTCACCGTGCGCAGCGCACCGGGTGCCGCCAACAACAAGCTCAACACCATCCGGATCCTCCAGCAGTAGCCTTTCCGTGCCCGGAGCTTGAGGGGCGTCCTTGCAAGCTGTCTTGACGTATTTCGATCCCCAGCCCGCTCCAGCCGAGCTGCCGGTGCGGCTCTCGAGCCCGTTCGCGCACGGCCCGCCGCATGCCCTGGCGCGCCGTGCCGCCGAGGAGTTGCGGTTGCACCTGCGCCGCGGCGATCTCGGCGGTGGGCTCGAGCTCCGCGAGCTTGAGGCGCCGGGAGGCGGCAAGATGTTCGGTGTGCTGGTCGTCGCGGCGCCGGATGGCCGCATCGGCTACCTCCGCGCGTTCTCGGGCATGCTCGCCGGCCACTGGCAGGTCGACGGCTTCGCGCCTCCGCTCTTCGATCAAGCCATGCGCGACACCTTCTGGCCCGCTGGCCAGGCCGAGCTGTCAGCGCTCGGCGACCGTCATGCCGCGCTGCGCGAGGGTGCCGACCCCGTCGCGCTGCGTGCGAGCCTCGTCGAGCTCGAGCACCTGCGTGCCGGGCTTTCGAGGCAGCTCTGGCAGCAGCTCTCCTACACCTACGTCATCCCCAATGCCCGGGGCGAGGAGCGGCCCCTGGGCGCACTGTTCGCGCCCGCGCCTCCGCCGGGCGGAGCGGGCGACTGCGCCGCGCCGAAGCTCCTCGCTCACGCCTACCGTCACCACCTGAGACCGTTGGCTCTCGCCGAGTTCTGGTGGGGGGCGCCACCGCTCACGGGAGAGCGACACGCGGGTGAGTATTACCCGGCATGTCGTGGCAAGTGTGGCCGGGTCCTGCCGTACATGCTCGAGGGACTGTCCGTCGAGGCGTCGCCGCTCCTCGAAGAGGCCGCTGGTGTGGTGGAGGACCCTCGGGTCGTGCACGAGGATCCCTGGGTGCTCGTCGTCGACAAGCCTCGCGGCCTCCTGTCGGTCCCTGGCCGCCACTCTCCGGGACGAGACTCGGTACTCGTCCGTCTCCGGCGAAAGTTCCCGGAGGAGTCCGGGCTGCACATCGTGCACCCCCTCGACTTCGAGGCTTCCGGGCTGATGCTCGTGGCCAGGGCGCCGGAGATCCACGCGGCGCTCCAGCGGCAGTTCGCGCGGAGCGAGGCCCACGCGCGCTACGTCGCCTGGCTCGACGGCCACGTCACCGGCGACCAGGGAGTCGTCGAGCTGCCCCTTCGGAGCGATGCCGATGATCGGCCCCGCCACATCGTGGATCCGCTCCACGGCAAGCGCGCCATCACCGAATGGTGCGTCACACAGCGCAGCGGTACTCGAACCCGGGTGGCGCTCATCCCCCGCACCGCGCGAACGCACCAGCTTCGGGTCCACGCCGCGCATCCGCTCGGCCTTGGCGCTCCGATCGTCGGCGACCTCCTTTACGGTGGTGACGGCACGCGCCTGATGCTCCACGCCGAAGCCGTGACGTTCATCCATCCGCGCACGGGCGAGCGCATCGACATCGAAAGCCTTGCTCCAGACTGGCCATACCCCGTGACCCGGAGCTGATCCACGCGGCGGCCGGAGGGGCTGGGGTGGAGGTCCAACCCAGCCCCCTGCCCTACCGCTTCTTCGCCTTGCGAGCGGAAGCGGTCTTCTTCGCGCCACCCTTCGTCTTGGCCCCACCCGGGGAGCGAGCCTTCGACGCGGACTTCTTGGCGGCGGCCTTCTTCACGGCCGGAGCCTTCCTGGTGGCCGGTGCCTTTTTCTTCGCCGCGGGAGCCTTCTTCTTCGCGGCCGGGGCCTTCTTGACGGCCGGAGCCTTCTTCGCGGCGGCCTTCTTCTTCACGGCCGCCTTGCGAGCCGGAGCCGCCTTGCGAGCCCCCGCGGCGGGACGCTTCGCACGCGCCGGCTTCTCCTCGGCCGCCGCGGCCTTCTTGCGCCGCTTGGGAGGCACGGCCCGAGGCGCCTCGCTCTCCTCGCCCCCTTCGCGCGCGTCCAGCGCGGCCAGGGCGCGGATGCGATCGAAGCCCGCGGGTGCCTTCGGGGTGAGCCGCTCCACGATCTCCACGGACTCGGTCTGCCGCTCCACGGTGGGAGGCGCCACTGCGGCGGTCTCCACCCGCTCCACCGGAGCCTCCTCCACGGCGGCGGCCTCGCCGGCCCGCTTCCGCAGCGACTCCGCTTCGGCCATCGAGCGCTCGCCGGCCTCGACACCCCGCTGGGGACGGCCCCACCGCTCCTCGCGGGCCCGCTCGCGCCCGGCACGGGCGGCCTTCTTCCGCTCCTCACGGGCCTGCTGCTTCTGGGCCTCCTGCTCCTCCCGCGCCACGTCCTGGATGGAGCCCACGCTCCTGCCGGCGATCTCCAGGGCCTCGAATTCGATCCGCCGCAGGGACAGGTTCACGTTGACCAGGCGCACCCGGGCCTTCTGTCCCACGCGCACGCGGAAGCCACCCGGCAGCGTGAAGGTGTGCAGCGTCTTGTCGAAGCGCGTCCCGAACCCGAGCGAGTCCGCTCGGACGAGCCCCTCGACGTGCACCTCGTCGAGCTCCACGAAGAAGCCGAACTCGACGAGGCCCGCGACAGTGGCGGCGAACTCCTCGCCCAGGCGGTCCTTCATCATCAGGGCCGCGTAGAACGAGACGACCTCGCGCTCCACCTGCATGGCGGCGCGCTCGCGCTCGGAGCTCTGGGAGGCCATGTCCTCCAGCCGCTGCTCCTCGCGCTCCAGCTGCGCGGGAGCGCGCTCCTGTCCCCCACGCTCCCAATGCGCCTTGAGCAGCCGGTGGACGAGCAGGTCCGGGTAGCGGCGGATGGGCGAGGTGAAGTGGAGGTAGAACTCGGCGGCCAGTCCGTAGTGGCCGACGTCCGAGGCCGTATAGACGGCCTGCATCATGGAGCGCAGCAGCAGCTGGTTGAGGGCGCGCTCCTCGGGGTGGCCCTGGAGCTGGGCCATGAAGGCATTGAGCGCCTTCGGGGTGATGTCCTCGGCCACCATGCGGAAACCGTAGGCCTGGGCCAGCTGGGCGAAGACGGCCAGCTTCTCCTCGTCGGGCTCACCGTGGTAGCGGTACACGCTGGGCAGGCCCTGGTCGGCGAAGAACTTCGCCACCGCCTCGTTGGCGGCGAGCATGCACTCCTCGATGAGCCGGTGGCTGTCCTTGCGCTCGCGGCGCTCCATGCGGGCGGGCAGGCCATCCTCGCCCATCACCACCTTGTGCTCGGGCAGGTTGAAGTCGATGGCGCCGCGCTCCTTGCGCATCTGCATCAGCACGCGGGCCAGCGCCATGAGCTGCTCGAAGTGGGGCTTGAAGGCGTTGCGGTGCGGGACGTCCTTGCCGTCCAGCACGTCCTGCACCTCGTTGTAGGTGCATCGGGCGTGGCTGCGCATGACGCCCGGGTAGATCTCGCTCGAGACGAGCTTCCCACGCGTGTCGAGCACCATGTCCGCCACCATGCACAGCCGGTCCTCGTCGGGGCGCAGCGAGCAGATGCCGTTGCTGAGCCGCTCGGGGAGCATGGGCAGCACGCGGTCCGGCAGGTAGACGGAGGTGGCGCGGCGCAGGGCCTCGGCGTCGAGCGCGGTGCCCTCGCGCACGTAGTGCGTCACGTCGGCGATGGCCACCACGAGCCGCCACCCCTGCGGGTGTGGCTCGGTGTAGACGGCGTCGTCGAAGTCACGCGCGTCCTCGCCATCGATGGTGACGAGCGCCATCTGCCGCAAGTCGCGGCGGCCCTCGGCGCGGGCCTCCTCCTCGGTGACCACCGGGCGGATGCGGTCCGCCTCGTCCATGACCTCGGCGGGGAACTCGTCGGAGAAGCCCTGCGAGTAGGCGATGGAGAGCACCTCGGCGCTCGGATCTCCGGGTTTGCCGACGGAGCCCGAGACCTCGCCATAGAGGCCCTCGCCCGGCTCCAGCAGCTCCGCGCCAATGCCCAGTCGCACCCTCACCACGTCCCCGTCACGCGCCATCTGGGTGGGCGGGACGCGGATGGGGCCCTGCGTCTGGAGGTTCTTGTCGTAGGGGATCACCAGGGCGTTGCGCCGGCCGCGCTCCACATAGGTGCCGATGGCGAGCTGCCGCGTCCGGTCGAGCACGCGAACGAGGCGGCCCTCCATGCGCCCGGGCCGACCCCAGGACTCCACGACCACCCGGTCGTTGTCGAGCGCCCGCGCTGCCTCCTGGGGCGGAAGGAAGATGTTGTCTCCCTCGCCCGAGCTGGGGTGGACGAAACCGTAACCATCGCGGTGCACGTGGAGGATCCCCTCCACCGTGTAGGTCTCCTGCCCCTCTTCCGCTCCACGCTCGCGCCGGCCACCCCGGCCTCGCGGCTCGAAGCGCTCCTCACGGGCGAAGCGTCCTCCGCGTCCGGCGCGGCGATCCTGCTCGAAGCGGCCGCGGTTGTCGGGCCGGCCCTGATCCTTTCCGAAACGGCCCGCCTGTCCGGGGCGGCCCCCACCGGGCTTGTCCTGCCGGGCGAACCGGTTCCGGGGCTCGGCGGCCCCGCGCTCCTCGACACGGCCGCGCGGCCCGGGTGCGCCACGATCCTCGAAGCGCGCCTGGGGCTGCTCCCTGCGGCCCTCGCGAACGAACCGGCCCCGAGGCTCGGGACGGCCCCCCGGCGAGAAGCGGCCCCGGGGAGCGAAGCGCTCATCGACTCCGGGCCGGGCCTCCTCACGCGGCGGAGAACCGGGCCGGCGCTCCTCTCGAGCTCCCTGACGCCAGGCTCCTGGAGGACGGCCCTCGCGCCGCGCCTCCTGCTCGCGCCGGACGAAGGGAGGCCGTGCGCCTCCGTTCCCGTCACCACTGGGGGCTGGCCGCTCGCCCCGCAGGCGGAATCGCTTGCCCTCCTTGAGCAGCTCCCCGCTGCGCACCATGTCCCGCAGGGTGCGCTTGAGCTGGGTCTGCTGCCCGGGGTGCAGTCCGGTGAGTCGCAGGAGCTCCTTGACCCCGAGGGGGTGCTTGGAGTCGGACAGGTGTCGCTTCACGTCTTGAAGAATGTCGGTCACGAGCGGTCCCAGAGCAGGGAGCCAACGGGCCCTGAAAAAAGTAAGCCCGGCAGGTCCCACTGGGGACCCCCGGGCGAAAGACTTCGATGCGAAGTGCCTTGGAGCGTAGAGGGTCTCTCAGGGCTTGACGTTCACGGTGAGCTTGAAGGAGCGCTCCACCTGACCAGGGTTGAAGGCCTTGGCGAGGAAGAACTCGACCTCGGACGTACCGGGGTTGCGCGGGGTGAAGAAGAACTCCCGGGTCGCCGAACCGTCGGAGCCCGGCTCGAAGTTGGCCTCCCGCAGGCCCACGCGCTTGGCCGCCGTGGGCTCGATGGCCCAGGTGAAGCCCGGCTGCTCCTGGAGACGCACGGTGATGGCGTGGTTGAGCTTCGCCTCGATGCTGGTGGGCTGCTCGCCCTCCACCTGGACGATCTCCATGCCCTCGCGGGAGATGGGCCGGAGCTCGGAGGGACGCGGCTCCACGTTCTCCACCTCGATGCGGCCACCCCAGCCGGAGGTCTTGTCCACCACACCGGTGACGACGAGCGTCTGGCCCAGGTGCTTGCGCAGCCCCTTGGAGCCCTTGCCCTCGAGGATGTAGGACACCTGCTGCCGGGTGCCCCCGTTGGACACCACGAGGACGAACTCCTCGCCCGTCATCTCCAGGTTGCCGCGCAGCGAGGCGAAGCCCTTCATCCCCGCGCCCATGCCGGCCGACACCACCTGGGACACCTCGCCGGGAGACAGGTAGCGCAGCCGGGTCTCCACCTCCACCGGCGCGACCACGGGCTCCTCGACCTCGGGCTTCTTCGCGGAGAACTTCCGCACGTCCACCGTGCCGCCGTAGTTGGTGGTCTTCTTGATGAGACCACTGACGGACACCTTGTGATCCATGTAGGCCGGCAGCACTTCCTGATCCGGCCCCTGGAGGATGAAGGTCAGCTCGCGCTTGTCGCGGCCCACCACCATGAGGGCGGGCAGGCCGTCGACCACGGTCAGGCGCCCCTTGAGGCTGCCCTCGCCCACCACGCCCCGGCCCTGGCCGGCGGTGAGCAACTGCTCCATGTCGCGCTTGTTGAGCGGCTCGCCCGGAGGAGGCAGCTTGGTGGCGCGGGGACGCGGCTTCTCGGCCGGGGGCACCACGGGGGCCTCCGCCTTGGCGGACTCCTTGCCCCGGGTGGCCTCCTTCACCTTCCCCGCGACCTTCGTGGCGACCTTCGAGGCCGCCTCGGCGACCTCCTTCACCTTGGTGGCGGCCTTCGCGGCGACCTTCTTCGCGGCGGGCGCCTCCTTCTTCGCCGCCGCGCCCTTCTTCGCCACCTTCGCGCCCTCCGCCGCCTTCGTCACCAGTTTCGCGGCGGCCTTCGCCACGCTCTTGGACGCGGTCTTGAGGACACCCGGTTTCGTCGACTTGACCTTCTTCTCAGCGGGAGTCGCCTTCTTGGCCCCGGACCTGGGCTTGGCCATCGACGCTGTCTCCTTGGATTTCCCGTGTCTTCTCAACGGGTTGGCGCGCCAGCACCCGACCGGACGCAGGCCTCGCGATCACCGGAACTTGTAACGATGATCAGCAGGAGTGTCAAACAAAGTCTTGAATTTCCTAGGGACTTTGATGCCAAAAGCAGCCTGTCGCTACACACCTGTTTCGCCCTCCCCCGGTAAAGCCGAACATCCCTGGGAGATCACCCCAACGGAGCCCGACCCATGAAGGAAGATGACGCGTTGCTGCCCGTGGAGGAAGCACGTGCTCGCACGCTCGCTCTGGTGTCCCCTCTGCCCCAGGAGTGGGTGCGGATGGAAGAGGCCCTCGGGCGCGCCCTCGCGGTGGACGTCCGCGCGCAACGTACCCTGCCCCCCTGGGACAACTCGGCCATGGATGGCTTCGCGGTGCGCAGCGCCGATCTGACGGCGCCCCCGCCCATCCGCCTCCAGGTGCGGGAGACGATTTACGCGGGCCAGATGCCCCGTGAAGAGGTCCGGCCGGGCACCTGCGCGCGGATCATGACGGGGGCCCCGATGCCGGCGGGCGCGGACGCGGTGGTGATGCGCGAGCGCACCCGGCTGGCGCCTGGAGGAGAGACGGTGGAGATCCTCGAGGCGGTGGGGCCGGGCAACTTCGTGCGGCCCCGGGGCGAGGACGCGCGGGAGGGCGAGGTGCTGCTGGCGCGGGGCACGCCGCTGGGGATTCCGGAGCTGGGGCTGCTGGTGGGCCAGGGAATGCTGACGGTGCCGGTACCGCGCCGCCCGCGGGTGGCCATCCTCTCCACGGGCGACGAGTTGTGCCGGGCGGACGCTCCCGCCGAGGGCCGCATCGTGGACGCCAACGCCCCGGCGCTCTCCCTGGCCGTCCTCCGGGCTGGCGGGGTGCCCTCGGTGCTCGGCATCGCCCGGGACACCCTGGAGGACGTGTACCAGCACCTCGCGGCGGCCGAGGGGTACGATCTGGTGCTGACGAGCGCGGGCATGTCCGTGGGCGAGCACGACTTCGTGCGCGAGGCCCTGGCGAAGCTGGGTGTGGAGCGGGACTTCTGGCGCGTGGCCATCAAGCCGGGCAAGCCGCTCGCCGTGGGCCGCAAGGGGAGCACCGCCTACGTCGGGCTGCCGGGCAACCCCACCTCCTCCCTCGTCACCTTCGAGCTGTTCGTCCGCCCCGCCCTGCGCCGCATGCTGGGGCACTCGGACGTGGAGCCGCCGAGGGTGGGGGGCCGGCTCGCCGGAGCGCTCCAGAAGCCACCGGGGCTGGCCCACTACGTCCGCGTGACGGCCGCCTGGCAGGAGGGTGAGCTCTGGGCCCGGCCCCTGTCCACCCAGACGTCGGGCGTGCTGCGCTCCGCGGCATCGGCAACACACCTGCTCCACTTCCCACGAGAAGCGAGTAGGCTCGCTAATGGTGACAACGTGGAACTGCTCCCTCTTTCCTGGGGGGCATGAAGAACGAACCCCGACGGTTCGCATCCAACTTGTGCCTCCAAATGTTGTGCGAGAGAAGGGATCATCATGTCCGATTCGCGTACACCCCAGGTTCTCCCTACCCGCAAGAATGCTTCCCTCCTGGAGAGGTTCTCGGAGGCGGATGTCCCCACCGGACGGGGAGTGCTGCGGACGGTCGTCTTCCGGGAGAAGCGCAACGGGCGGGAGCACGTGGCGCTGGTGGTGGGTGAGGTGGAGGGGATGGAGGGCGTACCCGTCCGGGTTCACTCCGAGTGTTTGACCAGCGAGGTGTTCGGCAGCCTGAAGTGCGACTGCCGGGAGCAGCTGGACCGGGCGCTGGACTTCGTCACCCAGAACGGGTGCGGCGTGGTGCTCTACCTGCGGCAGGAGGGCCGGGGCATCGGCCTGGGCAACAAGATCAAGGCCTACGCGCTGCAGGCCCAGGGGCTGGACACCTACGAGGCCAACCGCAAGCTGGGCTTCCCGGATGACCTGCGCAGCTACGACATCGCCGCCGAGATGCTGCGCCTGCTCGGGGTGCGATCGGTGGACCTCATCACCAACAACCCCCTGAAAATTGCAGGCCTGGTGGAAGAGGGGATTCCAGTTCGTCGACGCATTCCCTCGCGTACGGAGCACAATCCGCATAACGTCGACTATCTGAAGACGAAGCGTGAGCGGACGGGGCACCTGATTGAGCTCTTCGCCGAGGACGACGACACGGAAGCGAAGGTTGGCTGAGGACGAACAAGGGGAGAAGCACGCCCAGGCGCGGGTGCCCTTCCATGTCCGTTTCTGGGGAGTGCGCGGTTCGATCCCTGCACCGGGACCGAAGACGCAGCGCTATGGGGGCAATACGCCCTGCGTCGAGATGCGATGCGGGGAAGAGCTGCTCATCTTCGACCTGGGGACGGGCGTACGCGTGCTGGGAGAGGAGCTGTGCGCATCGGGGACTCCGGTGCGCGCGTCGATCTTCCTGTCGCACTACCACTACGATCACCTGCAGGGGCTGCCGTTCTTCACCCCCATCTTCAACCCGATCCACAGCTTCACGGTGTACGGAGCGCCCCGGAAGGGGCAGTCGGTGAAGGAGGTGCTGGCCGGGCAGATGGTGCACCCCTACTTCCCGGTGACGGCGGAGCAGGTCTTCAAGGCCCAGCTGACGTACCGGGACGTGGAGTCCAAGCAGGTGCTGGAGGTGGGCCCCGCGAGGATCCGCACGCTGGACATGAACCACCCGGGAGGCAGCCTGGGCTACCGGGTGGAGTGCGACGGCAGATCCGTGGTGTACGCGACGGACGTGGAGCACGGGAGCGCGAAGGACCCGGAGCTGGTGGAGTTCGCGCGCGACGCGGACTTGCTCATCATCGACGCGATGTACACGGAGGATGAGTACCGGGGCCGCAAGGGCGCGGCGAAGCTGGGCTGGGGCCACTCGACGTGGGAGTCGGCGGTGGAGACGGCCAACGCGGCGAAAGCGAAGCAGCTGGTGCTCTTCCACCACGAGACCACGCGCGACGACGACGCGATGGATCGGTTCGTCGAGGAGGTGCGCAAGCACCGTCCCGACGTGATCGCCGCCGTGGAGTCGGAGATCCTGGAGCCGTAATCCCCTACCCCGCCAGCCGGGCGCTCAACCCCCGAGCACCCGGCTGGTGCGAAGTACGCCCTCGCGCAGCCCGCGGAATGGCAGCCGGGCGAGCGCGGTCGGTACGTCCACCCACTCGTGCGCATCGTGCTCGTCGCCGAGGTGGACCTCGAAGTCGTCGGAGCACCGGGCGGCGAAACCGTTCTCCTCCACGAGTCTCGGAGGCACCACGCTGCCCACGGCGAAGGCGTGGCGGTACTCCAGCTCCACCACCTCGGTGCGCAGTCCCGTCTCCTCGAACAGCTCGCGGGCGGCGGCCTCCCGGGGCTGCTCTCCTGGCTCCAGGCGGCCAGTGACGATCTGCCAGAAGCCACCGCGCTCGGGGCGGCGGCGGAGCAGCAGCACGCGCGCCTCCGGCCCCTTGCCACGCATCAACGTGACGCACACGGTGCGCGTGAGGGGCTTGGGCTCGGCCAGCTGGAGCTCGAAGACGTCGGCGAAGTGCCGGGCCACCTTGTCCTCGACCTCGGCCAGGGACACGGGGCGGCCGAGCTCCTTGCGCATCGAGGTGACTCCGGCCTCGCGGATGCCGCACGGGACGATGAGGTCGAAGTGCGGCAGGTGCGTGTTGACGTTGAGCGCGAAGCCGTGGCTGGTGAGCCAACGGGAGAGGTGGACACCGATGGCGCAGATCTTCCGGACGTCGGGGGCGTCCTCCTGGCCCAGCCACACACCGGGCCACTTGGGGATGGTGCCGGAGGAGAGGCCGTACTCGGAGAGGGTGCGGATGATGCACTGCTCGACGTCACGCACGTAGCGGCGCACGTCGTGGCGGTGCTCGGGCAGGAGGAAGATGGGGTAGCCGACGAGCTGCCCGGGCCCATGGTACGTGACGTCTCCACCGCGATCGGTCTCGAAGATCTCCACGCCCTCGGCGGAGAGACGCGCGTCGCTGGCGAGGATGTTGGCGCGCTTCGCGCCGCGGCCCAGGGTGAGGACGGGTGGGTGCTCGAGCAGGAGCAGGGAGTCCCCGCACAGCCCCTGGCGCCGGGCCTCGCCGAAGAGCTTCATCAGCTGGAGGCCGTCCTCGTATTCGACCCGGCCGAACCGGTACACCGTCAGCGTGTTCACGACTTCCCCTTCCGCCGGCCGCGACGGACCGGAGTCGCCTTCGCCTTCCCCTTCGCCTTCTTCACCTCCAAGCGCCAGGTGCCGGGAGGCACCCGGGCCAGGAGCGCTTGCAACTCATGCCCGGAGCGGGGTGAGCGGGCCGCCTCGGTGGCGAGCACGGTGAGCACCTCGTCGGAGAGGCGGAGGTCCTCGCGCGAGGCGAGCCGGCACCGGGCGATCTCGATCAGCTCCTCGACGGTCGGCGTTTCGAGCGGAATGAGGCTCTGCACCTGTTCCAACAGGACGAGGGGCAGCGCGCCCTGAACGGCCGCGGAGAGCGCGGCGGTGGAGGGCACGGGCAGACGCCCGGAGTCCGAGAGCAGCACGAGCCCCGGAGCCACTGGAGCGCCCCGAGCGGTCATCAAGACGGTACGCTCGGAGTGGCGGGCCAGGAAGGCGCCCAGGGAAGACTGCTCGGCGGACGGGAGCCGGTCCACGTCCTCCACGAGGAGCACGGCATCCATCGGCGCCCGGTCCAGGGAATCGGGAGTCACGAGCACTCCCCTCCCCTGCTCCGCGAGAGCCCGCATCCAGGTGGTCTTTCCGGAGCCCTCGGGCCCGAGCAGCAGCACGCGGCGCACACCCGCCTCCAGGCCGCGCTCGAGACCCTCACGGGCCGCATCCTGACCCACCAGCTCGAACGAAACAGGCCGGGAGGCAACCCGCGCCCGACCCCGCGCGGCCGACGCCACCGGGGCGACGCCACCGAGCAGCGCATTGGACTCACCGATGCAGGCCGAGCAGATGAACGCTCCGGCGGGACCCGCGACGAGGGGACCCACCTCCGCACGAGGCCGGCAGCAGAAGGAGCACCAGGCATCGAGGGAGGGATCCGCGCGAGTCGGACCCCGCTCGATGAAAGCCCCCTCTCCCTCTGGGAGAGGGTTGGGGTGAGGGTCTGCGGGAACCACAGGAGCCACGGGAACCACAGGAGCCACGACCGCGGGCGGCTCGACCGGTCCCGGCACCTCCACGCCGAGCACGGCGGAGCGTACGGCCTCCACGGCGGCGCCCACCGGATTGAACCGGCGGTCCACGGCCAGCTCGGCCTGACGCAGGGCCTCGGCGAGCGAGCTCGAGGTGTCCTCCTCGATCACCCACGTATCCGGCGTGGGCTCATCATCCAGCTCGGAAGCGGAAGACGGTGGCACGACCTCGTCGGCCCGGGCCCCCGCCTCCAACTGGCGGATCTCCTCTTCCAGCTCGGAGAGGGAGGGGTCCAACTTGAGGGCGTAGCGTAGCAACTGCGCGGCCCGGTCCCCGCTGCCCGAGCGCCGGTACAGCGCGGCGGCGCGTCGGAGCAGCTCGATGGCGCGGGGCTTGTTCCCCCCGAGCTCCGCGGCCTGGGCGGCGCGGATGACGTCGCGAACGTTCTCGGCCATGGGACAGCGTAACCTCCTCGGAGGCCGGGAGCGCGGTTGCGCGAGCGCTCCCGGCGAGGCACGCGCCCCCGGCAGGCAGCCCGGCCGTCAGGCCATGGCCAGGAACAGCATGTCCGGATGCTCCAGGTACTTGATGACCTCGTAGACGAAGTCCGCGGCGACCTGGCCGTCGATGACGCGATGGTCGGCGGAGATGGAGACGTTCATCATCTCGCGCACGACGATCTGATCGTTCTTGTCCACCACGGGGCGCTTGCGCATGCGGTGGATGCCCATGATGGCCACCTCGGGGTGGTTGATGATGGGCGTGGCGAAGATGCCGCCCGTCTGGCCGAGCGAGGTGATGGTGAAGGTGCCACCGGTGAGCTCGTCCATCTTCAGCTTGCGCTCACGCGCGGCGGTGCTGAGGCGGACGATCTCCTCGGCCAGCTCGCGCAGGGTGAGCCGATCCGCGTGCTTGATGACGGGGACGGTGAGACCCTCGGGGGTGGCCACGGCGATGCCGATGTTGAACTCGCCCCGGACGACGAGCTCCTGGGCGGCCTCGTCCATGTTGGCGTTGACCTGGGGGTACTTCTTCATCGCGGCGATGACGGCCTTCACGATGAAGGGCAGGAAGGACAGCTTGGCCTTCTCGCCGGCGGCGGCCAGGGTGTCGTTGAGGCGCTTGCGGAGGGCCACCAGCTCGGTGGAATCCACCTCCTCGACGAAGCCGAAGTGCGGCGCGGTGAACTTCGAGCGCACCATCTTCTCGGCGATCTTCTTGCGCAGGCCGCGCAGGGGAATGCGCTCGTCGCCACGGCCCGACACCACCGAGGGCGCGGCCGGACGGGCCTGGGCGGCCGGAGCGGCCACCTCGTTGCGCGCGGAGCGGCCACCCTCGAGGGCCGCCACCACGTCCGCCTTCATCACGCGGCCCTGGGGACCGGAGCCGGGGATCTCCGCGAGGTTCAGCCCGTGCTCGGCGGCCATGCGGCGGGTGAGCGGCGTGGCCAGCACCTTGGAGGCGGCCTGGGGACCCGTGGCTTGGGCAGCGGGAGCCGCGGCCGGAGCGCCATGGGCGGCGGGGGCACCATGACCCGAGGCCTGGACCGGAACGGCGCCCTCGATCTCCATCGTGACGAGGGGCTGGTGGACCTTGGCGATCTCGCCTTCCTTGCCGTGCGTCTGCACGACACGACCGGCCTTGGGGCTGGGCACGGTCACGGTGGCCTTGTCGGTCATCACCTCGGCGAGCGTCTGGTCCTCCTTGACCAGGTCGCCCGGCTTGACGTGCCACTTGACCAGCTCGCCCTCCTGAACACCTTCGCCCAGGTCGGGCAGCTTGAACTCGAAGATCGCCATTCGCGGATCCGTATCGGGTGTGGGGTGAAAAAGGCGTCAGGTGCCGCTGGCGAGCCCCAGGCGCTCGCGCTCCATGAGGCCCTTCATGAAGAACTCGGCGGCGCGGTAGCTGGAGCGAACCAGCGGCCCGGAGGCGACGTAGAGGAAGCCGTAGGACTCGGCGAGCTTCTTGTAGTCCTCGAACTGCTGAGGCGTGACGAAGCGCTCCACGCGCAGGTGGTACTGGGACGGCTGCAGGTACTGGCCGAGCGTGAGCACGTCCACGCCCACCGCGCGCAGGTCCTTGAAGGTCTGATCCAGCTCCGCGTCCGTCTCGCCCAGACCGACCATGACGGAGGTCTTGGTGTAGAGCCGCTCGGGCCGCTGCTTGAGGTACTCGAGCACCTTGAGGGACTGACGGTAGGTGGCGCGCCGGTCACGCACGGTGGGGGTGAGGCGCTCCACGGTTTCCACGTTGTGGGCCACCACGTGCGGGCGGGCCTCGGCCACGGTGGCCAGGTCGCGCTCCACGCCCTTGAAGTCGGGGATGAGCACCTCGACGATCGTCCGGGGCGAGTGCTGGCGCAGCTCGCGGATGGCCGAGGCGAAGTGGCTGGCGCCTCCATCCGGCCGGTCATCCCGGTTCACGGAGGTGACCACGATGTACTCGAGGTCCATCTCCTTGACGGCCTGGGCCAGGTGGATGGGCTCCATCGGATCCAACGGAGGAGGCGCTCCCACCTTCACGTGGCAGAAGCGGCACGCGCGGGTGCACACCTCGCCCATGAGCATCACCGTGGCGGTGCCACCGCCCCAGCACTCGGCGATGTTGGGGCAGCGGGCCTCCTCGCACACCGTGGCCAGCTTCGTGCGGCGGACGATGGATTTCACCCGCTCGTACCCCTCCCCGTGGGGGAGGCGCACCTTCAGCCACTCGGGCTTCCGGGTGGACTCGGATACCTGCGGCAGGGGGAAACGATCGGGAGTTGCCATGGGTCGCGGGCCTTCTACGGTTGGGGCGAAAGCAGGGTCAAGCGGGAAGCCTTGACGCGAGGCGTCAGCTTCCTCGCACCACGATACTCCTCCCGTTCTAACGTCTCCGCCCTCGGAGGGCAGCGCCAGCGCGAGCAGAGGAGCGGGAACCCTTCCCAGGGGGTGTAAGCGGATCTTGCCCGAAGGATGAGCAACCCCTGGGGCCAGGGGTCGGCTCCCTGGAGAGGCCGGAGTGCCCATCCTTGGGGCATGAGGGCCATCCACCTGGGGACGAGTGGCTACGTCTACAAGCACTGGAAGGGACTCTTCTACCCACCCAAGCTGCCAGCCAGCCGCTGGCTCCCCTACTTCGCCCAGGTATTCGCGACGGTGGAGCTGAACGCCCCCTTCTACCGGTTGCCCACGGCGGACGCGGTGGACGGGTGGCGGGAGCAGACCCCCGCGGGCTTCCGCTTCGCCTGCAAGGGCAGCCGCTACCTGACACACATGAAGCGGCTGACGGACGTGGGCGAGGGCCTGGAGCGCTACTTCAGCGTCATCCTCCGCCTGGGCCCGAAGCTGGGTCCGGTGCTGTGGCAGCTCCCGCCGCACATGAAGAAACCGGATCCGGAGCGGGTGGATCGCTTCCTTTCCGCCCTGCCCCGCGACGTCCAGTACGTCTTCGAGTTCCGCGACGCGGCCTGGTACCACGAGGAGGTGCTGGAGGTGCTCGATCGCTGGGGGGTAGCGGTGTGCGAGCACGACCTGGTGCCAGTCCCCCCACCGCGCTTCACGGGAGACTTCCGCTACCTGCGCTTCCACGGGTCGGGCTCACGCTATGCCGGGCGCTATGGCCGGGAAGCACTCTGGCCGGTGGCCTGCGAGCTGGACACGTGGAGACGCAAGGGGCGAACGGCCTGGGTCTACTTCAACAACGATCTGCACGGGCACGCGCTGCTGGACGCGTTCGATCTGGCGGAGCTGCTGGGGCGGGTGCCAGTCCACCCGCCGCCGGACATGCGAAGGCCGTCCGAGACAGAAGAGTCCCGAACGGCCTGAACTCCCCCCTCCCCCTCTCCCTCTGGGAGAGGGACGGGGTGAGGGTATCTGAACCCACCGGATGACCGGCCGTGGCTCAGATGTGGATCGGGTGACCCAGGGTGGCCTCGGCGCCCTCCTTCATGATCTCGGAGAGGGTCGGGTGGGCGTGCATGGTGTGCGCGAGCTCCTCGGTGGTGATCTCCAGGCGCATGGCGACGCAGGCCTCGGCGAGGAGCTCGGTGGCGTGGGGGCCCACGAGGTGGACACCGAGCACCTCGTCATACTTCTTGTCGGAGATGACCTTGATCATGCCGATGGCCTCGTTGGAGATGGAGGCCTTGGTGACGGCGGAGAACGGGAAGATGGCGCTCTTCACGTCGTAGCCGCGCTCCTTGGCCTTCTTCTCGGTGAGGCCGACGGAGGCCACCTCGGGGTAGCAGTAGGTGGCGGAGGGGGTGAGGTCGTAGTTGATGGGAGCGGGGTTCTTGCCGGCGATGTGCTCGACGGCGAGGACGCACTCGGCGCTGGCCACGTGGGCGAGCATCGGCGTGGGGATCACGTCACCGATCGCGTACACGTTCGGCTCGGTGGTGCGCATCATGGTGTCGGTCTTGATGAAACCGCGGTCGGGCTTGATGGAGGTGAACTGAAGCCCGATGTCCTCGGTGACGGGAGCGCGGCCCACGGCGGACAGGACGAGCTCGGCCTCGATGGTGCGGGTCTCGCTGCCGACGGTCATGGTCAGCTTCACGCCGTTGGCGGTGTTCTCGACCTTCTCCACCTTGGCACCGGTGTGGAGATCGATCTTCCGGCGCTTGAAGTGCCGCTCCAGCTCCTTGGAGGCGTCGATGTCCTCGATGGGGAGCAGGTTGGGCATGTACTCCACGATGGAGACCTGGGTGCCCATGTGGTTGAAGACGGAGGCGAACTCGCAGCCCACGGCGCCGGCGCCGATGACGATCAGGCTCTTGGGAATGCGGTCGATCTCCAGGATGGAGTCGCTGTTGAGGACGCGCTTGTGGTCCACGACGATGTTGGGCAGCGACTTGGGCACCGAGCCGGTGGCGATGATGATGTTCTTGGTGTCCAGCGTCTGCTTGCCACCGGCCTCGAGGGCGACCTCGACCTTGCCCTTGCCGGCGATGCGGCCGTGACCCTTGAACACGGTCACCTTGTTCTTCTTCATCAGGAAGTCGATGCCGTTGGCACCCTTGGTGACCACCTTCTGCTTGTGCTCCTGGACCTTGGCCCAGTTGACCACCGGAGCCGGCACCTCGATACCGAAGTCCGCGGCCTCACGGATGTGATGGAGCAGCGCGGCGGACCAGAGGAGGGACTTGGTGGGGATGCAGCCGCGGTGGAGGCACGTGCCACCCAGGCGCTTGTCCTTCTCGATGAGAGCCGTCTTCAGCCCGAGCTGCGCGGCTCGGATGGCACCGACGTACCCGCCAGGGCCCGAACCGATGATGACCACGTCGAAAGTCTCAGCCACGAACGCCTCCGGAGTGGATGTACCCGCGCGGCGCTGATAACCACCCATCCCGGCCGGAATCAAGGAGTTTGCACCGTGCGACGCTTTCCGCTCCGAACGCTGCTGCTGATGGCGCTGGCCCTGGCGGCCTTCGCGCGCCTCTACTACCTCACCCATGTAAACGGGCGTCAGGCCGAGAGCCCCACCCCCGCCCCAGCGAAAGCGGACGAGCGGGCCATCGACGTGACGCCTCGTGGCCCCGAGGCAGGCCCCACCCCGGGCGCCCAGGCCTGCCGCACCCTGGATCGCTCCCTGGAGGGCGCGGTGCGAGCGCCCTCGGACCCGGCCGCCCTCGCCACGGCGCGGCAACAGCTCGACGCCTGCGCCCAGCCTCCCGCACGCGCTTGTGAGCTGGGAGCGGCCCTGGATGCTCGCTCCCCGCTCGACGCGGGGACGACGCCCCTGCGGGACTTGCTGGCGGCCCTGTGCCAACGCTGCCCAGCCGGAACCAATCCCTGTGCGGGTTCCGTCACACGGGCAGTGCTGGGGCTGAACGCCGGGATTGCGACCCATGCGGCCACCATGCGCTGGAACCTGGAGCACGCCGGGCCGGGGACCCCGACCGCCTGCGCCGAGGTGACTCGCTCCCTGCTGGCACCGGCGGCCGTGGCCAGGGACATGCTGACGGCCGCGCAGAAGGAGCTGCTCGGGCAGCTGGCGCCCACCTGCTCGCGGGCGGAGCAGTTCCCCGCGAACGTGCTGCACGCGGCCGTGGTGCAGGGCCACGTGCCCGCGCTGGGGCAGCTCGTCCAGGCGAATCCGTCTGGGGAGAGCGCCGTGCTGAAGCCCTCCCGGACCACAGGCCCCCAGGGCGGAGAGAAGGCCTTCGATGGACAGGAGGCCACGAGCGCGGAGCTCACGGCGGCCCCTCAGGCGCCGCGATGGGAGAAGGACGGTGCGCTGAGCGCGGTGTTCGATCCACCCGTTCGCCAGTTGACGGCCCTGCGTGTGCGAGCCAGTGGCGCGGGGACCCTGCGCGCCGTCGTCCGCACCGAGGGAGACCTGGGGCTGAGCGATCCGGACACGAACATGAGCTTCGTCCTTCCAGTGGCCTGCCGCTTCCATGGCACCGGACAGTGGGAGACCTGCGCGCTGCCAGTGCCACTGCTGGACGTGGAGGCGCTCAGCGTGTTCCCCGACAAGGGCAAGCTCGCGCTGAGCGAGGTGGAGGCACGCGGAACGCGCTGAACAGGGAGCAACGGAACGGCCGGGTGGACATCGAAGCGGCCACCCATGCGAATCCACCTGCTCGCACTGACCCTGATGGCCACCCCGGCCCTGGCTGAAAGCCCGTTGACGGCGCTCGTCGCCGAATATGAAACGGGGCCGGCGTACATCTTCCAGAACGACGGGCGCTACGGTCCGACCGGCACCCAGTACGACGCCGACGAGCTCAACCAGAAGGCCAATCTGTATCGGACCCAACGGATCGCGCTCGAGGCGCGGCTGGGAGAGCGCCACGGCATCATCCTGCTGTACGCGCCGTTCGACATCACCACGCGCGCGACGCTGTCCAGGGACATCGACTTCCGAGGGACGGTGTTCCCGGCGGGCACGGCGGTGGACAGCCGCTACCTGTTCGACGGGTACCGGGCCAGCTACCTCTTCCGGCTCATCAACGGCGAGCGCTTCTCCTGGGACATCGGGGCGAGCGTGCAGATCCGCAACGCGCTGGTGGACCTGAGCGCGGTGGACGGCTCGCGCTACGTGAAGGAGAGCGACATCGGCGTGGTGGGCGCGCTGAAGACGCGGCTGCGCTACGAGCTGCCCTCGCGGGTCTGGGCGGGACTCGAGGCCGACGCACTGTCCACCTTCGGACTGCTGGGCAACACCACGGGCGGCATCTACGACGTGGCGCTGACGTTGGGCATTCCATTGAACACGAAGGGTGACGTGAGCGCCTACGCGCGGCTGCGGCTGCTCGGGGGTGGCGCGGACGTGAAGCGCCGGGACATCTACAACTGGGGCAACTTCGGCTTCGCGGTCGTGGGCGTGCAGGCCGACCTGGTGTCGCTGGTCGAGCGCGGCCTCTCCAAGCAGTGAGGTAGCATACGGGCGCTCCATGGATACGCCCGCTCCCTCGCGCACCGTCACCGGCCGCATCGACGTCCACCCTCGCGGCTATGGCTTCCTCGTCGTGCACCCCTCCGGCGCCGACGAGGTGCTCTCCGCCTTCATCCCACCGCCCGAGCTCAACCCCTATCTCGCCGACGACATCGTCTCCGCGACCGTGACGGCCTCGGCCGACGGGCGCTGGACCGCGAGCGGGCTGTCCCTCCTCAACCGCCCGCGCCAGGAGGTCTACGGCGAGGTGGTGACGCGCAAGGGCGCGGCACACCTGCGCATCGATCGCGACGTGGCCAATGGTGACTGGCCGCTGGAGGCCGCTGGCGTCGAGGTGCAGCACGAGGACGCCCTGGTGGCTCGCATCGCCGATGGCAAGGCCTGGCTCCTGCGCAAGCTGGAGCCGGGTGCGGACCGCTCGCTGGAGCGCATCATCGTGCGCCACGGGCTGCGCCGCGACTTCGACCCGGAAGCACTGGCCGAGGTGCAGCGCGTCCTCTCCACCCCCCATGCACTCGGAGCCCGGAGGGATCTGCGCCAGGTGCCCACCGTCACGGTGGACTCGCCCTCGACGCGCGTCATCGACGACGCCATCTCCGTGCTGCCCGCGGGTGGAGATGGGGCGCTGCGTCTGTTCGTCTCCATCGCGGACGCCGCGGAGCTCGTCCCCGAGGGCTCGGCGCTGGACCGCGCGGCGCGCGAACGGGCCACCAGCGTGTACCTCGCCGGCGCCATGCTGCCGATGCTCCCCGAGGAGCTGTCGACGAACTGGCTCAGCCTGGTACCCGGCGAGGAGCGGCTGTGCCTCACGGTGGAGTTGCGCATCGACCCGGAGGGGCACGTCACCGCCATGGACGTGTACGAGAGCCTCATCCGCTCCTGGGCGAAGCTCAACTACGCCGAGGTCGCGGACTACCTCGACAAGGACGAGGTGTCCGAGCCGATGGCGGCGGTGCGCGAGGCGATGCCGTGGTTCCGCGCGGCGGCGGCGCGGCTGGCGGTGGCTCGGGCGGGGCGCGGTGGCATCGAGATGGCGCGCGAGGAGGCACGCTTCACCTTCGACGAGGAGACGGGCGAGGTCTCCGGCATCGAGGCCGTGCGGCCCACGACGGCGCACACCCTGGTCGAGCGCTTCATGGTGGCCGCCAACGAGGCCATCGCGGGATGGCTCATCGACCGGGGCGTCCCCGCCCTCCTCCGCGTCCAGGACGAGCCGGATCCGCAGCGCGTGGCCGATCTGTCCGCCTTCGCCCAACACTCGGGCTTCGCGGCGGGCTTCGGCCGCAGACTCACCCCGCTGGCGCTCGCCGCGTTCGACCGGCAGATCGCCGGCTGCGCCGCGGAGGCCGCGCTGCGCTCGGTGCTGCGACGCTCGCTGGGCCCCTCGCGCTACACCGTGGTGCCCGCCATGCACTTCGGGCTCGCGGCGCGCGCCTACTCGCACTTCACCTCGCCCATCCGGCGGTACGCGGACCTCTCCGTCCACCGCGCCCTCAAACAGTACCTGCGGGGCCGGCGCGACTTCGTGCACGAGGACCCCGCCGTCGAGCAGCTCGCGGTGCACCTCAACGAGCGCTCCCGGACCGCCCACCGCGCCGAGAAGGATCGCCACCGCGTGCTGGAGGCCCGGATCATGGCCGCGTACGTGGGCCGGGAGCTCATGGGCCGCATCACCCGGGTGAAGCCCTTCGGCCTGCTCGTCCAGCTCGACGGCATGCTGGTGGAGGGCTACCTCCCGGCGGACACGCTGCCCGAGGGGCCCTATCAGCCCGATCCCCGGGAGACATCACTCGTGGGACCCGCGCGCACCTTCACCATCGGCATGCCGCTGAAGGTGCGCGTGGCCGCGACCGACGAACAGCACGGCCGCATCGAGCTCGCGCTCGCCGGGTGAGGTCAGAACACCCCGTCGAAGAGCCGCCAGCTGCTCACGCCACCGCCCACCGCCGCCTTGGAGGGGAAGGAGGCCTGGCGGTACTGGGTCGAGTTCCGCTTCACGTCGCCGAAGAGGAGCTTCACCCGGCCGCTGTCATGCGAGCTGGCCGCCAGGCCCTGGTGGCCCAGCAGACCGGAGAAGCACCTGCTGCCAATCAGCTTCCACGCCGAGGCGTTCTGCGAGGCGTACCCCCACGCGCACGTCTGCGACCCGTCGTACTGCACCGTGAGGCGGAGGAAGGTGATGCTCTCCTGGTCGACGGTGTCCGCCGGAACGATGTCCACCTCGGCCGAGGACGTGGAGCCGCCCGTGCTCGTGCGGTACTGGAGGCGCGGCTTGTTTTCGTCCGCCGGGCGGCATACCGCGAAGTAGCGCGCATTGGACGCCGTGCTCTCGCGGGCCATCAGGCACCCCTTGGCCCACACCTCCACATGGCTGTTGGGCGTGTTCACCGCCGCCGTCCAGGTGGTCGTCGTCACCGCGCCGTTGTACTCGGAGGCGAACAGGAAGCTGTCGCTGCTGCCCCAGATGTCTCCGGAGTCCACCTCGGCGCCGATGACATTCACGGCCTCCTGGTAGCCGCCGCACGGCCAGGAGCCGAAGCACCCGAAGGGCCACCCCAGGGTGTTGTGCGTCACCGCCCACCCGTCCTGGTGGTAGCTCACCTTGTCCGTGGCGATGTGATTGGCCATCGCCAACACCGCCCGGCTCCACGACGCCGAGTCGTTCACGCCCCACACCCGGCTGACGAAGCCCGCCTGGTGCACGCTGGAGGCCAGGGAGGAGTTGCCGTTCTGGATGTTGAAGACCACGGCATGGCTCCTCGTGCCAATCGCCGAGGTGCTCGAGAGGTCGGGCGCGACGAAGGCCACGCGGCTGGTGGCCGTGGAGCCGTTGGACACGTAGGTGTTGAGCTTGCTGGTGGACGAGGACACGTCCCCGCCGGTGAGGGCGATGATGAACCTGCCCCTGAGCGCCGTGGTGGAGGGCCAGCCACAGGCGCCCGTCACCGCCGCCTGCAGGCTCGTGGCACCCGGGCAGGCCGCCATCACATCCGAGGGCTTGAAGAGCCAGGACGCGGGCAGGTGTGCGGTGATGCGGTTGTCCAGGTCCTGCGGCATGCGGCCGGACTCGAAGCCGTCCTTGAGATCCACCCAGACCGTCACCACCTCATGGCCGGGGTTGGCGAGGTGGAAGGCGCGCAGCTCGTCCAGGCAGTCGGAGAGCCGGTGGCACGTGGTTCCAGGGTCGACGACGTCCGCATGGTAGACGAACCAGTTGCCCGTCACCTTGGACCAGTTGCTCTTGCCATTGTGGATGTCGAACTCGAGCGAGCGGACGCGGTGGTACACGAGCTGATCGAGCAGGGCCTCGTGGCGCTGGTAGGAGTTGTGCGACGACTTCTGCCGCACCTCGTTGTACGCGGGCTGGGCCAGCGCGGGCACTCCGACTACCGCCAACACCCCGCAAACGATCTTCAGCCAGGCCTTCATGGGCTCTCTCCTGAGACGTGGAGACTATCCCTTCGAGGGACGGGCCCGGCGCGCGAGCACGTCCTTCACGTCCTCCAGCGTCACGCCCAACGGACGTACCGCCACGAGCAGGTGGTAGAGCACGTCCGCGGCCTCTTCCACGGCGCGTGCCTTGTCCCCGTCCGCGCACGCCGTCACCAGCTCCGCCGCCTCCTCGCCGATCTTCTTCAGCCGCAGGTTCCGGTCGTCCAGAAGCCGCCGCGTGTAGCTCGGCTTCTCTCCCGGCTCCGGGACCTTCGCCGCCCGCTGGGCAATGGTCTTGTCCAGTTCCACGAGCGCGTCCACCGGCCCGATGTCGAAGCAGGTCTCCGCGCCCGTGTGGCACGCCGGACCGGCCTTCTCCACCCGCGCCAGCACCGCGTCTCCGTCACAGTCCGCCGTCAGCGACACCACGCGCTGCACGTTCCCGCTCGTGCCGCCCT
Source organism: Archangium lipolyticum (assembly GCF_024623785.1). Classification (NCBI taxonomy): domain Bacteria; kingdom Pseudomonadati; phylum Myxococcota; class Myxococcia; order Myxococcales; family Archangiaceae; genus Archangium; species Archangium lipolyticum. The sequence goes on from NZ_JANKBZ010000001.1 coordinate 813,631, forward strand.
TGTGCCACAGCCCGCGCGTGCGCGAGCGGTAATACATCTCGCCCGTCTCCAGCGTCTTCTCCAACGCCTCGCGGTCCGCGAACGCCACCATCAGCAGGTCGCCCGTGCTCGCGTCCTGCGTCACCACCGTCACCAGCCCGTTGCCCTTGGCGAAATCCAGCTTCGACAGATCCAACATCATGCCCTCTTCGTCGCGCCCAACATCTCGCGCACCTGGCGCGCGAGCGCCGCGTTCGTCGCAATGGCGTTGCCACCGAACGAGGTCCTCGTCCCCGTCCAGTCCGTGAAAACGCCTCCCGCCTCCTCGATGATGGGCTGAAGCGCGGCCGCGTCCCAGGGCGACAGCTCCTCGTCGATCATCACCTCCGCCCGCCCCGTGGCCAGCAGCAGGTAGCCGTAGCAGTCACCCCACGTCCGCGCCAGGTAGGCCTTCGCCGTCACCTCGCGCCACTTCACCCCGCGATCCGGATACACCCGGAAACGCTCGTCCGTGGCCAGTACCAGCGACCTGGACAGCTCCGCCTGCTCCGACACCCGCGCCCGCTTCCCGTTCCACCAGCACCCCTGCCCCGGCGCCGCCACCAGCATGTCTCCCACGGGCGGGAAGTACGCCGCGCCCGCGAGCACGCGCTCGCCCTCCGTGAGCGCCACCAGCGTGCCCCACAACGGCACGCCATGGATGAACGACTTCGTGCCGTCGATCGGATCCAGGATCCACCGGCGCTTCGCCCCGGGCCGCGTCTCGCCGAACTCCTCCCCGAGGATGCCATCCTCGGGGAAGCGGGACTCGATCCACTCGCGCGCCGTCGTCTCCGCGGTCCGGTCCGCCACCGTCACCGGCGTGCCGTCCCCCTTCATGTCCACCTTGACGCCCTTGCGGAAGAAGTCGAGCGCCACGTCTCCCGACCTGCGCGCTACTTCCTCCACCGCCTGCATCAACGACTGCGCGTCCATTCAGAGGCTCCTGATGCCGAGGCCGCTCTCGCGGAGCAGCGATTTGATCGCCCCGACCGTGGTGACGCCATCGTGGAGGATGCCCGCCACCAGCGCCGCGTCCGCCCTGCCCTCCTTCAACGCGGCCCGGACATGCTCCGCGTTGCCCGCACCACCCGAGGCGATGACCGGGACGTCCACCTGTTCGGCGATCGCCCGCGTCAGCTCCAGGTCATACCCCGAACGGGCTCCGTCCCTGTCAATGCTGGTGAGCAGGATTTCACCTGCTCCACGTTTCACGCACTCGCGCGCCCAGGTCACCGCGTCCAGGTCCGTGGCCCGCTTGCCACCATGGGTGTACACGCGCCACTTGTCCCCATCGCGCTTGGCGTCGATGCTGGCCACCACGCACTGGGCTCCGAAGCGCTCGGCGCACTCGGTGAGCACCTCGGGCCGGGCCACCGCCGCCGAGTTGATGCTCACCTTGTCCGCGCCCGCCCGCAGCGCCCGGCCCACGTCGTCCGCCGTGCGCACACCGCCGCCCACCGTCAGCGGGATGAACAGCCGCTCCGCCGTGCGCTGCACCAGGTCCCACAGCGTCGCGCGCTCCTCGTTGCTCGCGGAGATGTCGAGGAAGGTCACCTCGTCGGCGCCCGCCTCCTCGTAGCGCATGGCCAGCTCGACCGGGTCTCCCACGTCCCGCAGGCCCTCGAACTGGACGCCCTTCACCACGCGCCCACCCTTCACATCCAGACAGACGATCAGTCGCCGCGTGAGCATCTCACTTCACCTCCAGGGCGACCGCGCCCTTCGTGCTGAAGACCACTCCCGAGTCCACCATCGCGTCCCGCAGCGCCATGCCGAGCGCCTTGAAGGCCGCCTCCGTCACGTGGTGGCTGTCCTTGCCGCGCAGGATGCGCAGGTGCAGCGTCACCCGCGCGTGCTCGCAGAACGAGCGCATCACGTGCTCGTACAGCTTGCTGCGCAGCGGACCCCGGTAATAGAAGCGCCCGCCCACGTCGATGCAGGCCTGCACGAGCGCGTCGTCCATGGGAATGGTGCGCTCGCCATAGCGAGCCGCGGTGGCCGGAATCACCTTCTGCACCGCCGCGCCCAGGGTGATGGCCACGTCCTCCATGAGGTGGTGCCGGAGGTCGCCCCGCGCGTGCAGCGTCAGGTCCAGGCCCGCGTAGCGCGCGAAGGTGGACAGCATGTGATCGAAGAAGGGCAGGCCCGTGTCCACCTTGGCGGTGCCCTTGCCCAGGGCGATCTCCACCGTGACCTTGGTCTCCTTCGTCTCCCGAACGATGGTCGTCATGCGAACTCCCGCGCCACTTCGGCCGCGTCCAGCTTGCCCGTGTACAGCGCCATGCCAATGACCGCGCCGAAGGCCCCCACCCGCCCGAGGGCCCGCAGATCCTCCAGCGTCGTCACACCGCCCGAGGCCAGTAGCGGGTGACGGCTCGAGCGGGCCACCTCCTCCATCAGCGGCAGGTCCACGCCCTCCATCTGCCCCTCCTTGTGCACCGCCGTCACCAGCAGGCCACCCAGGGGCAGGGGCTCCAGGGTGCGCAGCACCTGGGCGATGTCCCGGGAGCTGCCCGCCGTCCAGCCGCGCGTCACCACCTCCCGGCCCTTCACGTCCGCGGCCACCACGACCCGGCCCGGGAAGCGCTCGGCCAGCTCGCGCAACCACTCCGCGTCCTCGATGGCCTTCGTGCCCACCACCACGTAGGAGGCACCCAGTGCGAGCAGCGCCTCCGCCTTGGACGTGCTCCGCACGCCGCCGCCCACCGAGAAGGCCAGTCCCTGCTCGTGGCCCAGCAGCGCCCCGATGGGGCCCTCGTTGGAGCCCTTACCCAGCGCGGCGTCCAGATCCACCACGTGGAAGCTCTTGAAGCCGTACGAGCGCCAGCGCTTCAGCGCGTCCAGCGGATCCTTCACCCGCACCCGCTCGTCGGCGTACGAGCCGCCCACCAGTTGCACGCAGGCGCCCTCGCGCAGGTCGATGGCAGGAATGGCGATCACTTGCGCACCTCCTCGAGGAAGGCCTGAAGGAAACGCACGCCCGCCGCCGAGCTCTTCTCCGGGTGGAACTGCAGACCGAGCACCTTCCCGCGCCGCACCGACGCCGGGAAGCGGTCCTCCTCGTGCGTCGTCCAGCCCACCACCACGCCGGGCTCCTCGGCGCGGCAGACGTAGCTGTGCGCGTAGTAGACGGTGTCCAGCTTCGCGCTCCGCAGCGCGGTGTCCTCCTCCACCGAGTTCCACCCGATGTGAGGCACGTGCCGGGCGCGCAGCTTCGTCACCCGGCCGCGGAAGAGGCCCAGTCCCTGGCCCCCGCCCTCGTCGCTCGTGTCGAACATCAGCTGCATGCCCAGACAGATGCCGAGGCACGGCAGGCCGTCCAGCACCGCGCGCCGCATCTGCTCGCGTCCCGGAGCCAGCCGGGCCGCCGCCGCGCCGAAGGCACCCACTCCCGGCAGCACCAGCACGTCCGTGTCCAGCGCCCGCAGCGGATCCTCCCGCACGCGCACCTCCACGTCCGGTGCCGTGGCCAGGGCCTTGGCCAGCGAGTGCAGGTTGCCTGCTCCATAGTCGAAAAGCGTCACTCTCACCGCAGAGCCTCCCGCAGCGCTCCGAGCGCCGCCTCCATCATGGTCCACGGGCCGCATCCGATCCGGAGCGCGTCCCCGATTCCCGTCAGTCCCTGGAACGCCCGCACGTTCACGTCCCGCTGCCGCATCCGCTCCGCCACCGCGGGCGCGCCAGCCACCGGCACCAGCACGAAGTTGCCTCCGGACGGCAGGGGCTTCAGCCCCAGCTTCCCGAGCTCCGTCTCCAGCCGCTCCCGGATGGCCAGGGACTCCGCCGCCCGAGCCTTCATCCACTCCACGTCCTGCGTCAGCGCCACGACGGCCAGCCGCTCGGACAAGCCCGTGACCTTGTACGGGCCCCGGGCCTTCTCCACCTCGGTCACCAGCGTGGGGTTGCCCACCGCGTAGCCCACCCGCATGCCCGCCAGGCCGAACGCCTTGGACAGGGTGCGAGTCACCAGCACGTTGGGCCGCGTGCGTGCCAGGTCCAGGAAGCTCTCCCGGGCGAACTCGGCGTAGGCCTCGTCGATCAGCACGACGCCGGGCGCGTTGTCCACCAGGCGCTCCATCGAGGCCCGGGGGATGACCGTGCCCGTGGGGTTGTTGGGCGTGCAGACGTAGATGAGCTTCGCCCGGGTGGCCAGCAGGCCGTCCACGTCGATGTCGTAGTCCGGCCGCAGCGGCACCGGCACGGCCCGCAGGGCGTTCACCTTCGAGAGGTAGGGCACCATCACGAAGGTGGGCTCCTGGAAGGCCAGGGGATCCCCCGGCTCCAGGAAGGCCCGGAGGGTGCTGTCGATGACGTCATCCGAGCCGCACCCGGTGGTGACCTGCGAGGGCTCCATGCCCGTGTACGAGGCCACGGCCTGCCGGAGGTCCGGCGCATAGCCCGTGGGGTAGCGGCTGGCCAGGGAGGCCGTCGCCTCGCGCAGGGCGCGCTCGGCGGCCGGGGGCATGCCGAACAGGTTGGTGTTGTCGCTCAGGTCCACGCCGCACTTCACCTTGGAGGGCGAGTACAGGCGGATGTCCGCGAAGGACGCGCGCGAGGGCAGGCTCATGACTTCCTCCAGCCGCGGGCGGCATCCGCGTGGGCGAAGAGGCCCTCACTGTCGGCCAGCAGGCCCACGTCGTCGGCGAGCCGCGCCGCCGCGTCGCGCGTGACACGCTGGTACGTGGTCCACCGGTAGAAATCGAGCACGCTCAGCCCCGAGTACGCACGGGCCAGGCCGGCCGTGGGCAGCACGTGGTTGGCGCCCGTCATGTAGTCGCCGTACGCCACCGAGGCGAACTGGCCCACGAACACCGTGCCCGCGTTGCGCGCCTTGGGCAGGTCCGCCAGCGGCGACGTGGTGGCGATGAGCAGGTGCTCGGGAGCGAAGTCCGCCACGAAGGGCCAGGCCTCCTCCAGCGAGTCCACGCTCAGCACCGCGCCCCGGTCGCTCAGGGCGCGCGTGACGATCTCCTGACGCTTCGCCCGCGCCGCCGCCCGTCCCACCGCCGCGGCCACCGCCTCCGCGAACACATCGCCCACCGCCACCGTCACGCAGCAGGCGTCCGGATCGTGCTCGGCCTGGGCCAGCATCTCCCGCGCCACCGCCTCGGGGTCCGCCGAGCTGTCCGCGACCACGAGGATCTCACTCGGCCCCGCCGGCGCGTCGATGGCGACCGCGTCCACCACCTGCAGCTTGGCCGCGGCCACGTAGGCATTGCCGGGGCCGACGATGCGGTCCACCCGAGGCACGCTCTCGGTGCCATAGGCCATGGCCGCCACCGCCCCCGCTCCACCGAGGGCGAAGACGCGGTCCGCGCCCGCCAGCGCCGCCGCCGCCAGCACCCCCGCCGAGGGCCTGCCATCCGGGCCCGGCGGCGAGCAGACGATGACCTCGCCCACCCCGGCCACCTTCGCCGGCACCACGCCCATCAGCACGCTGCTCGGGTACACGGCGCGGCCACCCGGCGCGTACACGCCCACGCGCCCGAGTGGATCCGGCCGGCGTCCGACGATGATGCCCGGCTCCGTCTCCACCTCGGTGGCCTGGGGCTTCTGCGCCGCGTGGGCCTGGGTGATGTTGCGCGCCGCGCGGGCCAGTGCGTCCCGCAGCTTCGGCTCCAGCGAGGCCAGTGCCGCCTCGCACACCGAGCGCGGCACCTCCAGCGACTTCAGCTCCGCGCGATCGAACTCGCGCGCCATGTCGCGCAGGGCCTTGTCTCCGTCCCGGCGCACGCGGGAGAGGATGTCCGCGGTGCGCTGGGCGACCTGGGCGTCCGACCCGCCCGTGCGGTCCAGCAGACGACGGCGCGCCTCGGGGGCCAGTTCCTTCAGACGCCCCCGATACTTGAGGGTGGGGGCGTTCACGGCATCAGCCTCTCGATGCGGGTGACGAGGATGCCCTCGCAGCCAAGCGTCTTCAGGGCGGCGATGGTGCGGTAGATGCTCTTGGAGGGCACCACGGCGTGCACGGCCACGAAGTCACCGCCCTGCACATCCACCACGGTGGGGCCATTGAGGCCCGGCAGCACCTCGCGCACGTTGGGCAGCACGCGGCGCGGCACGTTGGCCATGAGGTAGCGCTTGCCCCGGGCCGCCAGCACCGAGCCCAGCGCCTGCCGCAGCTCCTCCAGCTGCGCCGCCGCCTCGGGCACGTGTCCCTTGCGAGCGATCAGCCGCGCGCTGGACTGGACCACCGTCGCCACCTCGCGCAGGCCGTTCATCTTCAGCGTGGAGCCCGTGGACGTCAGGTCCACGATGATGTCCGCGATGCCCAGGTGCGGAGCGATCTCCGTGGCGCCCGAGACCGGCACCACCATCACCTTCTGGCCGCGCTTCGTGAAGAACTCCTGCGTCAGCCGCGTGAAGGACGAGGCCACGCGCACCCCGTCCTGGATGTCCTCGAGCTTCTGGATGCCGCTCTCCTCGCGGGCGGCCACCACCAACCGGCACCTGCCGAACTCCAGGTCCATCAACAGCTCCAGCTCGCGGCCGGACTCACAGACCAGGTCCCATCCGGTGACGCCCGCGTCCGCCGCTCCATCCGCGACGAACTCGGGAATGTCCTGGGCACGCACGAAGATGGCCTCGAACTCTCCGCCGAGCGACGCGGTGAGGGCGCGCTCCCCTCGGACGCGCACCTCCAGACCGGCGTCGTTGAACAACTCGCGGACCTCTTCGGACAGACGGCCTTTGTTGGGCAGGGCGATTTTCAGCATCTGAGGACTCGGTAGGTGGCGGACGGGCGCGGAAACGAAAAAAGCCCGTCCTGGGTGGGACGGGCTTCCGTTCACTGCTGCGGTGCTTCGGGGGGCGTCTCTCTACGCGTTCACCCGGGCATGCGCATGGCGAGCGGTCCCGTCGGGGGGCCGATGATGATGCGCATGGCGATGATGGATGGACGAGGAACGCACGCACCTACTAGGTAACGGAAAGACCCCCGTGCCGTCAACCCGACCGTTTCCCCCTTCGCTGAGCCGCCGGGGGGCCTTCTCGACCCACGGGGTACCCGTCCAAGCAGCCGTCGACCCTGAAAAACCTCGTTGGGTTGGCCTTCTGGAGCCCGATCCTCCTAGAATCGTTCGCCGTGGAAGCCATTCCTCCCGTACCTCCCCGGATCCTCATCGTCGACGACGACGATTCCGTGCGCGACGTCATCTCCGTCCTCCTCAGGGAGGAGGGATACAACTGCGTGGTGGCCAGTGGCGCCGAAATGGCCCTGGACATCGCCGGTCAGGAAGAGACGCCGCTGGTCATCAGCGACATGAAGATGCCGGGCAAGGATGGCCTGTGGCTGCTGGAGCAGCTGCGCGAGCGCTATCCGGACACCTCGGTCATCATGCTCACCGGCTACGGTGACACCGAGTCCGCCGTGGATTGTCTGCGGCGCGGCGCGGTGGACTACCTGCTCAAGCCGCCCAAGCTGACGGACCTCATCCGCGCCATCGAGCGTGCGCTCGCCAAGCGCCGCATCGAGCTGGCCCGCAAGCGCTACCAGAAGAAGCTGGAGCGCAAGGTGAGGGATCGCACGACCGAGCTGCGCAACGCGCTGCGCGACATCGCCAACACCTACCAGTCCACCCTGCTGGCCCTGGTGGCGGCCCTGGACGCCCGCGAGCACGAGACGTCGGACCACTCGCAGCGCGTGGTGCGCTACACCAGCGCCATCGCCGAGCGCATGGGCATCAAGGGTCCGGAGATGGAGGAGATCGGCCGCGGCGCCCTCCTCCACGACATCGGGAAGATCGGCGTGCCCGACGCCGTGCTGCTCAAGCCGGGCAAGCTCACGCCGGAAGAGTGGCAGGAGATGCGCAAGCACCCGGACATCGGCTTCCAGATGATCCAGAACATCCCCTTCCTGGCCACGCCGGCGCAGATCGTGCTGTCGCACCAGGAGCGCTGGGATGGTCAGGGCTACCCGCGTAACCTCCGGGGCCAGGAGATCCACATCGGCGCGCGCATCTTCGCCGTGGCGGACACCCTGGACGCGATGACGAGCGACCGGCCCTACCGCAAGGGCACCACGTTCGCCAACGCCATCGCGGAGATCACCCGCTGCGCCGGCACCCAGTTCGATCGCGAGGTCGTGCGTGCCTTCCTGGATATCGGTGAGCAGGCGCTCATCAAGATCAAGGAGGACATGCACAACCGGAAGCTGACACTGGTGCAGGCGGAGGCGCAGGCCCAGGAGGCCGAGGCCACCCTCGCCCGGCTCAGCGATGACCTGGACGACATGGACCAGACCATCCCGGGACCTGGCGGCCCTCCCTCGAGCTCTGGCTCCAGCGCCACTCCACGCGCCACGCCCGCTCCCGCCGCCCCCGTTCCCAGCCCGGCGGTGGGTGCCACGACGGCCACCGCCTCCCGGCCGGAGCAGCCCGTGGTCCTCTCGGTCCTCGCCGGGGGACGCCAGGGCAACTCGCGGGACTGAAGGCAAGGTCTGGTTGACCAGACCTCAACCCAGCCCGGATCGAACGGAGAGCGGTGACTTCGGGCATGCTCGGCGTAGGCTGGGCGGTTAATAGTCGAGCCCTCCATGACGCCAGCCGCCGCTCCCACAAGGGACCCCCTGACCCCTCCCCTGCTAGACGCCCAGGGGAGAACGATGACCTACCTGCGGCTGTCCGTGACGGACCGGTGTAACTTCCGTTGCACGTACTGCTCGCCCGCGAGCTGGGGGGGCAAGAAGGATCTGCTGACGCCCGAGGAGTTCGAGCGCATCGTCTCCGTCTTCGCCCGGATGGGCATCCGGCGGGTGCGGCTCACCGGAGGCGAGCCCCTGATCCGCCCGGACATCGTCGAGGTCTCCCGGCGCATCGCCGCGGTGCCGGGCGTGCAGCGGGTGGCCATCACCACCAACGCCAGCCACCTGGAGCGCCTGGCCGCTCCCCTGCGCGAGGCGGGCGTCACCCAGCTCAACATCAGCCTGGACACCCTGTCCGAGGCCACCTTCCGGCGCATCTCCAAGCAGGGCGAGCTCGCCACCATCCTGCGGGGCATCGACGCGGCCGTGGCGGCGGGCTACGCCTCCCTCAAGATGAACGTCGTCGTCATGCGCGGGGTGAACGACACCGAGGTGCCGGAGCTCATCGCGTATGCCCACGCCCGAGGCATGGTGCCGCGCTTCATCGAGCTGATGCCCTTCGGACAGGGCACCCCGGTGCCCACCGCGGAGCTGGTGGAAGGGCTGCGGGCCACCGGGCTTCCCCTCGAGCCCGAGGACGAGCAGGACAGCGCCACCGCGGGTCCGGCCCGCTACTGGCGCGCGCCCGGGGGGCTCGTGGGCTTCATCTCTCCCCTCACCCAGAACTTCTGTGGCGGTTGCAACCGCGTGCGCGTGGCCTCCAATGGAGACCTGCGCAGCTGCCTCGGCGGACGCGCCCAGGCGCCGCTGCACACGCTCATCCGCGGCGGGGCCACGGACGCGGAGCTGGCCCTGGCCATCCGCGGCGCCCTCGGCGAGAAGCCCGAAGGCCATCGCTTCACCGAGCCCGGCGCTGGCGCCTCCCTGCTGTCGATGATGGGCATCGGAGGCTGAGCGAGGACCGGGCCCCTGGTGGAGCCCCGCCTCGCCCGCGGCGCTACGACTTCCCCGGTGGGATTACTTCACCAGCCGGATGGTGGCCGGGTAGCGGTACATCTCGCCGTTGTTGGCCTTGATGCCGGCGAGCACGGTCAGCACCAGGGCGGCCAATCCCACCAGCGGCAGCAGGACGAAGCCAACCAGGCAGAACATCGTGAACGCGGACACCCAGATGGCCACCGTGGCGGTGATCTGGAAGTTGAGCGCCTCCTTCGCGTGCTGCTCCACCCAGGGCGACTCCTTGCCCTTGGTGAGCATGACGATGAGCGGTCCGAGGAAGGGGAACCCCACCACGGATGCCACCAGCGCGCTCAGGTGCGCGATCATGCCCCATGTCTTCTCGTCCGCCGTGGGCGCCGGCGAACCGGTGATGAAACCGGCCTGATGCTGCGTTTCCATTTCGAGTTCCCCTCTGGGTCGTCAACGGGCGCGGTCCCCCCACGCCCACTCTCCCCCATTCTCCGCCAGACCCGGGTCGAATGTCACGTATCCAGCAGATGTATGGAGGGAGGGGAACTCGCGAAGAGGGGAGACCTCAGCGGTAGAGCTGCCCGCCGGCCTTCTTGAACTCCTCGCTCTTCTCGGCCATGCCGGACTCCAGCGCCTTCTGCTCGGAAACCCCGGTCTTCTCCGCGTAGTCGCGCACGTCCTGGGTGATCTTCATCGAGCAGAACTGCGGGCCGCACATGGAGCAGAAGTGGGCCACCTTGGCGCCCTCGGCGGGCAGGGTCTCGTCATGGAAGGCGCGGGCGCGCTCGGGATCCAACGAGAGGTTGAACTGGTCCTCCCAGCGGAACTCGAAGCGGGCCTTGGACAGGGCGTTGTCGCGCAGCTGCGCGCCCGGGTGCCCCTTGGCGAGGTCCGCGGCGTGGGCGGCGATCTTGTAGGTGATGACGCCTTCCTTCACGTCGTCCCGGTTGGGCAGCCCCAGGTGCTCCTTGGGGGTGACGTAGCAGAGCATCGCCGTGCCGAACCAGCCGATCATCGCCGCGCCGATGCCGCTGGTGAAGTGGTCGTACCCCGGCGCGATGTCCGTGGTGAGGGGCCCCAGTGTGTAGAAGGGCGCCTCGTGGCACACCGCGAGCTGCTTCGTCATGTTCTCCTGGATGAGGTGCATGGGCACGTGGCCCGGGCCCTCGATCATCACCTGCACGTCGTGCTTCCAGGCGATCTTCGTCAGCTCGCCCAGCGCCTCCAGCTCGCCGAACTGCGCCGCGTCGTTGGCGTCCGCGATGGAGCCCGGCCGCAGCCCGTCTCCCAGGCTGAAGCTGACGTCGTACGCCTTGAGGATCTCGCAGATCTCCTCGAAGTGCGTGTAGAGGAAGTTCTCCTGGTGGTGGGCCAGGCACCACTTGGCCAGGATGGAGCCACCCCGGCTCACGATGCCCGTCATGCGCTTCGCGGTGAGCGGGATGTAGCGCAGCAGCACGCCCGCGTGGATGGTGAAGTAGTCCACCCCCTGCTCGCACTGCTCGATGAGGGTGTCGCGGTAGATCTCCCAGGTGAGCTCCTCGGCCTTGCCCCCCACCTTCTCCAGCGCCTGGTAGATGGGCACCGTGCCGATGGGCACCGGGGCGTTGCGGAGGATCCACTCGCGCGTCTCGTGGATGTTGCGGCCGGTGGACAGATCCATCACCGTGTCCGCGCCCCAGCGGATGGACCACACCATCTTCTCCACCTCCTCCTCGATGGAGGAGGTGACGGCCGAGTTGCCGATGTTGGCGTTGATCTTCACCAGGAAGTTGCGGCCGATGATCATCGGCTCCAGCTCCGGGTGGTTGATGTTGGCCGGGATGATGGCGCGGCCCCGCGCCACCTCGTCACGTACGAACTCGGGGGTGATCTCCCTGGGAATCGCGGCGCCCCAGGAGTGGCCCGGGTGCTGCTGGGACAGAGCGGCGACGGCGGCCTCGCGCTTGAGGTTCTCGCGCAGCGCCACGAACTCCATCTCGGGGGTGATGATCCCCCTGCGGGCGTAGTGCAACTGGGTGACATTCGCCCCCGGCTTCGCCACCAGCGGCTTGCGACGGTGGGTGAAGCGCAGCCCGGACAGGCGCGGGTCCGCCTCGCGGGTACGGCCATACTCGGAGGTGACACCGGACAGCTCCTCCACGTCCCCACGGCGGCGAATCCACTCGGCGCGCACGGCGGGCAGCCCCGCCCGGAGATCCAGGGACGCCTCGGGGTCCGTGTACGGGCCGCTCGAGTCGTAGACGAGGATGGACGGGTTGGGCGTCTCCTTCGCTTCCGGACCGTGGCCATGACGGGTGGGCGTCTGGCTGATCTCCCGCATGGGGACACGCAGGTCCGGGTGCAGCACGCCGGGCACGTACACCTTGCGCGAGGCCGGCAGGGGCCCCCGGGTGATGCCCTCCAGGACCTTGCCATCCACCTTGAGACTCTTCGAGGCTCCGCTCACGTCACTTCTCCTCACGGAAGGACGGGCAAGGCGTGGAGCGCCCGCCGCTTCCCTCCGCCGGTACGAACCGGTTCAGGTTCCAAGGGTTGGCCGCTCCACGGCCGTCTCAGCCCCTCTCGGGGGCACCCCTAGCGACAAGGCGCCGGTGTAGCGCAGGCGGGGAGCGGGCTTCAACCGTCTGGATGCCCCCCTGTCCACCAGGTGGCGGACTGACGGGCGCGCGCAGCATCTGCGGCCGGAGCCCCGGGGGACGTAAAGGTTGCACTGGACGCGCCGGGTTCGAGCAGCCAACGTGGCGGGCTTCCTGGGCCCCGCGCCCTGGAACCAGACCTGCAATAGCTTCTTTCAGGACCCACGACTCAATCAGGACCGGAGCCACGTATATGCAGACCGTCGGAGAGCTGATGACCCGCAATCTGGTCACTCTCACGGAGACCCAGAACCTCGCCCTGGCGGAGGACTTGCTCCGCCTGCACCGCATCCGTCACCTGCCCGTGGTGCGCAACGGGAAGCTCATCGGGCTCGTCACCCACCGGGATCTCCTGAGGGCCGCGGCGCAGCGCGGCGGAGCGGACCCAGCCAAGCAGCCGCTCTGGGCCTCGGACGTGATGGTGCGCGACGTGAAGACCGTCCAGGCGGACACGTCCACCCGTGAAGCGGTGAAGCTGATGCTGGACAACAAGTACGGCTGCCTGCCCGTGGTGGGTGCGGACGGCCAGCTCATCGGCATCATCACCGAGGCGGACATGGTCCGTTTCGCCCAGCACCTCATCGAGGACATGGACCGCCGGAGCCTCGCGGCCGAATACGAAGCCTGATCCAAACCACGGGGGAGCACCATGTCGATCGTCTTCGGAACGGATTTCTCGGAGCGGGCGATGACAGCGGCACGGGCGGCGGCGGCTTTCGCCCGCCGGAGCGGCGAGGTGCTCCACCTGGTCCACGTCACCGAGTATGGCAGTGCGGGGCGCACCTCCGCGACCGACGAGGCCCTGCGCCGCGAGGTGTCCGCCCGCCTGGAGGCCCAGGCGGCCGAGCTGCGCGCAGGAGACACACGGGTGGAGTCGCACCTGCAGGAGGGGGCCCCGGACGAGGTCCTCGTCGAGCACGCGGCCGCCGTCCATGCCTCGCTCCTCATCGTGTCCCACCATGGTCAGCGGGCCCCCCGCTGGCGCATCGGCAACGTGGCGGAGCGGGTCGTGCAGACGGCCCGCTGCCCGGTGCTGGTCGTCCGCTCGTCGAGCGCGCTGGAGTCCTGGTCACGGGGCGAGCGCAGCCTGCGTGTCCTGCTCGGCCTGGACTTCACCCCTCCCTCGGAGGCGGCGGTGGCCTGGGTGCGCAAGCTGCGCATGCTCGGCAGCTGTGAGGTGGTGGCCGCCCACCACTACTGGGGCGCGGACGCGCACGTGCGCTACGGCGTCCCCCTGTCCACCGAATCCGAGGTGACACCCGAAGTGGAGGAGGCGCTGCGGCGTGACCTGACGGCCCGCCTGGGGGACATGCCTGGCACCGGAGCGGTCTGGGTGCACCTGGATCCCGGCCTGGGCCGGCCCTCGGACTCGCTGGTGGCGTTGGCGCGCAAGGAGGAGGCGGATCTCATCGTGGTGGGGACCCACCAGCGGACCGGGGCCAGCAAGTGGTGGTACGGCTCGGTGTCGCAGCGCATCATCCACGAGGCGCCCGTCTCCGTGCTCTGCGTGCCCGCCAGCTCGGCCACCCCGCTCACCATCCCCGAGGTGCGCCGGATCCTGGCCCCCACGGATCTCTCCGAGGTGGGTGTCAGCGCCATCCGGCACGCCTACTCGGTGGTTCCGGCCGGAGGCACCGTCTACCTGCTGCACGTGTTGGAGCCCGTGGGAGGCGTTCCCCCGCTCTATGCGCAGTACCTGTCGCCCCAGGCGCCCCCGATCCGCACACCCGAGCAGGAGCGCCTCGCCGAGGAGCTGCGCGGGCTCGTCCCTCCCGAGGCAGCCGCCCGGGGTATCTCCACGCGCGTGGAGGTGGTCCACGGCCGCAAGGTGTCCGAGGCCATCAGCCAGGCGGCCGAGCGGTTCAACTGTGATGTCATCTGCCTGGCCACTCATGGGCGCTCGGGGCTGTCCAAGGCACTGCTCGGCTCGGTGGCTCAGGAAGTCATCCAGAACAGCGCCCGGCCGGTGTTGCTCGTCCGTCCCACATGAGCAGGCAGGCGTCCGGCCTTCCGCGCGGCACGCACATTGAAAGTCCCCCCCGTGGGTTGAGACACGCGGAGGTGCGATGTGACCTACGTTGCCATCACCGAGTTCGAGACGCGGCTCCAATGGCGGAGCGACTGTGGTGCCCAGCTCTTTGGAGAGCAGACCCCCTCCATTCCCCTGGGTGGGCAAAACTCCGACCTGGAAGGGCAATGGAATCCCGAGGCGCTGCTGGTGGGCGCCGTGGAGGGGCGTACCCTGGTGGCCTTCCTGGAGCAGGTGCGCGCCCAGCGGGTGGAGGTGCTCTTCTACCAGAGCACCGCGATGGCCCGCCGGGTGGATGGGCCGGATGGACTGCCCCACTACACGGATCTGATCGTCCGTCCCCACGTGGCCGTCCGCGACGAGACGGACGCCGCGGCCGTGCGCCGGATCTTCGACGCGCTCCCGGAGCGCTGTTTCCCCAGCTCCATGCTGCGGCTCACCCCGCGCATCGAGCCCATCATCGACATCTGGGATGAACAGCACGCCGCCGCGCTGGAGGAGGAACACCGCCACGGACGGGCCTGGCACTTCATGGAAGGAGGACGGGCGGCCGGCTATGAGCCTTGACGCGCCATGCGGGACGTGGTTGCTCACCGTGTCCGGAATCCATCCCATCCGGGCCGCTGCTTGCTACGGTTCATCCCATGTCCGCCCAACGCATCCTGGTCGTCGATGATGAGGACAATGCCCGCCGTGCCATCGCCACCATCCTCGGCGAGGAGGGTTACGAGGTCGCCGAGGCTTCCAATGGCGAAGAGGCCCTGTCCCGGCTGGCTGATTTCTCACCGGCCGCCGTCCTCACGGACGTGCGCATGCCGAAGATGGACGGGCTCACCTTCCTGAAGAAGGCACGCGAGCAGGGCTCGGACGCCACGTTCATCGTGATGACCGCCTTCGCCAGCGTGGAGACGGCGGTGGAGGCCATGCGCGCCGGCGCGGAGAACTACCTCATCAAACCGCTGGACGCCAACGCCCTGCTGGTGGTGCTGGGCAAGGCGTTGGAGAAGCGGGCCCTGACGCGCGAGGCGGAGACGCTGCGCGAGCAGGTGCGCCAGCGGACGCGCTTCCACAACATCATCGGCGAGTCGCCGCTGTTGCAGGCCGTCTATGACGTGGTCCGCCGGGCGGCGACCACCCGGGCCACGGTGCTCATCCTGGGCGAGTCCGGTACGGGCAAGGAGCTGATAGCCCAGGCCATCCACCAGGAGTCCCAGCGGCGCGACAAGCCCTTCATCAAGGTGCACTGCGCCGCGCTCTCCGAGAACCTGCTGGAGAGCGAGATCTTCGGCCACGAGAAGGGCGCCTTCACCGGCGCGATGGCCCGCAAGGAGGGCCGCTTCGAGCTGGCCGACGGGGGCACCCTCTTCCTGGATGAAATCGGGGAGATCTCCCCCTCGGTGCAGGTGAAGCTGCTGCGCGTGCTGCAGCAGCGCGAGTTCGAGCGTGTGGGCGGCACGCAGACGCTGAAGGTGGACGTGCGCATCGTCGCGGCCACGCACCGGGACCTGACGGCCGAGGTGAAGGCGGGCAAGTTCCGCGAGGACTTGTACTACCGGCTGAACGTGGTGGCGGTGACGTTGCCGCCGCTGCGCGAGCGCAAGAGCGACATCCCCGCGCTGGTGAATCACTTCCTGGAGAAGTACAGCGACTCGTACGGCAAGGACGTGCGGGGACTGGCGCCGGGCACGCTGCAGGCGCTGCTGTCGTACGACTGGCCGGGCAACATCCGCGAGCTGGAGAACGCCATCGAGCGCGCGGTGGTGCTGGCCGGGGGCTCGGAGCTGACGACGGACGATCTGCCGCCCGTGCTGCGCGGCCCGCGGCCCACCGGCTCGTCCCCCTCGTCGCTGATTCCAGGCGCCACACTGGCGCAGATCGAGCGCGAGGCCATCCTCCGCACCATGGAGATGGTGGGAGGCTCCACCACGCGCGCCGCGGAGATCCTCGGCATCAGCGTGCGCAAGGTGCAGTACCGGCTGAAGGAGTACAGCGCCGAGGCCAGCGGCAAGCCCCTGCCGAGCACCGAGGAGGAGCAGAACCCGGAGGCGGAGGCCACCTCCGAGTAACGCCCCCTTCAGGGCGCCAGGGGCAGGCGCAGGATGAACCGTGCCCCACCCTCGGGCGAGCTGCCCACCTCCAACGTGCCGCCGTGCTGCGTCACGATGGCATGGACGATGGACAGCCCCAGCCCCGAGCCCTGGGCCTTCGTGGTGAAGAAGGGCTCGAAGAGCCGGTCGCGGATCTCCGGCGCGATGCCCGGGCCCGTGTCGTCCACGGTGATCCACGCCACGGAGCCCTCGCGGCCCGCGGAGACACGCACGAGCCCGCCGGCCGGCGTGGCCTCCAGCGCGTTGATGGTCAGGTTGATGAGCACCTGGCGCAGCCGCTCCTCCTCGCCCGAGATGGGGGGAACCGACACCCCCCCGTCTCCGTCCAGCTCCAGCCTCACCCGGCGCGCATCCGCCTGACTGCCCAGCAGATCCACCACGCGGCGCAGCAGCGTCTTCACCTCCACCGGCTGCGGGCGGAACTCGCGCGGCCGCGCGAACTGCAGGAAGTCCTCGAGGATGTGATCCAACCGGCGGATCTCATCCCGCACCAGCAGCAGTGGCTCCAGCAGGTTGGGCTGCAGCTCCGCGGAGAGCCGCCGCACCCGCCGCTCCAGCACCGAGAGCTGCAGGGCCGCCGCGTTGAGCGGGTTGCGGATCTCGTGCGAGAGCCCCGCCGTCATGGTGCCCACCGCGGCGAGCTTCTCCGTCACCTGGGCCCTGCGCGCCAGCTCGCGCTTCTCCGCCTGGAGGCGCACCTGACGCATGGCCTGCTCCAACGTGAGGAGCAGCTCGTTGGGCGCGCAGGGCTTCATCAGGTAGGCGCAGGCGCCCGCGCGCACCGCCGCCACGGCCGTCTCCAGCGTGGCGAAGCCGGTGAGCAGCACCACCTCGGACTCGGGCACCTTCTCCTTCAGCTCGCGGGCGAGCGCGGTCCCCTCCCCGTCTGGCAGCCGCAGATCCACCAGCGCCACGTCGAAGCCATCCCGGATCCGCTCACGGGCCTCGCGGCAACTGGAGGCACCCTGCACCAGGTAGCCCGCGTCACCGAGCAACTCCTGGAGGTTGTCGAGAAAGGCCGCGTTGTCGTCGACGACGAGCACGCGGGGGCTATGGGTGAGAGAGACGCTCATGATGGCCGCGGTCGGCGCTCGGCGTGGATGCGCTCCAGCGTCTCCAGCAACGCCGCCGTATCGAAGGGTTTGGAGAAGATGCCCCTGTGCTCGGGCAAGGTCGACGCCACGTCCGGAAAAGCCGTCATCACGAACACCGGCAGCTCGGGGAAGCGCGCCCGCAGCCGGCGCAGCGCCTCGCCGTCCGGGCCACCCGGCATGCGCAGATCCACCAGCGCGGCGAAGGGCCGCACCGAGGCGAGCTGCTCGGCGTCCAGCACCGAGCGCGCGGTGACGCACGAGAAGCCGCGGGAGCGCAGCACCTCGGTGAGGTTGTCGCTGAGGGCCAGGTCATCCTCGACGAGCGCCACCAGCCCATCCCGGCGCGCCTGGGACAGCAGCCCCACGAGCATGGGAATGGGCACGGGCTTGGGCAGCACCGCCAGCAGCCCCTCGCGCCGGGCCGTCTCCAGGTCGTCTTCCCCGGGGTGGGCGGTGATGACCACGGCGGCGAGCCCCGGATCCACCTGGCGGATGTGGTGCACCGCCGCGGCCCCGCTCATGCCAGGCATCTTCATGTCCGTGAGGAGGACGTCGAAGTGGTTGGAGCGCGCCAGCTCCAACGCCCGGGCCCCATCCGTCACCACCGTGGCCTCGTCACCGCCATCCCGGAGGATCTCCGCCAAGTTCTCCGCGAAGGCCTCGTTGTCGTCGAGCAGCAGGTAGTTCCTCATGCCGTCACCTACGGGGAAGAGGTGGAGAGGGGTAGCCTCAGGACGAAACACGCGCCACGGCCCTCACGCGGCGCGTAGGCGATGGAGCCGCCATGGCGCTCGAGGATGCGCTTGACGAGCGGCAGGCCCAGGCCGATGCCACGGGCCTTGGTGGTCATCAGCGGCTCGAACATGCGGCGCCGGATGGACTCGCTGACGCCCGGCCCCGAGTCCTCCAGGCGCAGCTCCACCGCGTCCACGCCCTTCTCCGCCGTCAGCGTCACCGAGCCCGTCTCACCCACGGCATGCACGGCGTTCTCCAGCAGGTTGACGAAGACCTGGCGCATCTGCCCGGGGTCTCCCTGCAGCGTGGGGAGCTCGGGGAGTCCCTCGGCGTGAATGGAGACGCCCGCGGGGACCTGCACCGAGGTGAGCGCGTCCTTCCACACCTCGTCGAGCCGCAGGGGCTCGCGCTTGAGGGGGCGGTCACGGATCATGTCCAGCAGATCCGTGACGATGCGGTTGGCCAGAGCCACCTGCTCGCCAATGCGCGCCAGGTGCTTGGCGGCGCGCTCGTCGGTGGCCAGGGGCCGGCCCTTGAGGATGAAGAGCGACGTCTCGATGACGCCCAGCGGGTTGCGCAGCTCGTGCCCGATGGAGCCCACGAGCTGGCCGAAGGTGGACAGCCGCTCGCTGCGCGCCTGCTGGGCGAGCAGATCCTCCCGGTAGGTGTGCAGCATGATGGCCACCTCGAGATCGAGGATCTTCCCCAGGGCCGAGCGCGCCGCCCGGATCGCCTCGGGCTGGCCGACGTAGTGCTCGTCGATGACGCGGTTGAACTCCTCCCGCAGGACGTTCATCGCGCCGAACATGTAGTGCTGGGGCAGCGCGATGCGCACATGCATGCGGCCGATGCGGCAGCGCAACAGGTAGTAGTCCTCGTCCCAGGGCCCGCGCAGCAGTTGCTCCATCCACGCCTGCAACGTGACCTTGAGGTGGCCCACCTGGCTCTCGCCCGCCAGGGCGTTGCGCGCGCCCTCGTGCTCCAGGATGCGCGCGTAGAAGACGTGCGCGATGTCACGGAAGTGGTGCCGGGCCACCTCGTGGAGGGCTCGGAGCGCCTGCTCGTCCTGCGGCCCGAAGCCCACGTACCGTTTCAATTCTTCGAACAAGGTCTCCGCCATGTGCAGATGGACTTTTTAGCGCGCTCGGACGCTGAGAACAGCGGGTTTCCCTGCCCTCCTGCCCGGAACCCGACCTGGGAGGAAGGCGAAGGACCACCCCGGCGAGCGGCCTTCGGGGGGGCAAGAAGCACGCCACCAGGAGTGCCCAAGGAGGAAAGTCCGCCAGAAGCGCAAGCCTTGCGGCACGGCGGACGGGGGCGCAGCCTTTGCGCACGCGAAGCTGGACGCGCCCGGTTCTCCGCGTGCAGCCTGGACCCTCGTGGTTCCACGTTCCACACAGGAGACGTCCATGAAGGTGAAGGCGCTGTGCATCTCCCTGGCGCTGCTCGGGGTCCCCGCGGTCTCGTTCGCCCAGAGCCCGTTCGATCAGATCAAGAAGGCGGCGGGTGACGCGGGCAAGGGCGCCGTCGAGAAGCGCGTCAACACGAAGCTGACGGAGGAGGCCCGCAAGAACCAGTGCAGCTTCAAATCGGGCACGGACGTGCTCGAGCCCGGCTGTGACAAGAAGCTCAAGAACCTGGCCAATGCCCTCATCGAGGCGAAGAAGCAGCTCGATTCGGCTGGCGTGAAGAACTTCAAGTTCGAGGTCTCCGGGCACACCGATTCGAGCGGCGACGCGGCCAAGAACAAGGAGCTCAGCGCCAGGCGCGCCGAGGTCATCGTCAAGGAGCTGGCCGCCCGGGGCGTGTCCCGCGCGGAGATCATCTCCGTGGGCCGTGGCTCGGAGCAGCCGCTGGTGAAGCCGGACAACACGCCGGCCAAGAAGGCGAAGAACCGGCGCTACGAGATCCAGGTCCGGCTCTGAGCCAGCCCCCGGCGGCCAGGGAGCCGGACGGAGCGCTGGACGATACGAGGGGCCGCCAGGGATTCGCCTGGCGGCTCGTTCATGGAGCCAGCTCCCGGACGGGGATGTCCGGAACGCGAACAGGCCGCATCCTTACCGGGATGCATCCGGACAGGCGATGAACCCGAACACCAGGCCGATGGACCAGACTCGCGGGCTTCCGGCCATATGGGGCCGGGCGATTCTGCTGGGGCTGCTCCTCGCCAGCCTCGCCCTCCTCGCCACCTCGGACGTATTCCAGGCCCTCCTGCGCCAGCTCCTCGACGAGGCCGCGCCCATCATCTCCAGACATCCCTTCTGGGGCGCGGTGCTCTTCATCCTCCTGTCCGCGCTGTCGGCCATGCTGGCCTTCTTCTCCAGCGCGCTGCTGCTACCGGTGGCCCTCCACGTCTGGGGGAAGACAGCCTGCGCGCTTCTGCTCTGGATGGGCTGGATGCTCGGAGGCATCACCGCCTATGGCATCGCCCGCTTCTGGGGCCGGCCGGTCATCCGCAGGCTCACCTCCTCCAGCCTGCTCAACCGCTACGAGGATCGCCTCTCCCGGCACACGCCCTTCGGCCTGGTGCTCCTCTTCCAGCTCTCGGTCCCCTCGGAGATTCCCGGCTATGTGCTCGGCCTGGCGCGCTACGGGCTGCGCCGCTACCTGCTCGTCCTCGCCCTCGCGGAGCTACCGTACGCGGTGGGCACCGTCTACCTGGGCGCCAGCTTCCTCGAGCAACGCCCCCTGGTGCTGCTGGGCCTGGGCGTGTTCGGCATCCTCTTCGGCGCGTGGGCGCTCCACGTGTTGCGCAAGCGCCTCGGTCCATAGCTCTCGGACGTCGCACGCGCGCGCCGGGCTCACGACCCGCCCTCCGAAGCATTGAGTGATTGACACTTGGCGGCTTTTCCCTAGACTTCGGGATTGGTTGTCAGCCGACCAATCGAGGGAGGGGAGCCAATGACAACCAGCCCCCCAGGAGAATGACATGTCCGACACCAAGAAGACCAACAAGCCCCTGCCGAAGCTGCGCCCCATCCTGACCGAGGAGGAGCTGGCCCAGGTGATGGGTGCGAAGGGCTCCACCGTGGCGATGGCTCCGCCCGAGCAGTCCCAGTCTACCAGCGACACCGGCGCCAGCGGCTGCCCGGGCTAAGCGCAAGCCAACTGGGCTTCTGGCGCGCGGGTCTTCCAGGTCCGCGCGCTTTCTTTTTACGGCGGAAGCTTTACAGGAACGCGGAAAACACCAGATGGTGACGCAGCGACTCGCACTGCGCGAGCAACTGCGGGACAGCGTCTCCCACGGCCTCTTCTCCGTACACGCGCCCGAGCGCACGCACGGCCTGTTCGGGGCCATCCCCCATGAACAGACGTCTGGCGAGAAACGCGCTCACTTCATCCACTTTCAACTCGTCCTTCGGATACGTCGAGAAGCCTTCGAGCCAATCCGCAACCACGTCCTGGGGCGACACCTCCGGAAAATGGGCGGCAACCGTTTTCAATACAGCCTCACGCCCGGGTTTGATGTGCGCCAGCGTCCACAGGAGCCTGGCCATCGAGTCCTTCGCGGCTCGTTGTTCTCCGAGAATCAACCGGTCACGGAACCGCCCCCTGAACGACTGCAGGAAGGCCTGGATGACCTCTCCGAACCGTGCCTCGGCCAATTCAGCCGCATGGGCGAGTTGAGCGGCGAACCGATTGCTCGAGCTCGCGAGATTCTCGAGCACCCGATAAACGGTCTCCACGTCGGCCATCCGGACGAGCGCGAACGCCATGCGGAGGTACAGCGTCTCCGATGTCTCCGAAAGGATCGTCAAGGTCTGGAGCTGGCGCTCGCGGAGCGGCTCTCTGTAGAACGGATCCACCGCCACACCTGGAGGACAGTATTCGTACGCGGGGCCCGCTCTCAGAGCCGCGTTTGTCCTCGCGACAAGAACCACCGACAGGTCATCCAACGAATAGAGTGAATGGATGTCCTCTGGCGCCTGGGTCGTCAGCGAACCCGGGGTGAGGTTCCGGATCTCGGAGAAGGTGAGGTCACCCCAGAGAAGATGAGAATTGAAATAGGTCTCGGATCGTTCGAATGAATAACGCGCCTCCAGGCAACGCCCTCTCAGTACGCCGTACACATCATGGGCATTTGGACGATGGATGGTCGTGACCAGATCGCGCCAGAAGTACAGCCCAAGGTAGAAACGCCCGGATTCGAAGACGATGAGGGGCGTCTGGTCGAGTCCCGCCTTGAAATCGCCCTGGGGTGGAAGACTGTCGAGACCTTGCAGCCAGGTCACGTAGTCCTCCAAGCTGAAGTCGTGCACCCACCTGCTTGACCGCCGCAGGGTCTCCACGACGATGTCGGTGAAGCACTGTTCGTTGTAGTTCCGTGCGTGCCATGCTCGCTGGATCTGTTCGCCCAATTCCTTGAACACCCGCATGCATCACCTCACACGGCCATCCATGGCTCTTGTCGTGAGCACCTGGTGCGGCTCGCGAACTGATTGACCACGGCGATGGATGAACTACAACGCGACCGCCATCGCCACAAGGTAATCCTGGAACCTACTTCCCTTGTCCGCCCCCATGCAGATCCTCGTTCCCCTGGGACACTTCGTCGTTCGGACGCCACTGCTCGGGTTCGAGGAGCTCGCGGCCAGGGCAGAGGGTGTCGATGAGGCGTCGCACAAGCCCGTGTATCGCAAGCGGCTCGACGACCTGTTGTCTGTTCCCATGGTGCGAGAAGCCCTGCGCTTGGGTTCGCCAGCACTCAGCAGGGACCTGGATGTCTGGCGGAGTGCACCCGACAGCGGCCACGGACTGAAGGTGGAGCGGGCCCTGGTGAAGTACGTGTCGCGAATGATTGGAAAGCCCACGCCTCTCGGGCTGATGGGTGGATACACTCTCGGCCAGGTGGGCGGAGAAACCAGGCTCGAGCTCGAAGCCCCCGGTGCCTATCTCCGCCAGAGCCGCCTGAGCTACGAATACCTTCATCAGCTAGCGGATGCGCTCTCCAGGACTTCCGAGCTCGCCCCAGAGCTCCTCCTCTTCCCAAACACCAGCCTCTACACCATCGCCGGTTACATTCGATACGTGAGGACGACGACGAGCAATGGCTCGCGCCGGTATGAATGGGTGGCACTGGAAGAAAATGAGTACCTCCAGCGGGCGCTCCTCCGTGCCGGAAGTGGGGCAACACGACAGGAGGTAGCGGAAGCCATCGCGGGAGAAGAAGTGGCTCCATCGGAGGCCCTGGAGTTCGTCCGAGAGCTGGTCGCGCTCCAGTTCCTCGTGCCCACCCTGGCACCACCCCTGACGGCGCTGAATGGGCTCGAGCGGCTGGCGGAGTCCCTTGCTCGCACCTCTTCGGGGAAGACCCTGGCCCGGCGGCTTCATTCGGTCAGGGAGGCGCTGACTGAAATGGACCGGGTTGGCGTGAGTCGCGAATCCGAGGGCCATGGCAGGGTGATGAGCCTGCTCGAACCACTCCCCGTACCAGTAGACCCACGCCGTCTCGTCCAGGTCGATCTGTTGAAGCCGGGCAGTCAGGTACGGCTTGGCACCGAGGTGGTCGAGGAGTTGAAGAGGGGAATCACCCTCCTCCATCGCATCGGTGCCTTTCCGCTCCCGATGCCTCTGGAGCACTTTCGAAATGCCTTTGTTCAGCGATTCGGAGCGCGCGAGGTCTCACTGCTCGAGGCGCTCGATCCGGAGTTCGGCATCACCTTCGATCCCATGGGTGGACCGGATGACCTCGTGGGCACCCCAAGAGAGGATCGAACCTCGGAATGGCATCGAGCCTCGGAGGCACGGGAAGATTACTGGCTCGGCAGGATCACCGACGCCCTGCGGCAAGGCCTGACCGAGCTGGAGCTCACGGATACGGAGGTTCGAGCCATTCCGTCGTCCGCTCCTCCCCCACTTCCTTCCCTGATGACCGTCGTCGCCACCGTGGCTGCCCGTTCCGAGGAGGAGCTCGCGGCAGGACACTTCCGGATCCGGTTGGATCATGTCAACGCAGGGGTGCGGCTTCTCTCACGAGCCGCCCACCTCTTCCCAGAGCTGAAAGAAGAGCTCCGAGACGCACTGTCCCGCGAGGAGCTCGCGTCCGCCGGTGCGGTCCATGCCGAGATCGTGCACCTTCCGGGAGGCGCGGTCGGAGACATCGTCGCGAGGGAAGCACTCCACGAGAGGGAAATCGTCTTTCTTGGCCAACCGAGCGTCCCTCCCGAGCACCAGATTCCCGCTTCGGATCTCAGGGTCTCGGTGGTTGGAAAGCGGATCGTCCTTCGCTCCGCCCGGTTGGGACGCGAAGTGATTCCAAGGCTCTCCAATTCCCACGATTATTTCGGTTGGAACCTGGCGGTGTATCGGTTCCTCGCGACCTTGCAACACCAGGACTCGACACCCGCCCTGGTATTCAGCCTCGGGAGGATGAGACGTGCCCGCTTCGTTCCCCGAATCGTCTCGGGGCGGCTGGTTCTCTCCGTCGCCCGGTGGATGGTCTGGCGGGAAGACCTGGCCCGAGCAGCCGGCGATGGAGCTGGGAACTCCTCGGAAATCGAAAGACTGAGGACCACACTCCGACTCCCCAGATTCGTCTATCTGGAGGAGAGCGAAGGCCCTCTCTTGATGGATCTGGACAATCCCCTGTCCTCCGAAATCCTGCTACGGGCGATCAACAAAGAACCCAGCACGACCCTGACGGAAGTATTCCCCGGTCCCGAGGAGCTGAGCGTCAGGGACGGCGAGGGGCGCCACTTCAATCATGAGCTGTACGTCCCCTTCATGACCGCGGCCGCCACTCCGCCCCGGCAACGGGCTCCGGTACAGCCGGGCCCATCATGGACGGCGTCCCGGTCGCATCTCCCTGGTTCGGACTGGCTCTACATCAAGCTCTACACCGCGCCGATGTTGTTGGATCCAGTGCTGAGCCACCTGGCTCCCATGATCGCGCGGGGCCGGGATTCCGGGGTCATCGACCAGTGGTTCTTCATCCGTTACGCGGACCCCGAATGGCATCTTCGCGTCCGTTTCCACGGGAGTCCTTCGCGAATCCGCTCGGAGCTGCTCCCGCTCCTCGACGAAGCAGCCAGAAGCATGCAGGCATCGGGTCAGCTCTGGAAGCTCCAATACGACACGTACGAGCAAGAACTCGAACGTTACGGTGGCCCGGAGGGGATGGCCTGGGCGGAGAAGCTCTTCCATCGCGACAGCGAGTTCGCGATTGCCACGTGCGCATTGAGCGAGGATGGCGGCGAGAACTCCCAGAGATGGTGGGCCGCCCTTCGCGCAACGCACGCGCTCCTCGTGGATCTGGGATTCGACCTGGAGGAGCGATGGGAGCTCGCGAAGGGACTGAAGGACGAAGCCCTGTCCCGGATGAGCCATGAGCTGGCCCGGGAGGTGCTCTCCCAGCGGTACCGCCAACTTCGCACCACCGTGCAGCAGGTGCTCGAATCCGAGGACGCGGGCGGACGGTTCGACATGGCCATCCTGGAGCACCTGAACACGCGCTCCCAGCGGCTTCGCCCTCACGTGGAATCAGCCCGGCGAGAGGCCGCCACACAGGGCTGGAGCATCCGCGGACTGGCGGGCAGTTGCGTTCACATGCAGCTCAACCGGCTGCTGACGCGAGACGTGCAGGCCCGGGAAGCGTGCATCTACGACTTCCTGACCAGGTACTACGGTTCCGCGCTCGCCCGGAAGCCCGGGGAGCGGCAGGCTTGATTCGAGCCTGCCGTCCTCCCCTCCCCTCAGCGGTTCTGGATGAGAAACTGCTCCTCGTTCCAGGTGAGCCCATAGCGAAGCAGCGCCTCGGCGAGTCCCGTCTCTATTGGCGGTGGATGAGCGAGGTCGTCGACCTTGATCAGGCGGATCGTCTTGTCCGCCCCCGCCGAGGCCAGGGCCGACCCACCGGGCGAGAATGATACGGCGGTCGGCATTCCCTGATGGCCAGCGATCCTACCCATCAGCGCACCGGAGGGAAGGCTCCAGACCTTCACCAGCAGGTCCATTCCGCCCGAGGCCATGAACCTCCCATCCTGTGACATACCAAGGGACAGAGCGCCGACAGCCCCCTCATCCAGCGCCTTCACCCTGCGGCCATCCGTGGCATCCCAGACACGAATGGGTTGGTTGATGCCCGCTGTCACCAGGTGGTTGTCAGAGGGGGTAAAGGCGACCGCTCGGACCAGCCCCCCCGTGTCGAGCTGGAGAAGCTGCTGACGGCGATTCAACTCCCAGAGCCGCACGGTGTTGTCCGCGCCACCAGAGGCGAGGCGATTCCCCGCTGGCTCGAAGGCCAGGGACCAGATCTTTCCCGTGTGACCGCTGAGCTGACCGAGGACGGAGCCAGAGGGCAGCGACCAGAGGAGGATGTCGCGATCTCCGCCTGCCGCGAGGGACTTGCCATCCGGAGCAATGGCCAGGGCCCGAACGGACCCGGTCACGCCGGACAGGGCGAGCAACTGCTGGCCAGAGCCTGCATCCAGGACTCGCACCGTCCCATCCAGTCCGCCCACCGCGATGAGCTTGCGATCCGGGCTCACCGCGAGGGATGAAATCCCCGTTCCGAACGAACGTGGTTCCTGGGTGTTCCCTTCTGGGAGGCTCCACAGGCGGAATCCATCCTCCCCACCCGAGACGAGCTGCTGGTCACCGGAAAACACCAAGGCTTCCACCCAGACCTCGTGTCCCCGAAGGATCATTTCAGCGGGAGTCCCGGGCCGGGACCAGACGTGCAACGAGCCATCCCGTCCGCCAGAAGCGAAGGTGCGGCCGTCTGGAGACAAAGCGACCGTCATCGCGAACGAGCGATGTGCATCCAGCCGCTCGAGGAGATCTCCACTGCGGGCATCGAAGAGCTGGATGCGCCCATCCCACCCCGCCTGGACGAGGAGCCGGAACTGGGGATCGATGGCGGTGGCCGAGACGCCACTCTGGATTCGCAGGACATCGAGGAGCTGTCCGGACCGGGTGCTCCAGAAGCGGACCGTGCGGTCGGCAGCCGCGGTCATGATCCGCTGCCCATCAGCGGAGAAGGCACCCGACTCCACCTTCTCTTCATGTGCGATGAGGCGGTGGAGCTCCGTGCGCGTCCCCAGGTTCCAGACCCGGGCAGTCCGGTCCATGCTCGTCGAGAGCAGGAGCCTTTCATCTGCGGCGAAGGCAACGGAGATCGCGTACTCGTCGTGCTCGAACCGCATCTGCTCGACCCCGGCGCCGACGTCCCAGACCCGGACCGTCTTGTCCACGCCGCAGGAGGCCAACATCTTCCCGCCAGGAGAGAAAGCCAGGCCGCGCACCACATCCGAATGGCCTTGGAGCAAGGCCACCTGCCTGCCTCGAGACAGGTCCCAGACCCGAATCTCTCCCGGCCGGCCCGCGGAGGCCAGCAGCCGGCCGTCCGGGGAAAAGGCGACGGCGTGGACCTCGGCTGAATGGCCCTCGAGCTTCGCCAGCAGCTCACCGCTGCTCACATCCCAGAGGTGGACGATGGAATCAATTCCCGCCGAAGCAAGCACCCGGCCATCCGGGGAGAACGTGGCGGTGAGAACGGAGCCCTCGAATGTCTTCGTCCACAACCGGGTGGAGGCACGGCTCCTCGCCCAGGCCTGCCCCCACTGCGCCGCCGGCGAGTCCGTCTGCATGCGGGCGGCCGCGAAGTAACCCGCCGCCAGGCCCCATTGCCGCGATTCAACCGCCGCGTCCCCCTTGGCGAGGTAGATCCGCGCGCGCAGGCTCCGCTCGGCCGTGCCCTCCTGGGGGATTTCACCGGGTGGCCGGAGAATCGAGCAGGAAGCCAGCAGCAGCGCCAGACCCACCCACCCCAGCGATCGAACCCTCATGTCAGGGCCTCGGTGAACGACCCGGGAACGAAGTGGAAGAAGATGGAGATCGAGCGTTTCCCAGGAGCGAGGGCATTGCGCCAGTGGGCGATCTCCCGTCCCTTGTAGATGACCGCATCCCCGATCGCGAGCCGCACCCCGAGGCGATCCTCCCCGGTGGGGGAGAGCCAGAGCGGCCAGGAGCACTTCCCCTCGGGCCGGGGAAGGAAGTCCACCAGGAGGGAGATCGTGAACTCGCACTGAGGGCGGTCCACATGCCGCTTGAGCACCGCGCCTGGCATGTACTCCGCGATGTAGCAGTACGAGGGCTTCACCGGGCATCCCACCAGGGCGGCCACGAAAGGCGGGAGCTGACGGTGCAGGAACGAGGTCACGGTCTCTCCATGGAGGACGTGCCGCAACGGCACTTGACCGTCACCCGCCTTGAGGAACCCCTGGGCGCGCAACTCCCGGAAGTACGTGGAGAGCGCGAAGCAGAAGGAGCGGGAGAAGAGACCTTCGACGATGGCATACCCGTGCTCGCGAAAGGACCGGCGCTCGTCCGGGCTGGGGCCGGTGGGCAACTCCCGTGAATCGGACCGGGGCAGCAGAAGACCTGCCGCCTCGAGCTCCGCGACCAGCGCGGGCGGATACCGGCCCTGACGAGCCTCGGGAGAACCGGACAACCGGCCGAGGAGCTCGCGGTGGCGTGCGTCCAGATGCACCGGGACCAGCACCCCCGTCCTGCGTTCCGGAACCCAGGCCAGCGAATGCTCGGAGGAGAGCCGCTTCCCGAGCTCGGGGTCCTGTTCGGAGTCGAGAACTTCCTCGCGCCCTCCGAACCGGGCCGCCGGGTTCAATTGGAGAGCGCCCGCGGGAGCGGCCCGGCGAGGCGCACGGGCGGGCCCACGCTTGGGAAGGTGCATCAGTTGGACACTCCGCGACACCTCTCGTGGAGGAACGAAGATGCCAAGCCGTCGAAGCGCCCGCTCGTGCTCGTCGGTGAGCTCGACATGCTTCTCACCGGTCCGGCCCAGCAGGCGTTCGAGCACCTCGAACAGCTCGCCATGATGCGCCCGCGAGATGACATCCCCTCGCAGGCCACGACCCCTGACTGGCGCTGAAATGGCGTAGGCGGGCCCCTGCTCGTCGATCGGCGTGATGCGCAGATTCGGATTCAGGACGAGGTCCATCGATCGTTTCTCGCTTGTTGGAGGACTCTCAACGCTCCTGGAGGAGGGGCGCCAGAATCGGATGAGCTCGCAATTGAGCGAAATGCTTCAGCAATTCCTGGCGTTGGCTGTCGATGTCCTCCGGGGAGAACGTCTCGCCGAGAGCGCCAAGAACCATCTTGTCGTCCATCCCCAGGATCATCAGACGAACGATTTCCCCATTCAGCTCGTCGAACTCGACGCCCATCATCAGGCTCTCTCCCAGCTCGGAGACCCACTCCGCGGCCTTCTGGCGCGGGTCGGCATCGGGAAACCGTTGACGGATCATCTCGAAGATCGCGCTTCGCTCGGGAAGGACGAGGAGCAGCGCGAGGAAGAAGCGATGACTCGCATCGGTGATGCTGCTCCGCAGACTGACGATGGCGCGGTCGCGCCGCTGCTGCGCGAAAACGGCGCCAAAAGTCGAGGTCACCTCGCCATGCCGCCGGCTCGCCAGGGAGAGCATCTCGTCCCAGAAGGGGCGCTCGGGGGCGATCTCCGCGAGTTGCTGCAGCACGAGGAAGGTCTCATGTAGCCCGGCGCCCTCGAGGAGGTCGCGGGTCCACCGCTGGTGTTCGGCGGGCCGGGTCCTGGCCAGGAATTTCAGATACTGGAGCCGGCGGACCATCAGCGGATCGCGAACGAATGGGTACACCGCGATGGAGGGCCGATGGTGATCGAGCTGTGGCCCTTCGGAGCCGGAGCCCACCGTGCGCACCACGATCGAGATGGAGGGGAAGTCGAGGTGGAACAGCGAATGGATCAACCCCCTCCCCGTGATTCTCCTGATGTCGCCGCGGCGCAGCAACTCCACTTGTTGTAGGGCGTGCGTACCCACGAGGAAATGCGGGTTGATGGTGTGGGTGGGCGTGAACTGGTAACGCGCGTGGACGCTCGAGCCCTCGAGGACGGAGAAGGCCCCGAAGAATCCGTGCTCATGGATCGAGGTCGTGCCCACGACCCAGTGCAGGAGCTGGATGAGCAACCGCCCGTTATTGAAGACGACGAGCGTGGGCTCCCCGAACGCGGAGGAGAGATCGCCTTGGGGTGGAAGGCTCGCCGCCGACATCAGCCAACTGGCCACCTGGTCGACGTCCACGTGTTCGTGGCATTGCGCGGCCCGCAGGAACTGTTCGGCTATCTCGGGAAGGGCATGCTCATCATGGCTGGCACCAGCCCACGCCTCGTCAATCCGTTGTCCCAGCTTCTCGAAGAATTGCATGTTCTACACTCCTCACTGGATATCCAGCGGAGACGAAACGGGTTGCAATGTCCCTTCGGCGTTGAGGGTCGTGCTGCTCACGATGGGATACCGTCTGGAGAAGAGCGCCTCGTCACCCGCGAAGAGCAGCCTGGGCTCGAGGTGGCTCGGCATTCCGTGCTCACGTACGCCGTCCTCCGTGAGCCAGATGAGAAACGCCTCGGCACGCTGATCCGTCAGGAGGGGAAGCCAGCCGGCCGAGGACAGCGTTCCGATTCTTCCCTCCGGCCACCGTTGGAGAAAAGCACTCTCGAGCTCGGCTCGTGCGAAGGCGCCCCGGTCAGCCTCCTCGGTCATCGCCAGCCAGACCGGCACCTTGCCGTCCTGCTCGATGAATCCAGGGACCTTCTCCACGAATCCCACCAGCTCATGGTCCGCCGCGGCGGGCTGGTCACCCCGAAGGTAGGTCATTCCACACGGAGAATTGATCTCCAAGACAGCGCCACCCTCGGAGAGAGGAGCACCCACCTCACGCAGGATCACATCGATCCCCGCGCTCGGCTCCCCGAACCGCTCCAACAACCGCTCCAAGGCTTCACGATCCGCGGGATGCAGCGATTCCAGCGGAGCCTTTTCCATCTGCTCACCCGCGGCGGCCGAAACGCGCAGCCGGGCCCCGGGCTCCGGAATCACACGCGAGAGATCCGCCATGGACCGGATGCCATATCCCCAGAGCTGTTGCAGCAGGCGCTGCTGCTGAATCAGCAGCCGGTTTG
Source organism: Archangium lipolyticum (assembly GCF_024623785.1). NCBI lineage: Bacteria > Pseudomonadati > Myxococcota > Myxococcia > Myxococcales > Archangiaceae > Archangium > Archangium lipolyticum. The sequence goes on from NZ_JANKBZ010000001.1 coordinate 844,759, forward strand.
CCCGCCGGTGAAGCTCGGGTTGATCTCGCTGGAGCAATTCGTCGACCGTGCTCACGCCATCCCCTGTGATCACTCGAGGGTCGGCTCGAAACACGCGAAACAGCTTGCCCCCGATGAAGTGGAGCCGGAGCTCCACTCCCTCCAACATCCGTTCGACCAGCAGGAAGTCGGAACGGAAGAATTGTTCCGCCGCGACCGCCAGATCGGCCGGATTCTGGATCCCCAGGATGACGGACTCGGAGTTCCCCCCGGTGACGGCCTTCAACGCCACCGGATACCCAAGAGCCTCCGCCCGCTCGAGGAGATCCTCCTTGTTCAAGGACAGGAAGCCGGGAGCCACGGGAATTCCCGCCGTCTTGAGCAGATCCCGCCCAAAAGCCTTGTTCGTTCCCGCCAGCGTCAGGATGCCCGAGACACTCTGATCCTGGTTCATGGTGATCAGCCGGCAATGACGCCCGATCCCCAGATAGAGGGACTGGAAGCGGCCGAGCATCACGGGCAGTGAGACCCAGCGCCGGAAATCCGCGAGGCGGCGATACAGCCCGTACCCCACGTTGTAGACGTAGCTGTCGTGCGCGATGGGCAGCAGTCTGCGCTGCACGCGCTCGGTGTCATCGGGGTTCAGCGAGAGCACCCTGGAGAGCAGGGCCGGCGAAAAGAACGGGAATACGCCCGCATACACATGGGTGATGCCGTCCCCCTCCGGTTCGAGCGTCAATGGCTCTCCCAGGTTGGGCTCCACGATGAGCCGGTGCCATTGCGCGGTCACGGCTTCGACTTCGGCCTCCGAAGCCGACAACCATGCATGCATGAGGTCCGTGCCCGAAGTGAAGGACACCCCTTGATGAACGACGATTCTCGAAACCCTCATTTCCGCTGGGCTTCGTTGAAGAAGAAGATCTGTGTGAGACGCGCGTTCTCGTTGTGCTCGCCGAACGTATTCGCCTGGGAATGAAAGAACTGGCCCCGGAACAGCACCAGCCTGTTGTACTTCATCGGGAGGAAGAAGGACTGCGTCCACCGATCACGGTGCATCCCTTCCTGGCCCACGAAGTACTCCCAGACGGTCTTGCCTTCGAGAAGCCAGTAGATATCGAGGACTTCCTCACGGGTCGGCCACTTCTCCAACCCGGTTTCATTGTGCCGCCAGAAGCAGGTCCCCCCCTCGCACTGCTCCGGGGGATTCAAGTAGAGGATGCCCCCCCAGTCGCAGTGGTCGACATGGATGTCCATCGAGTGCTGCTCGTTGGCGGCTCTAAGAGCGAAGCGCCCCGTCCCTTCTGGAGCCGCGGGGACGAGGGGTACCCCCAGCAACCTGGAGATCTGATCGATCTCGGCCGTCGTGGCCCTGAAGTCGGAGTACAGCCCGGTCGAGTTCAGGTTCCGGTACTGGGCACCAAGCGCCTCGCGCCGCTTGCTATCGACGTCGGGGCAGAAGTCGTCCACGACCAAGAAGGAGATTTCCGCCATGGGGGTGTGATCTGGGGGATTGGAGCTTGCGTCAGCGACAGTCTGTTGGTTTTCAGACTATAGCAGGGATGTCGCGGAGCTGGTGCCCCAACCGCCGGGCGTGCCGAGCCGGGGGCCTCCTGCTCACGAATGGGTGGGCCCTTTCGGTCTCATCGCAAACCGCCAGAATCACTGAAGAAATCTGCCTCTTTCGACCCGACGGCGAGCTGCTCCGAGCACCCCGTCAGTTCATCCGCTCCGCGGGGGCACACAGCCGCGCGCTCAGCGTGGCCACGGGGGTCTCCCAGTGGTGCTCGAACCAGAAGCCGAGGAACTGCGAGGACGCGCGGCCACGGAGGTACGCGGCCCGCAGCCGCCGCATGTACTCGGACAGCCCGACGCCGGGCTGCCGCTCCTTGATTTGTCCGAACGTGCCGAACAGCAGGATGAGCTTCGCGGTGTGGATACCCAGGTTGCCCAGGACGTACGCCTGCAGTTCCATCTCTCCCACCACATCCGTGGCGTAGCCCGTCAGCACGTGCAACAGGTCATGCGTCTCGCGGTAGCGCTTGCCGATGAAGTCGATGTGGTTCTTGATCTCGAACGTCGTCTCGAAGGGCGAGATCTTGTTGTCGCGGAAGTAGCGCGCGAACTCATGGCCGAGCGAGCCCTCGGGCAGGCGCTCGAGCGCTGTCAGATCCAGTGCCTTGCCCTGCAAGGAGGGACGCTCGGACAGCAGGCGGCGCCCCTCCTCGCTGCGCTGGAGCTGCTGGGCGAGCGACTCGTAGACGTTGAGATCCAGGCAGGTGTTGAGCAGCGGGCCACAGATGGGATTTCCCGGGTCCTGCTTGAGCACCTGCAAGCACTGGAGCGCCACGCGCAGGCGGGTGAACAGAGGAGCGTTGTCGGGCAGGGACAGGGTATTGGGATCGATCATGGGGTTCCTCCAAGCGTGCCGCCTGCGGCGCATGTACACCGTTGTGTACTTCCTGGACATAACCCAGCCATCGCCGTAAGTAAACAGCCGTGTACATGTCCGGCCCGACCGAGCCCAAGAAAACGACGCGCCAGCGCGATGCCGAGCGCACGCGCACCGCGATCCTCAACGCCGCGCAGACGCTGTTCTCGACACGAGGCTTCACCAACACCGGCGTGCGAGAGGTGGCGGAGCTCGCCGGGGTGAATTCCGCGCTCGTTGGCCGCTACTTCGGCTCGAAGGAGGGGCTGTTCCGGGCGACGTTGGAGCGGGTGATCGACATCACCCCGATACTGCGTGAAGACCGGCGGCACTGCTTCGGGGTGGACATGGTGGCGGCCCTCTTCGACACGCAGGACGCATCGGGCCCGCTGGCGATGATGATCCTCTCGGCGGCCGACCCCGTGGCGCACGCGGCGAGCGTCGAGTTCCTCCAGACGAAGGTGATCGCACCGTTGGCCAGGTGGCTGGGACCCCCGGACGGCGAGGGGCGAGCGGTGCGGCTCAACATCCTTTGGAGCGGCTTCCTCACCAGTTGGAAGCTGCTGCCCATCCAGCCGCTCACCGGGGCGCGCCTGGCCTCCACCCGCCGCTGGCTGGAGACCGCGACCCAGGCGATCGTCGACGAAGGCTCGGCCTGAGATCCACCACCGCATGGGAGCAGAGACATGAAGCGAGCCGAGAATCCGTTTCACCCTGACCTGCAACGCGCCGCGCGCCTCATCCCGAACTTCACGATGACCCGGCCGCTGCTCGCCGTGATGCAGTTCCTCACCCGCCTCCAATCAACACCCCGCGTCCCCGAGGATGTGGCCGTGGAGGACGTGCGGGTGCCCGGGCCCGCGGGGGCGCCACCGGTGCGCGTGCGGACCTATCGGTCCCGGACGGTCCAGGGACCGACGCCGGCGCTCCTGTGGATTCACGGGGGCGGATACATCATGGGCCGGCCGGAGCAGGACGATTTTCTGTGCGTCGGCTTCGCGCGCGAGCTGGGCATCCACGTCACCTCCGTGGACTACCGGCTGGCACCCGAGCACCCCTTCCCGGCACCGCTGGAGGACTGCTACGCGGCGCTGCGGTGGCTCTTCGCCCAGGCGGGGACGCTCGGTGTCCTCCCCGAGCGCATCGCCATCGGCGGGGCGAGCGCTGGCGGAGGGCTCACGGCGGCGCTGGCCCAGCTGGCGCACGACCGCGGGGAGGTTCGGCCCGCCTTCCAGCTGCTCGTCTACCCGATGCTGGACGATCGCACGGCGACGCGCACGGACATCGACGGCACGCGCCTGCGCGTCTGGAACCAGGGCAGCAACGTGTTCGGCTGGAGGTCCTACCTGGGATGCGAGCCGGGTGGCGCGAAGGTGCCGGCGCATGCGGTGCCCGCGCGGCGAGAGGACCTCTCGGGACTGCCTCCGGCCTGGTTGGGCGTGGGCACCTGCGACCTCTTCCTCGACGAGGATATCGCGTACGCCAGGCGCCTGGAGGCCTCCGGCGTGCCATGCGAGCTCTTCAGGGTGCCCGGCGCCTTCCACGGCTTCGATCTCATCACCCGCGACAGCGGGGTGGCGCGCGAGTTCCGCGGGGTCTACACGGCCGCGCTCCGCCGAGCCCTGTTCCCGGCGCACGGCGTCGCGGAGCACGCGAAGGCGGGCTGAGGGATGAAGCACCCGTCCCCGGACGCTGTTTCAGCAAGTACGAGTGCAATCACGCCAAGGGAGACCCGCACCATGACCGCACCACACAAGGACATCATCGTCATCACCGGCCTCGGTGGCATGGGCCTCGCCACCGCCCGCCGCCTCGGCTCCGGCCGCCAGCTCGTCCTCGCCGACTACGCCCAGGACCTCCTCGACCGCGTCGCCGACACCCTCCGCGGCGAAGGCCACACCGTCGACGCCCTCCGCGTCGACGTCTCCGACCAACAGTCCGTCGAACGGCTCGCCCAGCACGCAGGTGCCCTCGGCTCGCTCCGCGCCGTCGTGCACACCGCCGGCGTCTCTCCCGTGCAGGCCAGCCCCGAACGGGTCGTGCGGGTGGACGTCCTCGGCACCGCCTACGTCCTCGACGCCTTCCTCCCCTTGGTGACGCGCGGCAGTGTCGCGGTGTGCATCGCCTCGATGGCCGGCGCGATGGTCCCCCTCCCCCCCGAGGCCGAACGCGCCCTCGCCACCACCCCCACGAGCGAGCTCGCGGGGCTCCCCATGCTCGACCCCAAGAACCTCGATTCCAGCGCCGCCTACAGCGTGGCGAAGCGCGCGAACCAGTTGCGCGTCCAGGCGGCGTCGATTCCGTGGGGGCGGCGGGGCGGCCGGGTGGTCAGCATCAGCCCGGGCATCATCTCCACCCCGATGGGGCAGGCGGAGTTGCAGGGCCCCCACGGAGAGGCCATTCGCGGCATGATTCAAGCGTCCGGCGCGGGGCGCATCGGAACTCCGGACGACATCGCCAGCGCCGTCGAGTTCCTGCTCAGCCCCCAGGCGTCGTTCATCACCGGCAGCGACCTCCTCGTCGACGGCGGCGCCGTCGCCGCGGCGCGCTACGCCCGGTCTTGACGCATCCCTTCCAACACACCGTGTTGGACCAGCTGGTAGCTCAGCCCGAAGAACAGGGGGTACAGCGGATGGGCCGTGTCGTGCGGCATGTCCGACCGTTGTGCCTCCACTTCCGCCATCGAGGAGGGCAGTTCGAAGGGCAGCTTGCCTCGTGGCGCGGCCTTGCCCGTCAAGACGTCGAACAGCGCGGAATCGCTCACGCCGAAGTTGCCGAGGAGGGCGCCGACCTTGTCCTTCACGTTCGTCAGGATCGCCGGGCGATCCAGGTAGACCGTGACGATGGTCGGCACCCTGGCGCTCACGCTCTTGATGGCCTCATAGTCGGCGTTGCCATCCTCGAAGGCGAGGTTTCCTTCGTGCTGCCGGAGCCCGAACACGTACTGGGGATGAAGCGTCTCGAACGGAGCCACCGTCCGCAGGATCGCGACGTCCGCTTCCTCGGGGGTACGGACGACCGTCAACCCATACCTGGCGGCGACCGCGCCATCGATACCATGGAGGTAGACCTTCCGGATGTTGGCACCCAGGGGAAGGATCTTGTCCTTGTTCTCCAGTAGGACGAGTGAGCGCCGCTGGGCCTCCGTCGCCTCGTCCTGGAAGGTGGCGTTTCCCACCACCTCGCCCGCTCGCTCCACGTCGACGTACGGGTTCTCGAACAGACCTTGTTGGAACTTCTGCAGCAGGATCCGATACACCGACTCGTCCAGGCGAGCCTCTGTCACCTTGCCGGCGTTGACCGCGGCCACGAGCGCCTCGGATTCATCGACGCCACCGAATTGGTCCAATCCCGCGTTCACGGCCTTGGCGAAGCGATCCACCTTGGACAGTGTCTCCACGCCCCAGGGAGTTCCAAACCCCACGAAGGAGGGAGTCTGCCCGGGAGGCGCGCCGTTCAGACACGCTTCGTCACAGTCGTTGGTGATGGCCCAGTCCGAGAGGATGACTCCCTCGAAACCATACTGGCCTCGCAACATGTCCGTCAGGAGCTGCGTGTTGAAGCCCGCGCCAACCTGCTCCAGGGGCCGGCCGTTCAAGGTGACTCCCTCGAGGATGGAGTAGGTGGGCATCACCCCTCCGGTCTTCGCGGCGAACGCACCCTCGAAAGGCCTGACGTGGTACTCGAAGTTGTTGCCCGGGAACACCGCGTATTTCCCGTAGGCATTGTGGCTGTCGAAGCCATCCTTCGCGGCGCCGTAGCCCACCCAATGCTTCACGACGGCCACCACGCTGTTCTCGCCAATCCCATTCCCACCGTTCTGGAAACCCTCGATGTAGGCCTGCACGAGCTTCCTGGCGAGCTCGGCGTCCTCACCGAAGGTGCCATGGATGCGCGACCAGCGCGGCTCGGTGGCGAGATCGGCTTGTGGAGAGAGCGCTTCCTGGATACCGACCGCACGGTACTCCTGCCGTGCGATGTCCCCGAAGCGCCTGATCAGGGCCTCGTCACCGATGGCCGCCAACCCCAGCGCCTCTGGCCACTGGGAGAAGCTCCCCGCGGCGACACTAGCGCCCAATGTGAATTGAAAATGATTGCGAGGATCCGTGCTGAGGGTGGCCGGAATGCCCAGGCGTGTCGCTTCCGCGATTTCCTGCAACGCATTGTTCTCCTCGGCGAGGAACCGTGCATCGCCATCCAACCGCGTGATGAAGCTGTTGACGCCCTGCTCGGCGATCATGCGGGTGGCAAGCGCCCTGTCATAACGGGTGACTCCTTCCGTCGTCAGGGTGGGAGCCGTTCCGTGCATCATGACGCCCGCTTTTTCCCGCAGCGTCATCCGGCCGATGAGGTCTCTTGCCCGCTCCTCGGGAGTCCGCCGCCAGTCCTCGTAGGGGTCGACCTGACCATTCCCGTTCAGGTCCTTGAAGCGCAGACCGTCCTTGACGATGAAGCCCACTCCCCTGCCCCCAAGCTCCACCCGAGGCGTGGCCGGAGCATCCTCCCTGCCCTTGTGATGCGACGACGATCCCATGCCCGATACCTCCCAGCTCGAGTCGGGTCCTCGCACGAGCCGGAGCGGGCGGCAACCCGGCTCCCCTCATGGCGCGCGGAACCGCGGGGCCGCCGCCTTGTCGTCCGAATGCGTTGCCAATGAACGACGATTCCGTTATAGCGGACGCGCGTCCGCGATAGCAAACCGCCGCAAGATGGCTCCGCCCCCTCGTCGCAGGTAATCCCCCCATGAGCACGCAGCCCCAGCTCGCCGTCTTCTACGAGCACCCCGAGTGGTTCAAACCCCTGTTCGCCACCCTCGAGCGGCGCGGCATCTCCTACGTACCGCTGCGCCTCGACGAGCACTTCTTCAACCTGGAGGACCGCACGCCGCCCGCGCCGGTCATCTTCAGCCGCGTGGCGATGAGCTCCTTCCTGCGCCAGGATGAGCACGGCATCTTCTACGCCCAGTCCCTGTACTCGCATTGGGAGCAGTGCGGCGCCCGCATCATCAATGGCAACCCGGCCCTCGCGGTGGACACGTCCAAGGCCCGCCAGCTGTCGCTCATCAACTCACTGGGCTACGCGACCCCGGCCACGCGCGTGGTGCATCGCCGGGCCGACCTGCCCCGTGCAGCCCAGGGTCTGCGCTTTCCCATCGTGGTCAAGGTCAACATCGGCGGCTCGGGCGCCGGCGTCGTGCGCTACGACAGCATGGAGCAGCTCGTCCAGGCCGTTGCCGACGGCACCACGCCCACCAGCATCGACAGCGTCACGCTCGTCCAGGAGTACATCCCCACCCGCGGCAGCCGCATCGTGCGCGCGGAGACCCTGGCTGGACGCTTCCTCTACGCCATCTCCCTGACCACCGACGGCGGCTCGTTCGATCTGTGCCCCGCCGATGCGTGCATGGTGGGCAAGCCCAGGATCACCATCGAGCAGACCACGCTGGACGCCGACACCATCCGCGCCGTGGAGACCATCTCGCGCGCGGCGAACATGGAGCTGTGCGGCATCGAGTTCATGATCGACGACCGCGACGGCACGCGCCGCTTCTACGACATCAACGGGTTGTCCAACTTCGTGGCCAGGCCGCTCGAGGTGCTGGGGTGGGATCCGCACGAGCAGCTGGCGGACTATCTCCTCGAGGTCATCGGCGCCCGGCGGCGTGGGGAGGCGGCATGAGGTACGGCTTCTGGGCCCCTGTCTTCGGCGGCTGGCTGCGCAACGTGCGCGATGAGCAGATGGAGGCGAGCTGGGAGTACATGAGCCGGTTGTGCCGCCGGGCCGAGGAGATCGGCTACGACCTGACGCTCCTCGCCGAGCTCCACCTCAACGACATCAAGGGCGTGCGCGAGCCGGCCATGGACGCCTGGTCCACCGCCGCGGCGCTCGCCGCCGTCACGCGCAAGCTCGAGCTGATGGTCGCGGTGCGCCCCAACTTCCACCATCCCGCCCTGTTCGCCAAGCAGGCCGCCAACATCGACCGCATCTCCGGAGGCCGGCTGGCGCTCAACGTGGTGTCCTCCTGGTGGGCGGATGAAGCCCGGCAGTACGGCTTGCAGTTCGATCAGCACGATGACCGCTACGCGCGGACCACCGAGTGGCTGCGCGTGGTGGACGGCCTGTGGTCCCACACCCCGTTCAGCTTCGAGGGGCAGCGCTACCGGCTCACGGATGCCATCTGCGAGCCCAAGCCCCTGGCCTCGCCCCGCCCCACCGTCTACGCGGGTGGGGAATCCGAGGCCGCCAAGCAGATGATCGCCCGCCAGTGCGACGCCTACGTCATGCACGGTGACGAACCGGAGGTGATCTCCGCGAAGATCGCCGACATGCGCGCGCGCCGCGAGCGGGAGGGCCTGCCCCCCATGCGCTTTGGCATGGCCGCCTACGCCATCGTGCGCGACAGCCAGGAGGAAGCCGACGCCGAGGTCGAGCGCATCACCACGCTCGATCCGCAGGCCCCGGGTTTCGCGAACTTCGAGCAGTGGCTGTCCGGCACGCAGCTGGAGCGGGAGCTGAAGATCAAGGAGTACTCGGTGTCCAACCGGGGCCTGCGGCCAGGGCTGGTGGGCACGCCCGCGCGCGTGCGCGAGCGGATCGCCGAGTTCGAGGCCGCTGGGGTGGACCTGCTGCTGCTCCAGATGAGCCCCCAGCTCGAGGAGATGGAGCGCTTCGCTTCCGCCATCATCGAGCCCAGGCGCGTCAGGTCCTGACAGGATGCGCGGGCTTGCGTGGGGCACGCCGCTCCGGTACCCACGGCGGCATGCACCCACGCAACACCCCCCTGGACGCCGACATTCTCGACACGCTCTTCCTCGAGGCACGCACCTCCTACAGCTGGACGGCGCGCCCCGTGGAGGACTCGCTGTTGCGTCAGCTCTGGTCGCTGGCCCGGCTGCCGCCCACCTCGGCCAACTCCAACCCCGCGCGCCTGGTCTTCGTGAAGAGCCCCGAAGCCAAGGAGCGGCTCAAGCCCGCCCTGTCCGCTGGCAACGTGGAGAAGACGATGACGGCCCCCGTGACGGTCATCGTCGCCTACGACACCCGCTTCCACGAGCAGTTGCCCCGGCTCTTCCCCGCGAAGGACATGAAGTCGGTCTTCGAGAAGATGCCGCCCGAGGCCCGCGAGAAGCAGGCCTTCATGAACAGCTCCCTCCAGGGCGCCTACCTCATCCTCGCCGCCCGCGCACTCGGGCTGGACTGCGGCCCCATGGGGGGCTTCGACAACGCCAGGGTGGACGCGGCCTTCTTCGCGGGCACCTCCTGGAAGAGCAACTTCCTGCTCAACCTCGGCTACGGGGACCCGGCCAGTGTGCGCCCGCGGGGCCCCCGCCTGGACTTCGAGGAGGCGTGCCGGATCGAGTGAGCAGGGAAGCTACTCCTCCAGACGGGTGAGGATGTCCGCGCCATCGCGCGTCACGTGGATGGTGTGCTCGAACTGCGCCGAGCGCCTGCCATCCGCGGTGACCACCGTCCAGTCGTCATCCCAGTCCTGGTGCTGGATGGAGCCCATCGTGAGCATGGGCTCGACGGTGAAGAACATGCCCTCCTCGATGATGTCCGTCGCGTGGGGATCGAAGTAATGGCAGACCTGCGGCTCGAGGTGGAACACCTCGCCGATGCCGTGCCCGCAGTAGGAGCGCACCACGCCGTAGCCGTAGCGGTTGGCGTGAGCCTCGATGGCCCGGCCGATGACGTTGATGGGCAGGCCCGGACGTATCGCCTCGATGCCCAACATCATGCACTCGCGGGTCACCCGGAGCAGCTGCTCGGAGGCCGCGTCGATCTTCCCCACGGGGAAGGTCGCCGAGCAGTCGCCGTGCATCCCCTCGAGATAGATGGTGATGTCGAGGTTGACGATGTCCCCATCCTCCAGGGGCCTGCTGTCCGGGATGCCGTGGAGGATGACCTCGTTGACCGAGGTGCAGAGGGACTTCGGGAACCCGTGGTAGTTCAGCGTGCTGGGGTAGCCACCGCGGCGGATGTATTCCTCGTGCGCGAGGGCGTCGATCGCGTCCGTCGTGACGCCCGGGCGCAAGGCGGCCCCCGTCACCCGCAGGACCTCGGCGGCGGCGCGGCAGGCCCGCCGCATCCGCTCCAGCCGGGTCGAGGGATCTCCCTTCACCCCGGGGCCGGGACGGCCTGTCTCCGAGTAGTCGGGCCGCGGGATGTGGGGAGGCACCGGACGGCGGGGGCTCACCACGCCCGGCTTCACACGCCGGGAGGCGGGCACGGGAGCGCGTGCCTGGCTGTCCTCTCCCCGGTGGCACTTCTTGTACTTGGTCCCGCTCCCGCACCAGCAGGGGTCGTTGGGACCAGGCAACTTCGCGGGGGGCAGGATGGGCGTGTTGGGCGTGCTCATGGGTGTTTCTATACCAACCTCCCCTCTTTCTTGGGCTTGCGCGGATCGGCGGGACCGGAATTTCCGCCGATCCAGCCTGAATCCCCGCTCTCCCCTTCATCGGGGTCCGGACGCATCCTCCAATCCAATCGCCCGCCTCCCGCGGGCCTCCCGAGGACACGTCATGACTCACGAACACCACGCCCCCTCCGTCCACCACATCGTGCCGGGCTTTGGCGCCGACCGCGCCGTCCACTACGACACCCAAGCGTCCGTCACCCTCGCCGGCACCCAGGCGATGTACGAGCTCGGCGTCAGCGCGCTGACCGCCCAGCTCGACGGCCAGGACACGGCGTCGCTGCTCTACGTGGGACTGGGCACGGGCGCGGAGTTGATGCCCTACACCCGCTTCGACGTGCCGGGCTGGCGCTTCACGGGCGTGGATCCCTCCGACGCCATGCTCGCCGTCGCCCGCAAGCGCCTGGAGGCCGAGGGGATGCTCTCGCGCACGCACCTGCACGTGGGCGAGCTGCACACCCTGCCCCCCGGCCCCCCGTTCGACGGCGCGCAGATGATGGGGGTCCTGCACCATGTGGAGGGCGAGGAGGCCCGCCTCGAGCTGCTGCGCGAGGTGACCCGGCGGCTCAAGCCCGGAGCGCCCCTCGTCCTGGGCTGCCGCGTCGGCAAGGACCCCGAGCTGACGAACGTGGAGCTACGGCGGTGGCGGGCGTATGGAATCTCCCCGGACGAGCTGGAGCGTCGACGCCAGCGCTTCGCGGAGATACGGCCCATCGAGTCCGATGCCGCCCTGTTCGCGATGTTCGCCCGGACCGGACTGGTGGCGCCGCGTCCGATCTTCCTCTCGCTCCAGTTCAAGGTCTTCCTCGCGCGCTTCGAGCCCGGAGCCGCGGGCTGAGATCCGCAGGAGGTGACTCAGGCGGCGAGCGCCTTGTCGATGGCGGAGAGCACCATGGGATCGTCCGGCGACACGTCCGGCGCGAAGCGCGCGACCACCTCGCCGTTCTTGCCGATCAGGAACTTCTCGAAGTTCCAGAGCACACCGGGCTCGGGGTTCGGCGTCATGCCATAGCCCCGCAGCCGCTCGCGGAAGTTCTCACCAGGCCGCGAGGCCGCCTTGGGGAACCTCTGGGTGAGCTCGCGGTACAGCGGATGGATGTCCGGTCCGGTCACCGTGATCTTCGAGAACATCGGAAAGTCCACCCCGAAGGTGGACCGGCAGAACTGCTGGATCTCCTCGTTCGTCCCCGGCTCCTGGCCGGCGAAATCGTTGGCCGGGAAGCCCAGCACCACCAGGCCCTTGTCGCGGCGTTCGGCGTAGAGCTTCTCCAGGGCTTCATACTGCGGCGTCAGTCCGCACTTGGAGGCCACATTGACCACCAGCAGGACCTTGCCGGCGTAATCGCCAAGTCTGGCGTCATCGCCCGTGATGGTCTTCAGGGGCACTTCTTGAATGGCGGTCGGCATGCGGTTTCCTCCCTCAGCGCTGTTTTTTCTCGAGGACTGGCAGCGGTATCCGATACTGCCGGTCCGGGATCAAGCCCTGCCAGAGCAACTGTCCCGAGCTCCCGAGACGACATGCATCTTCCCACGTTGGAAACGAAGAGGCTGCTGATCCGCCCGTTGCGGATGGATGACCTGGACGAGTGCCATCGGCTCTACGTCGACATCGACTGGGCGGACAAGGCGGTGAGCGAAGAGGAGAACCTGAAGCGGCGTCGCGAATGGTTGGAGTGGACCGTTCGCAACTACGAGCAATTGGCGCTGTTGTACCAGCCACCCTATGGAGACCGGGCGGTCGTGCTCAAGGAGAGCGGCCGCTTCGTGGGTCTGGTGGGACTGGTGCCGTTGTTGGCGCCCTTTGGCCAACTGCCCTCGTTGGGTGGAGTGGAAGGCTCGCGTTTCTCCGCGGAGGTAGGGCTCTTCTGGGCAACGACACCGCATCTGCAGCGGCGGGGATACGCGACGGAAGCCGCTCGCGCGCTGGTGGAGCATGGCTTCGCCAACCTGAAGCTGGGCCGTCTCCTGGCGATGACCCAGCGTGGCAATACCGCCTCGATCGAAGTGATGCGCCGGCTGGGGATGCGAATCGAGGAGAATCCGTTCCCCGAGCCGTCCTGGTTCGAGGTCACCGGCATCCTGGAAGTCAGGCCGGAGTAGCCTGGTGACTCCGATCACCAGGTGGTGAATGCCGTCACCATGCCGTGCGATGCGGGGGACAGGCGTGCTCGTCCCAAGTGACTGATTCTCCGGGAGGAGGAGTGCCCGGGCCTGCGCGTGCAGTGGGGGCAAGGGTTGGCATGCGTCCTGCTCCTGGCCCTCGCATACCGCGCAATCGCGGCCCTGGCGTGTTCCACACGCCCCACGCCCGAAAGCAGCCACGCCATGTCCATCCCCTCCGTCTGCCACCGTCCCGTCATCGCCCCCCACATCGAGCCTGTGTCCTCGCCAGCCCAGCGGGTGGAGAGCACCCCGGCGTCGCGGCCTGGGAATGACCTGCGGCAGAAACTCATGACTGACTCCTTCGAGCAGGGCCCGGGCAAGCCGGGCGCGGTCTCGGGTCTCTTCGAGATGTCCTCGAATCAGGTGTCGCAGGCGCTTGGCGATCTCATGCAGCTGCTGAAGGGACTGGAGGGACAGGTGGACCTCGGGTCCGGAGTGGATGGCGTCTCGGTGGGCGGAGCGGCCGACACCCAGCCCCTGGGTCCTGGCTCCGACGCGGGTCCCGGGTTCGGCGCGCCATCCGCTGGGGCCACCGACCCGGTGAATCCGAGCGAGCCGTGGCTGGCCAAGAACAACGTCGGCTCGCCCTACAACAGCAACATGCGGCTCATCGAGCCGAGCCAGAAGAGCCAGTACAAATACACGAACACGTTCACCAACAACACGAACCAGCCGCAGACCATCACCCTCTGGAACAAGACGGGCCAGAACGGCAACCCGAACGACGGACAGAACTTCGACAAGAGCACGCCGAAGACGTTCACGCTGCAGCCCGGCGAGTCGCGGATCGTGGCATTCGACAGCAACAGCAGTGTGGCGTGGTGCGCATCGAAGGACGGCACGGCGAATCCGGGCGCGAACTCCGGTCAGACCTGGGGCGAGGCGACGTTCGCGAACGGCGCCACGGGCTGGAGCGGCTACGACACCAGCCAGATCAGCCCCGCGGGCCACAATGGCAGGATGTCCATCACGAACGAGGCCACGGGCCACACCGTGACGGAGGCCAACGCCTGGCAGACTCCCTCGGATGACCCCGCGGGCCGCGATGTGGGTGTCCCCGCCGGCCCGCTGAACCTGGTCACGACCTTCAGCTGAGCGGAACATTCTTTTTCTGGGACGGCGGGTCTGACAAGCTCCCCTGCCAAGACGCAAACGCCGTGCATGCATCTGGGGTGGTGCAGCGGACCCCTGCTGCTCCTTGTTGGCATGACAGAAGGAGATCCGGGTGAGAGACATGCCGACACCTGACGGGGATGCGACACGGGCACCCGCCGCCCCCCGCCGCTTCTTCACCAGGAGGGGCGTGCGCATCGCCGCACGCAGCCTCCTCGCTCTTCTGGTGTTCACTGCCGCGTTCGCTCTCTACTGGAGGCTCTGGCCCGCCGGGAGAGGTGTAGGCAGGGAGTGCGAGCTCACAAGCGGCGTTCACGCCGTGTGTGGGCTCAACAAGCCAGAGGACCTGATGCGCCTCGGGGACAGTGACTGGGTCGTAACCGGCAACATGGGCAACGATGACTGGGCCGGGGGCGGCTTTCATGCCGTCCGGATTGGCGACGAAGCTTTCCGCGCCATCACACCCGATCTCGCGCGCCCGGTCGCACCGACCTACTCCGACTGTCCCGGTGCACCTGATCCGAAGCTCTTCTCCGCGCACGGGATTGCGCTCCGTGCCCGCGCCAATGGCGAGCACACGCTCTACGCGGTCAACCACGGCGGTCGCGAGTCGATCGAGGTGTTCGACGTCCGGGTTTCCGCCAAGGGGCCAGAGCTGACCTGGACCGGCTGCGTCATGCTGCCCGCGGAGCATGAAGCCAACTCCGTCGCACCCCTCCCGGACGGCGGCATCGTCGTCACCATTCCGCACCTTCCGTCCGCGTCACAAGGTGCGGTGTTGCGGTGGGTGCCTGGCGGCGGTTGGAGCGAAGTTCCGGGTACCCGCTTCCAGGGAGACAACGGCATCCTGGTGTCGCCGGACGGCACGCGCCTGTACGTGAACGAGTACAACAACAGCAGGGTGCACGAGGTCCCCCTCGGTGGAGCCGGCACGCCCCCCCGGTCCGTCGACCTTGGCTTCCATCCGGACAACATCCGGTTCGCGCCCGACGGCTCCATCCTCGCGACAGGGCACCCGAATTCCCTCGCCGTCGTTGGCCTGTGTGGATTCGTACTGAAGTGCGGCATTGGGACGGAAGTGGCCCGCATCGATCCGGCCACCTTCCAGGCGACCACGCTCTTCGAGCGAAACGCGAACGAGACCTTCAGTGCGGGCACGAGCGCCATCGTCGTCGGTGACGAGCTCTGGATCGGCTCCTTTGTCTCTCGCGCGCTCCTGATCGTGCCGCTAAGCGAGCTGAGGCAGCCGCTCGGGTTGTAGCCCCGTCGCTCCGGCGGCGCCGAGGCACCGGGCCCCCGTAGTGACTGAGGAGCGCTCAACCTCTTGCCTGCTCCAACCCTGATTGAGGGAGCTTGACACTCGCGCCCCGCGGAATGGACGGGGATCTCCTCGTCTTCTCGTCCGTGAGAAGATCGCGACGTCGCGCGACGGTATGTTCGTGGACTGCGCGCATCCGGGGGTTGACTGGAGATGGTGTCGAGAATTTCTCAGTACAAGGTCCTCGGGGTGCTCCACCAGGGGGAGATGCACACGCTGTATCGGGCCTTGCGGCAGGCCGACGGACGTCCGGTGGTCATCAAGGTCCCTGTCACGGCGCGCATGGACTCGCGAGAGGTGGTGCGGTTGGAGCGCGAGTTCATGCTGACCCGAAGGTGTCAGAGCTCGCCTCATGTCGTGGATGCCATCGAGTTCTTGCAACTGCCGGGCATCGCCGCACTGGTCCTGGAGGACTTTCAGGGACGCGCGCTCGATCGGATGATCTCCGGCCCGCTCGAAATCCGCGCGTTCCTGAGGCTCGCGATCGCGATGGCGTCCGCCCTCGCCGATATCCACCGCCACGAGATCGTTCACCTCGATATCAAGCCGGCCAACATCATCGTGAACGACGCGATGGGAGAGGTGAAGGTCACCGACTTCGGAATCGCGTCGACCCTCCCGCTCGAGCACCGGTCCTTCCGCCCGGCGAGCACCGTGGAGGGCACGTTCGCGTACCTGTCGCCCGAGCAGACAGGACGGATGAACCGTTCGGTCGATCACCGCTCGGACTTGTACTCGCTCGGCATCACGTTCTACGAGATGCTGGTGGGAGAGCTCCCGTTCTCGGCGGAGGACGTGCTCGGGTGGTTTCACTGCCACCTGGCGGTGGTTCCCCGGCAGGTGTGTGAGGTGAACCCGAGCGTGCCGGTGGCCCTCTCGCGCATCGTGGCCAGGCTGATGGCCAAGGCCCCCGAGGATCGATACCAAAGCGCGGAGGGCCTGAAGGCGGACCTGGAGCAGTGCGCCGCTCGGTGGGATTCGGGCGCGGAGCTCTCTCCCTTCCCGCTCGGCACCGCGGATGCGTTGGATTGGTTTCGCATCCCCGAGAAGCTCTACGGCCGGGCGGACGACGTGTCGGCGCTCCTCGACGCGTTCGAGCGCGGCGTCAAGGAGGGAAGATGCTCGCTGGCGCTCGTCTCGGGGTACTCGGGCGTCGGCAAGTCGTCTCTGGTGAACGAGGTCTTCAGGCCGTTGGTGCGCGAGCGTGGCTTGTTCGCGTCCGGCAAGTTCGATCAGCTCAATACCGGGGGCCCATACTCCATCCTGATGTCCGCCCTCCGGCAATGCACCCAGCAGATCCTGGCCGAGGGTGAAGCGGAGACCTCCGTGTGGAAGGAGCGCATTCAGCGAGCGCTCGGTCCGAACGGCCAGCTCGTGGTCGACCTGCTCCCCCAGCTCGAGCTCATCATCGGAAGACAGGACGCGGTGGAGGAGCTGGGACCGGCCGAGTCGTTGAATCGGCTCCACGAGGTCTTCGCCCATTTCTTCGGCGCACTCAGTCAGGACAATCGTCCGCTCGTCCTCTTCCTCGATGACCTCCAGTGGGTGGATCCGGCAACGCTCGCCCTCCTCCAGCACGTCATCCCCCACCCGGACGCGGGCTGCCTCTTCGTGATTGGCTCCTACCGCGACAACGAGGTGACGCCCTCCCATCCGCTGATGGTGGCGCTCGACTCGCTGCGCCGGGCGGAGGTCCCGATCACCGACATCGTGCTCTCGCCGCTCGGGCTCGAGCACATCCAGCACCTGCTCGCGGATACGCTGCACACCGACGAGGCGCGAGTGCTGCCGCTCGCGCGCCTGCTCGCCGACAGGACCGGAGGCAACCCGTTCTTCCTCACCCAGTTCCTCGGTACCCTCCACCGGGAGAAGCTCCTCCGGTTCGATGTGGCGACGCGCGAGTGGTGCTGGGATCTGGCGCAGCTCCAGGCCAAGGGCTTCACCGATAACGTCGTCGCCTTGATGGTCGCGAAGTTGAGGGAGCTCCCGTCCGCCACCCTGGACGCACTCAGGGTTGCCTCGTGCATCGGCAATACCTTCGATTCCGAGGACATCTCCGGGTTGGTGCAGAAGTCCACCCAGGAGCTCGAAGCGAATCTCTTCGACGCCGTCAAGGAGCGGCTGATTCTTCGCTCCGAGGATGCGTACAGGTTCCTGCATGATCGCGTCCAGCAGGCCGCCTATCTCCTCACCCCGGAGGAGCAGCGCATCCGGCTTCACCTGCGGATCGGACGGATGCTGCGCACTCGCCGGCCGTCCGCGGTGTTCGCGGTTGTCAACCATCTCAACCTCGCGGCGGCACTGATCGACGGCGGAGACGAGGTGATCGAGCTGGCGCGGCTCAACCTGGAGGCAGGCGAGAGCGCGATGCGGTCAGGTGCCCATGCGGCTGCGTTGAGCTATCTCGCCGCCGGTTGTGACTGCGTGGGTGAGAACGGGTGGGAGTCCCATTACGAGCTGACCTACGCGCTCTCCTTCCAACAGGCGCAGTGCCAGATCATCAGCGGGCAGCTCGGGGCCGCGGAGGCGAAGATCTCCACCCTTCTCGCGCACGCCCGGAGCCGGGCGGAGCAGGCCGACGTGCACCGCCTGAAGGTGGATCTCCATGCGACCCGAGGCGAGTTCCCCCAGGCCGTCGAGGCGGCGCTCTCGTGTGCGCGGCTGTTCGGGATCGAGCTGTCCCCACGGCCAACGCCCGAGGCGCTGAGGGCCACGGTGCAGGCCATGTGGGACGAGCTGGCTCAACACAAGCTCGAGTCGCTCGCGGACCTGCCACCGATGACGGACCCGGACCAGAAGGCCCTCCTGGCGCTCTTCGCGGCGGTCTTGCCTCCGGCGTACTTCATCAACCCGGATCTGCACGATCTGCTCGCATGCCAGATGGTGGGTGCCAGCCTCCGTCATGGAAACGCGGACGACTCCGTCATGGGCTACGTCGTCTTCGGGCAGGCGATCGGACATGTCCTCAGGATGTGGCGTGAGGCGGTTCGTCTCGGCGCGTTCGCGGTCGACCTGATGGACAGGCGGGGCATCGTCGGGAGCAGGGCGAAGGTGTGCCTCGTCATCGGAGGCTTCATCAACCACCGGATCCAACACCTCCGGGACGTGCTCCCACTGTTCCAGGGCAGCTGGTCCGCCGCACGCGAGGCCGGAGAGCACACCTTCGCCTCCTATTCCAGCATGAACATGGTGGTGTACCGGTTCATGATGGGTGACCACCTCGAGGATGTCATCGCGGAGGCGGAGACGTCCATGGACTTCACCCGTCGCACGAGAAATGACGCGGTGTGGGTGCCCATCGCGGATCTCCGCGAGGTGGCGGAGTGTCTGCGGCAAAGGACGGAGCCTCCACAGGATCCGCCGGACATGGGGGCCGGGCTGCGCACCGTCCCCTTCATCGCGTTCATGTTCCACAGGTACCGGCTGCTCTGCAGGCTCATCTACGGAGACATCCCGGGGGCCGTGGAGATGGCCTGGAAGAGCAGGGATTTCCTCGCCGCCTACACCGGCCAGGCTGGCGTTGCGGAATACCACTTCCACGCGGCCCTCGCGCTGGCCCGGCATTACGACGCGGTCACGCCCGAGGAGAAGCGGGAGTACCTCGGCCAGATCGAAGCCCACCTGGCGGTGCTCCAGGAGTGGGCGGAGACAGGCCCCGAGAACCATGGTCATGCGTACACGCTCATCTCCGCGGAGCTCGCGCGGATCCGGGGGAGCATCGAAGAGGCGATCCGGCTGTATGAAGAGTCCATCCGACAGGCGCGCCAGAATGGCTTCATCCAGAGCGAGGCGCTGGCGTACGAGGTCGCGTCGGAGTTCTATCTGGCCCGTGGAGTCGAGACCGTCGCCCAGGCGTACCTGCGCGAGGCCCGGCGCGCCTACCTGCAGTGGGGTGCGCACGGCAAGGTGAAGCAGCTCGATATGAAGCACCCGCACCTGGTCAGGTCCAGTGCGAGCACCACCAGCAGCACGGGCCCGGCCACGGACGAGGCGTTCGACCTGATGACCGTCGTGAAGGCGCAGCAGGCGATCTCCGGGGAGATCGTCCTCGAAGGCCTGTTGAAGACGCTGATGCGCATTCTCATCGAGAGCGCGGGGGCGGAGCGGGGTTGCCTCCTGCTGAGCCGTGACGACACCTTGTTCGTCGAGGCGTGGGCGGAGGTCGAGCGAGAGGAGATCAAGGTCGACGTCGCGCGGGGACCGCTCGAAGGGTCGGCTCACCTGCCCCTCTCCATCGTCAGCTACGTCAAGCGCTCGCTCGAGAGCCTCATCCTCGCGGACGCGGACGCCGACAGCAGGTTCGCCTCGGACGAGTACGTCGTGCGGGCGAAACCCCGGTCGATCCTGTGCATGCCGGTGAGGGGCCAGGCGAAGCTGGCGGGCGTCCTCTACCTCGAGAACAGGCTGGCCGCGGGCGTGTTCACGCCGAGCCGGCTCGCGGTCCTCGAGGTCCTGGCGTCGCAGGCCTCGATCTCGCTGGCCAACGCGAAGCTCTACGCGAGCGTGCAGCAGGCCGAGGAGGCGCTGCGACGCTCACACGATGAGCTCGAGCGGCGTGTCGAAGAGCGGGCGCGCGAGCTCCGGCGCGCGCAGGCTGAGCTGTTGGACACCGCGCGGCGCGCCGGAAAGGCGGAGATCGCCGCGGATGTGTTGCACAATGCCGGGAACATCCTCAACAGCGTGAACACTTCGGCGGGAATCGTGGCATCCAAGCTGCGGCAGTTCCCCGTGTCGAAGCTGGCCAGGGCCGCTGCGCTCCTTCAGGATCACCAGGGGGACCTCGGGGAGTTCCTGGTGAAGGATGAGGCTGGCAGACGGCTGCCCACGTATTTCGCCTTGCTGGCGCAGACGATGCGGGAGGAGCTGGATTTCACGCTGGGCGAGTTGGATTCGATGATGGCGAGCGTGGAGCACCTCAACGAGGTGGTGCGGACGCAGCATGCCTATGTGGGGGTCCTGGAAGCAGCGGAATTGATCCACCCGGAGGATCTGCTGGAGAACGCGTTGAGGATGAACACCCCCGCCCTGGAGCCTCTGCGGGTGCGAATCATCAAGGACTACGCGGCGCTGCCGGCCCTCCACCTCCAGAGGAGCAGGGTGGTTCAGATCCTGGCCAACCTCATCAGCAACGCGGCCTGGGCGCTGAGTGTGAGCGATCGAGAGGAGAAGTGGATCAAGCTCGAGCTCAAGATGAGGGGGGCGCGGTTGCTGAGGATCTCCGTGAGCGACAACGGGGTGGGAATCGCGCCGGAGGATGTGGAGAAGCTCTTCCGCCCTGGCTTCTCCACGAGGAAGGACGGGCACGGCTTCGGGCTACACAGCAGCGCCCTCACGGCGAAGGCCATGGGCGGCTCGATCCTGGTGCAGAGCGAGGGACCGGGCAGGGGTGCCCTGTTCACCCTGGAATTGCCTCTGGTGAAGCCCGGGTCTTGACGGCGGTGTGGTCCCCCTGGCTGAGTCCAGACATCTTCTTCCTCAGTCGAGTCCGCGCTTCCCCACGGACCAGTACGCCTTCACCTTCTGCGGCGCGCCCACGCCGTCAGCCCGGAGCCGCGCACGCAGCGCCTGGATGGCCTGCGCCCGACCCGTCATGACGAGGTGCGCGCCCGGCCGCCGCTTCAGTGCGGCGCCCAGACGCTCAGCCACGGCGGGCAGGTGTCCCTCGTCGGTCGCGCGCTCCACCACGGCGCTATCCGACAAGTGGAATTCCCGCAGCACCGTCTCGGACTCATCTCGGGAGGAGACCTCGAACACCTGCTCGACGCCCTCCGCGCCGGCCCGCAGGTTCCGCAGCGTGTGGGCCACGGCGAAGGACGTCTCGTCTCCGAACAGCACCACGGGCCCCTGGAGGGACGTGAGCGCCAGGGAGCCGCGAGGCCCCATGAACTGGCAGCCATCTCCCACCCGCACGTTGCGGCCCCACTCCGCGCCGGGGCTGTTGCCGTGGAGGTAGACGAGCAGCTGCGTCGCCCCGCGAGCCGCGTCCCACGCCAGGGGCGTGTACGTCCGCATCCCCACGCGCGGAAAGAACACCTGCACCTTGTCCCCCGCGCTCCAGGAGACGTCGCGCAGCGCCTCGCCCTCCAGCTCCATCCAGCGGAAGCGAGATGAGACGTCACGCACCTGCGCCACCCGCGCGTCGCGAAACAGGAACCGCCCCAACATGCCTCCGAGAATCGCCTTCCCTGACGCCATTCCGTGTCACTCCCGGGGGCACCCTGCCCCCCTTCATGCGAGCCATCCTCGCACCGGCCCGCCAGAGTGGACATGAACTCGTGTGACGGGAATATGAAGAAGCGTGAAGAACCAGCCAGGCGCGAGCGGCCCGGCCGCCTTCTCGTTCCGCCACGCGCGCCGTCAGCGCTTCCAACTCCTACATTGCTTTGCCGCCATGTGAGCGCTAACAATGCGGGGATGACCAGAAAAAACAGGTTTGCGGTTTTGGCGGTTCTCACCACGGCCTCCCTGACGATGGCCGCGACCGAGGCCCCCTCGCGGACCCGCTGGACACGTACCCGAATCCCGGACGCGTCACCGGCGACATCGGCATCCACGCTCCATCCATGGTCAAGACTACGACACGGACAGCGGTGCGCCACTCTGGGGATCAACCTCATCGGTTACGACTCCCAGGGATGGCCCTTTGTCTATTGAGGGCATGCATCGCGAGAGGTTTCACCCCTGGCGGAGGCACCAGGGCCGCCATATGCCGCGACAGTTCCAGCCTGGTGAGCAGAACGAAGTCCTGGAACGTGTTCCTGAAGTGGACCCCTATCATGCTCAGACATCTCCTGTTTTGCCGTGCCGCTTGCCTGCTGGCAGGCGCTGCGATCGTTGGTATTGCCACCCCCGCCACCGCCCAGTACCAGCGTGAGACGCTTGGACGCGGCGTCGTTGCCGTGCCCGCCTCGAACGGCGGCACCCTGGTCTCCTGGCGCCTGCTGGCCACAGACCCGGCCGGCGTCGGCTTTCACGTCTACCGCGATGGCACCAGGCTCACGACGGATCCGCTCACCAACCGCACCAACATGCGTGACACGCGGGGCTCGCCGAGCTCCACCTACACCGTTCGCGCGGTCGTGAACGGCAGCGAGCAGGAGGCATCCCCCGCAGCCGCGATCTGGTCTGGCGGCTATCTCAACATCCCACTGCAGAAGCCCGCCGGCGGCACCACGCCCGACGGCGTCGCCTACACATATGTGGCGAACGACGCGAGCGTCGGCGATCTCAATGGCGATGGCCAGTACGAGCTCGTGCTGAAGTGGGACCCGACCAACGCCAAGGACAACAGCCAATCGGGCTACACCGGCAATGTCTACATCGACGCCTATCAATTGAACGGCACCCGGCTGTGGCGGATCGACCTCGGCCGCAACATCCGCGCGGGCGCGCACTACACCCAGTTCCAGGTGTTCGACCATGACGGCAACGGCCGCGCCGAGGTCGTGATGAAGACCGCCGACGGCACCGTCGACGGCCAGGGCCGCGTCATCGGCAATGCGAGCGCGGACCATCGCAACAGCGCGGGCTACGTCCTCGCCGGCCCCGAATTCCTCACCGTGTTCGAAGGCACCACCGGCCGCGCGCTGTCCACCGTCAACTACGTCGTGCCGCGCCACCCCGACACGCAGAATCCCTCGCCGAGCCAGCTCAACAGCATCTGGGGCGACAACTACGGCAACCGCGTCGACCGCTTCCTCGCCGCCACCGCCTATCTCGATGGCAGCCGTCCCAGCATCATCATGGCGCGCGGGTACTACACCCGCACCACCGTCACCGCCTGGGACTTCCGCAACGGCTCGCTCACCCAGCGCTGGCTGTTCGACAGCCGGGCGCTCGGCGACTCGAGCTCCACCGGCCAGGGCAACCATCAGCTCAGCATCGCCGACGTCGATGGCGACGGCCGCGATGAAATCCTGTACGGCGCCATGGCCTTGGACGACAACGGCACGCGGCTGTGGACCAGTGGCCTCGGCCATGGCGACGCGATGCACGTCTCTGATCTCATCCCGTCGCGCCCTGGCCTCGAACGGTTCGGTGTCCATGAGAGCCCGGGCAGCAACGGCGGCATCGGCGCCGCGATGCTCGACGCGCGCACCGGCCAGCGCATCTGGACGAGCTCCGCCTCCAGCGACGTCGGCCGCGGCATCTCGGCCGACATCGATCCGCGCTACCCCGGCGCCGAGGCGTGGGCGTCCAACTCGAGCACGCTCTACAACTCCACCGGCCAGAACATCGGCACGCGCCCTGGCCCGATGAACTTCGCCATCTGGTGGGATGGAGACAAGCAGCGCGAGCTGCTCGACGGCGTCACCATCAGCAAGTGGAACTACACGGAGCAGACGCTCTCGACGTTGCTCTCGCCCTCGGGCACCGCGTCCAATAACGGCACCAAGGCCAACCCGGTGCTCAGCGCCGACATCCTCGGTGACTGGCGTGAGGAGCTGATCGTTCGGACCACCGACAGCACGGCGCTGCGCATCTATTCCTCGCCCTATTCGTCCAACTACCGCTACGTCACGCTGATGCACGATCCGGTGTACCGGCTCGGCGTCGCCTGGCAGAACACCGGCTACAACCAGCCGCCGCACCTCAGCTACTTCATCGGCGACAACTGACGCCGGAAGGACTCCCGCCGCGCCCAGCGGCGGGAGTTCTCCTGGAGCAAAGCCGAGCCAGGCTACTTCGTGAGCTTGTAGACCTTGTAGAACTGGGCCCAGTAGATGCCCGAGTCATCCACGGCGATATCGCTCGTGGAGTAGGTCTCCGTGGTCAGGACCTGATCGCCGCTCCCATCCTTGCACGTGGCCGTGAGGACTTCGTCCTTGATCCAGTAGAGCCGCTCGCCATCGACGGCGAGGACAGTCCCGGGATCGTCCGCGTAGGCGATGTTCGTCACGGCGCCGCCGCTCTTGGAGATCTGGTTGAGCCCGGTGTAGTAGTCGAGGAAGTAGAGGGTGTCCGCGTCCAGGGCGAACTTGTGGAACTTGCCCGCCGGGACGAAGAGAAGCTGGGTGGGCGCGGCCCCGCCGTTCTTCGGCGCCTTCCAGAGGATCCAGCCCTTGCCATTGGCCGGCCGGTTCACCCAGTAGAGATTCTCCTCGTCCACGAGGGCCTGGAGTGGCTTGCTCGGGAGGCCGCTCTGCGCGACCACGGTGGGTGTGCCCCCCGCACGGGGCACCGTGTAGAAGTGCCCGTCGTCGTTGTCGACCCAGTAGAGGTGGGTGGCATCCCCCGTGAAGAACCGCGGCTTCTTGTTCGAGGGCGAGGTTGGAACGGCCGTGAAGGAGCCGTCGGCGTTCAGGCGGTTCACCACGCCCGGCAGGGGGGACGCGGCGCCCAGGACATAGATCTCCCCGCCGGCCTCCTCGACGGCTGGGATGGTCGCGAGATTCGTGAGGAAGCGTGAGGCGGAGCCACCTGACTTGGGGACCCGGCCCACGAAGCCGTTCGCGATATACGGGTAGGCACCACCGGCGAAGTACACGTCATTGTCCTTCAGCGCGATGGACTCCGTGGGCCAGAAGTCCGCGATCTGGACGGGGGTGCAAACTCCGCCCGTGCACAGCGGCGCGCATCCCGAGCGGGCGGGGGCACTGTGGCTTCCTTCCGCCAGGCTGGCCGTGGCGAGGAAGACGGCCGACGTGGCGGAGACGATGGTGGCGGAGGAGTGAATCGCTCTGAGCAGTTTCTTCATACGTAACACCTCATCATCGCGGACTTGACACGCAAGACACGTATGGAACCCAGCAAACAGCGGGAGGGCGTATTCCACGCTTTTGATTTTAGTTCAAATGTAAATCGTATTAGTCGTGTTTTTCTCTTTTCTGTATTCTTTTGAGAGAGTGAGAAATGACGCGGTGGCTCCGCTTCGCCAGGTGGATCGCGAAGGGGGATGAATGGAGCTTGCTCCAGACACCGCCTCAGCGCCCAAGGGGGAGCCGGTACAGGTGCCCCTGCTCGGAGCCGACGAACAGCGCGGGAGGATGGACGGACGCGGCCAGTGCCACGGCCTTCGCTCCAGAGGGCAGGACGCGCCGTGGCAGCCGTTCGCGTGTCCGGACATCCATGCCAAGAATCGCTCCCGCTTCGAGCCACCAGACATGATGGGCGTCCGTCCATGCGGCGGGGGCCGGACCCGGCGCGAGTGCGAACTCCTCGCCGCTCTCTCCATCACATACGGTGAGGGCGTTCGAGGCCTTCAGGCGCCAGGCGATGTACCGCCCCTCCGGCGAGAACCGCACGGGCTCCGAGGGGGTCAGCCGGTGGGCCTCCACCTGGGAGGTACAGCGCCACTCGCCCACCACCCTGGGGGCGGTGCGTCCATTCCATTCCCAGACATGGCCCGCGTGCATGTACCGCACGGTGTCGGGTTCGCGTCCGGGCAGGAACAGCTCGTCCTTGACCGCGCGCCAGTCGGGCACCGCCTTGCCCCGCCGCGAGCCATCCGCGTTGTAGGCCCCCGAGGAGCCGCCAAACCAACCACCTCCACGAGCCCAGGTGCCCCCCGTGAATTCGGCCTCGGACATCACGATGGGCGCGGCGGATGCCCGGAAGATGAGGAAGGCGGCCTCCGGACCGCTGGGCAGGAAGACAAAGCCCGCTCCGCCCTCCGGACTCAGCACGAGCGTCCAGAGGCCATTCCGAAGGCTGCCCCGCCAATCCCAGACGGGCTCACCCGACGTCAGGTCCACCACGCGGTAGTCGAAGGTGTCCTCCTCGAGCACCCACCGGGTAAAGAGCAGGCGCCCGTCTTCCGAGACCCGGAGCTGGTCCGGGCGCTGGCCGCGCGGCACGGGGAGGTCGAGGGGTTCAACAGCGCCCGGTCCCGCGTCGGCCGCGGGCCTCGTTTCCGCCTCGGGACCATGGCGGCAGTGCGTGAGCAGCGCGCTGGCGAGCACCAGGGCGGACAGGACCGGGCGTCTCATGCGCGCGCCTACTGGGCCGCCGCCTGCTGCTCGGCCAGCGCGTTCGCCAGGTAGTCCCGGCGCCGCTCGAAGCGATCGCGTGGCACGTTCCACTCGTTGATCATCTTGTCTTCATTGGAGAAGAGGTCGTACATGCCCTGGAGGTCATTGTTGACGATGAGCGGCTGGACGTCCTTCCGGGTGAGTGGCGAGTAATCGCCCCGGTAGCGCATGTCCACGGCGACATCCAGGATGGCGGGGTTCAGCTTCTCCCAATCGACTCGGCCGTAGACTTCAATCCGCTCGGGATCATTGGAGATGTCCTTCACGTATTGTTGGTACTCGGCGTACACCGTGTTGAACAGGTTCTTTTGCGCGCTCTGGCTGATCTCGATCGCCGCGACGTCGGGGCGGTTGATGAAATCCCTGGCGGCCTGTCCTGTCAGCTGCGCCCCCTGAGCCAGGAGCTCGGCATCCGCTTGGGGAACGCCCGCGGCCGTCAGGTCGGTCACCACCTCCTCCGTCGACCGCTCCTTCATGTCGTAGCCCCGGCCGATGGTGACCCCGGACGCCATCGTGGGGTGGTGGGGCGTGCGGCTGAAGTAGGGTCCCTTCGCTTCCAGTCCCTCCGCGTCGAACGTGAGCTGTCCCTTCGGGACCTTGAACGCGCTCTCGAAGTTCTCGGGGAGGGCGGGCAGGGGATTGGTGAAGGTCTGGGCGACCGGGTTGAGCGGCGTGGAATCGAAGAGGCCGGGCACCGACGCGCTCGCCTTGGACGGATCGAAGCTGCTCCGCTCGAAATTCATCCGGTTCACGGGCGTGGGTTGCGTGAGCGCCGGCATCGAGCGGACGCTGTTGGCCGGATCGAAGCCGCTCTGATCGAAGTTCACCGCCGGGGAACGAGGCGGCGCGGTGTTCGGCGTCGCGCCCACACCGGAGGCACTTGGGCTGACGGCTGACGTGGGACCCGACCCACCTCCGGAGGAGGAAGCCGGGTTCGGCTGGGGACTGGAAGACGAACCGCCAACGGAATTAACACCCATGGGACCTCATCGCGGGCTGGAGGAGAGCGCGATGATACGGGCAGTGTGGGCTGATGTCGATGGCGGCCCAACCACGCGAGGAGGGCCTCCTGCCCTCCCCATGGCCATGCGGAAGGGTATCATCCCATGTCGGTCAGCAATCGAATACAAACCAGCAGACATGATTACGCAGCCGCTGGTCGTCAAGCACAAGCTCCCGGATTTCGTCTGGAAGCTGCTCACGCTGCCATTGGCATTCCCGGCGGCCGGCTTGTTCACGCTCAGCTTCAGGAGCCGCGGCTTGCACGGCCCTGATCGCATAGGCCGCCGCGCCCAACTCATGCGCTGCCACGTGAGCCACTGCTACAGCCTGCCCAGCCGCGTAGGCCGCAAGCTTTGCCGCGCCGGACACCTCTCTGGCGGCGGCATTGGCAACAAAAGCAGCCTTGTGGGCCTGGCGCATTGCAATCTCGCCTCGTGTCCAGGCGCGAGCCAGCTCGATTGCCTGGCGCGGCCGCTCATCTTCGGGTTGTGCTTCTTCAAAGAAATGCAATACATGCTCCGCGCATGCGGCAGCCCATATTGCAAGAAGGTGGTGATTTGCATCGCTCAAGGTGCCGCCACGACGAACGGTAATAAACCGAGGATCGCGAGGTTTAGTGAAAATAGGCATCTACAATGATTATACTGCGAAGACCCATTGGCCGAAAGCCACAAAGGACTCGAACTCATCCCCGCGGAACGTGGCGCCACCCGAGGCCCTCGCGTCAGTCGTGAGCGAGGATGTTCACCAACTTGCCGAACGGATCACGCACGAAGAACCGGCGCACGCCCCAGGGCTCGTCGCACGGGCCATACTCCACGGGGATTTTCGCCTTCTTCACTCGACGCAGCACCGCTTCCAGGTCGTCCACCTCGATCGACAGGTCTGGCGCCGGTGCACCCGAGCCACCTTCTGAGATGAAACTGATCTGGACCTGCATCTCCTCTTCGGAGCCGTAGGTCGCGATCCATCCCATGTCCATGAGAATGTCCAGACCGAGGATGTCCTTGTAGAAGCGAGCCGCTGCGGCCGGTGTCGGGCTCACCACGTTGGCGACGATTCTCTTGACGCGCATGCGCACCTCCTGACCTCCGTTCTACGGAGCGCTCGGGTCGTACCAGAACCGTGTCATGCCGCCCAGCTTCGTGCGCCCTGCCTGATGAAGCCAACCCGGGTGACGGATACCCTCACCCCGCCTCTCTCCCGAGGGGAGAGGGAGGCCGCGGGGAGAAACGTGGCAACACCCCGCGGAACGGGGTGTTGGCCGCGGCCTACAAGCCCGGCCCTCCCTGTTGTCTCGAGCCTACAACCCCCACACCGCCACCTCGTCGTTTCGCGGGTTTGGCGTTGGCCCACCCCTTGCTCATGGGGAGCACGTCGTCGTGATTCACCTTTCAACCCCTTTCGCGAGTCACCCCTATGCGCATCTCGACCTCCCTCTCCCTGCTGTCCCTCCTTGCCCTTCTCCCCGCGTGTGGCCCGACCACCCGCGAAGATGCGCAAGACCAGGCCACCAACTCCGCCTGCGACTTCTACGAGGGGTGTGAGGAAATCGGCTCCGGCGATGGCAAGGAGTTCCAGGACCGGAAGGAGTGCGAGGTGAAGGCCCGCGATTTCTTCCAGGGCGCGTGGACGGCGAACAACTGCCCCGCCATCAACGAGAAAGGGCTCGAGACGTGCCTGGAGCGCATCCGCACCACCTCGTGCTCGAGCGGGACGGACTTCTTCAACACCGCGTTCATCGTCTGTGGCTCGGGCTCCGTCTGCCAGGAGGAGGCCCAGGACTGAGCGCTCGCCCGCTATAGTGGCACCATGACGCAGGAAGGACAGGCAGGCGCGGTGGGCCGCTACCGGCTGGTGTCCCGTCTGGCTCGCGGAGGGATGGCGGAGGTGTTCCTCGGCATCCTTCCCGGGCCCGAGGGCTTCGAGAAGCCGGTGGTCGTCAAGCGCCTGCTGCCGGAGCTGGCCGGACAGGAGTCCTACCGGCAGATGTTCGCCCAGGAGGCGCGGCTGATGGCCACCTTCGGCCATGCGCACGTCGTCTCGGTGCTGGACTTCGGGCTGGAGGCGGGCGCGCCCTACCTGGTGCTGGAGTACGTGGAGGGCGTGGACCTGGCCCGGGCGCTCGCCGCGCGAGGACCCCTGGCGCCCGCGCTCGTACGGCACCTGGGCCTGTGCCTGCTGCGCGCGCTCGAGCACGTGCATGGCCTGCGCGACACCCGGGGCGAGTGGCTGGGGCTCGTCCACCGGGACGTGAGCCCCGCGAACGTGCTGCTGGGGCACACCGGTGACGTGAAGCTGGCGGACTTCGGCATCGCCAAGGGGCTGCGCACACCTTCGCGCACCGCGCCCGGCAGCACGCGTGGCACGTTGCGCTACATGTCTCCCGAACAGGTGCGTGGCGGCCCCCTGGACGCGAGGGCCGATCTCTTCTCGCTCGGGGTGCTCCTCTACGAGGCGGTGGTGGGCCGCGGCCCCTTCGCCGCGGCCACGGACGCGCAGCTGCTGCTCGCCGTGCGGGACGCGCGCCTGGAGCCCGCCGAGCACCTGCTACAACGGGCCGGGCCGGCCCTGGCCGGCGTCCTCCAGCGCGCCCTGCGCCCCCACCCCTCCGAGCGCTTCGCCTCCGCGGGAGACATGGCGCGCGCCCTGCTGGACGTGGACACCGGCTCCGGGGCGGAGCAGCCCTGGCACGTGGCCGCGCTGGTGGCGGAGACGCTCGCCGCAGGGCATCCCCCGGGGGCCTCCGGGCCCGGGAAGAGGGTCGCGAGCCCGTTCTCCGCCGCCCTGCTCGAAGGCCGGGGGGACGAGGAGACGTGAAGCCGGCGGCGCCCGTGCTTCCTCGCCCCGTGCCCTCCCGGACGGAAGGTGCTATGCACGGCGGGCATGTCAGGGCGTACCGAGCTCATCCCCGCGCAGACACCGGCCAGCGGGCTCTCCGTCCAGAGGGTGAACCTCGAGGTGTCGGCCGGTCCGGACGCGGGCACCACGGTGAGCAGCTCCGCCGAGAAGCTCACCCTCGGCACGGCCCCGGGCAATGATCTGGTGCTCACCGACCCCACCGTGTCGCGCTTCCATGCCGAGCTGGTGCGCGAGCGCGGCGGCTACCGGGTGAAGGACCTGGGCAGCACCAACGGCACGCGGGTGGACCACGTGCGCGTGCTGGATGCCTATGTGGCGGACGGCTCCACGTTGACCTTCGGCGGCACCACGGTGCGCTTCTCCCTGGTGGCCACGCGGGACGTATTGCCCCTGTACCCCGAGCCCCGCTTCGGCAAGCTGGTGGGCGAGAGCGCGGTGATGCGGGCGCTGTTCGCCCAGCTGGCGCGCCTGGCCGCCACGGACGCCACGGTGCTCGTCGAGGGCGAGAGCGGCACCGGCAAGGAGCTGGTGGCCGAGGCGCTCCACCAGGCCAGCCCGCGGGCCTCGGGCCCCTTCGTGGTGGTGGACTGCGGCTCCATCCCCGCCGAGCTGGTGGAGAGCGAGCTCTTTGGCCACGAAAAGGGCGCCTTCACCGGCGCCACCCACGAGCGCCGGGGCGCCTTCGAGGCCGCCAGCGGGGGCACCCTCTTCCTGGACGAGCTGGGCGAGCTGCCCCTGGCGGTGCAGCCCAAGCTGCTGCGCGCGCTGGAGCGCCGGCAGGTCAAGCGCGTGGGCGCGGATGGGTACCGGAGCGTGGACGTACGCTTCGTGGCCGCCACGCACCGCGACCTGCGCGAGGCCGTCAACCGCGGGCAGTTCCGCGAGGACCTGTACTTCCGGCTCGCCGTGGGCATGGTGCGCGTGCCACCGCTGCGCGCGCACCTGGAGGATCTGCCGCACCTGCTGGAGCACCTGTGGACGGAGACGTTCCGCTCGCTCGGCATGCCGCCCCGGCCCTTCACCGCCCCCAGCCCCGAGACGCTGCACCAGCTCTCCACCCTGCCCTGGCGCGGCAACGTGCGCGAGCTGCGCAACTTCGTCGAGCGCAGCGTGGCCCTCTCCGGCGCGCTGGATGCCTCGTTCCTCCAGGCGGCCAGTGCCCCGGCGGCGCCGGCCGGGGCCCCCACCGTGCGCGTGGAGCTGCCCTACAAGGAGGCCAAGGAGGCATGGCTCGCCCACTTCGAGGAGACGTACCTGCGCCAGCGCCTAGCGGCCTCGGGCGGCAACGTGAGTCAGATGGCGCGCGAGGCCGAGGTGGACCGGGCCCACGTCATCAAGCTGCTACGCAAGCACGCGGTGCGCTGACGACCATGACCTCCCCTCCCCCCGTGCCATGAAACCAGCCCCCATGCCGCGCTGCCCGACGTGCCAGAGCGAGTACGCGGAGGACGTCTCGTACTGTCCCCGTGACGGCGCGGCGCTGCTGCCCGCGGTGCTGGAGGGGCGCTACCGGTTGCTGTCCCCGCTCGGCGCGGGAGGCATGGGCGTGGTGTACCTCGCCGAGCACCTGGGCCTGCGCAAGAGCGTAGCGGTGAAGCTGCTGCGCGGTGAGCTGTCGAGAGATCCCACCTTCACCCGCCGCTTCGAGCAGGAGGCCATCGCCGCCAGCCAGATCGGCCACGAGCACATCGTCAACGTGACGGACCTGGGCCGCACCCCCGCCGGTGAGCTCTTCTACGTCATGGAGTTGCTGGAGGGAGAGAGCCTCGGAGCGCTGCTGCTGCGCGAGCACTTCCTCCCGCTGTGGCGCGCCGTGCCGATCCTGACGCAGGTGTGCCGGGCGCTCGAAGCGGCGCACGCGCGCGGCATCGTCCACCGGGACGTGAAGCCGCAGAACGTGATGCTCCTGCAACGCCAGGGGCAGGCGGACTTCGTCAAGGTGGTGGACTTCGGCATCTCCAAGGTAATGCAAGGGCAGCCGGGCAGCGGGCTCACCGAGGCGGGCGCCATCCTCGGCACCGCCAACTACATGGCCCCGGAGCAGGCGGCGGGTGGGACGGTGGATGCCCGGGCGGATGTGTACTCGATGGGTGTGCTCACCTACGAGGTCTGCACCGGCTCGCTCCCCTTCCGCGGGGACAACACCTTCGCCACCATGTTGCAGCACCTGGAGGCCACCGCCGAGCCCCCCAGCCGGCGCCGCCCGGACCTCGGCCTGCCGCCGGAGCTGGACGCGCTGGTGCTGAGCGCGCTCGCCAAGGACCCGGCCGCTCGCCCCACCCTGGAGACGTTCCGCGCCGGACTGGAGGCCCTCGTCCCGGGCCGCGTGCCCCTCCAGCTCACGCCAGCCATGGCCACCAGCCGCGTGCCCGTGCTCCCGCCCGCCGCTCCGCCCGCTCCGCCTGGCGTGGCCGAGCCTCTCGAGCCCACCGTGGTGTCCACCCGGAGCCTGGAGCCAGTCCACCGCAACAGGCGCGGCGGGCTCCTCGTGGGAGGCGTGGGCGCGCTGCTGCTCCTCGGCGGCGTGGGGCTGTGGGCGGGCACCTCGCGCGGCCCGGCCGTGGAGCCCCCGAAGGAGTCCGCTCCCCCGCCGGCCCCGGCCCGTCCACGCCTGTCCATCGCCTCGCGGCCCGAGGGTGCCACGGTGACGCTGGGCGAGCGGGTGCTCGGAGTCACTCCCCTGGAGATGGAGCGCCCGGACGGAGACTCCGGCCCCCTGCGCCTCACGTTGGAAGGCCATGTCCCCGAGGTGCTCGAGCGCCTGCCCGAGGGAGAGCGGCTGGAAGTCACGCTGAAGAAGCCACCGCCGCCGCGCCCGCGGCCCGACAAGCCCCGGACTGACAAGGCCCAGGGCAAGGTCCAGGACCTCAAGCCCAACCCCTTCTGAGCCGACGATGACCACCCGCCACCGCCGCATGTCCTTCCCAGCGCTCCTCATCGCGCTGCTGCTCGCCCTGGGAGGTACGGGGGCGAGCGCCGCCGAGCCCGCGGCCGCCCGCGCCGCCGCTCGCAAGCACTTCGAGCGCGGAACCACCCTCTACCAGGAGGGCCGCTACGCCGAGGCCGCCGCCGCCTTCGAGGCCGCCTACCAGACGCTCGCCAAGGGCGTGGTGCTCTACAACCTGGGCCAGTGCTACGAGAAGCTCGGGGATCTCCAGCGGGCCATCGGCTACTACCGCGACTACCTGCGCATGGAGCCCAACGCGGAGGATCGGCCGCTCGTCGAGTCACTCATCGCCCGGCTGGAGAAGCGCTACGAAGAGGAGCGCCGTCCCCAGGTGACCGTCTCCAGCGAGCCCGCGGGGGCGCGAGTCCAGGTGGATGGCGAGGCGCGCGGGGTGACGCCCTGGAGCGACAAGCTGGTGGTGGGCCCGCACCGGCTCGAGGTGACACACGAGGGCTACCAGCCGCTGCGGCGCGACGTGGAGCTGCGGTCGGGCGAGCCTCTCGAGCTCCAGTTGATGCTCACGCCCCTCCCGGGGAGCGGCGTGGCGCTCAGGAACGGCCAGGAGCAACCGCGGCGGCGCATCTGGACGTGGGTGGCCGCGGGCGCGGCGGGGGCGGCGGCGGCGGGGGCGGTGACGCTCGGGATGCTGGCGCGCTCCGACTCGCGGGAGCTGCTGGCCCGGCCGCACGAGCGCGCCGAGGCGCAGCGGCTGCACGACTCGGCCCTGGGCCGGGCGCGGGCCTCCAACATCCTCACCGGTACCGCGGGCGTGGCCCTGCTGGCGGGCACGGCCCTGTTCTTCGTCGAGGGGAGCTTCTGACGTGCGCGCATGGCTGGTGGTGATGATGATGGCCCTGACGGGCTGTAGCGTGCAGGTGACGGGCGCGCCGTGCCAGGACGACCTGCAGTGCCCGGGTGCCCAGCGCTGCACCCCCGAGGGGCACTGCGTGGAGGGGGCCCGCTCCGGAGAGCACCTGATCGAGTCCTGCCGCACGGCGATGGAGACGCTCGCCCGGCGCGCGGACCAATGCCACGGTGGGAAGACACCGGAGAGCTACCCGCGACTGGCGGACGCGGAGTCGGTGTGCGCCTCGGTGGTGGCGAGCGTCCAGGCGGGTCGGCAGGCCTTCGTCCCGGAACGGTTCGGCGCCTGCGTCCGCCAGCTGCGCGACCTGCCCTGCGGCGCGATGACGCTCGACGACTTCAGCCAGGGCAACCTGCTGGCGCGCTGCGAGGCGCTGGAGCCCCAGGCGGCGGAAGGCAACCCGTGTGGCAGCAACCTGGATTGCCAGGGCGGCTGGTGCGACACGAGCGCCGGCTGCACGGGCGTGTGCAAGCGCTACGTGCCCGCGGGGAGCGGGTGTGACGGCAGCGTCCCGTGCCAGCCCGGCTCCACCTGCTCGCTCAACGTGTGCCGCGCGCATGCGAACCTGGGCGAGTCCTGCGCCTGGGGAGTCCGCTGCGCGCCGGAGGCCAACGCCGCGTGCGTGGACAACCGGTGCGTCGCGCGCAAGGCGTCCGGCGCGTGCAAGAGCGCCGACGAGTGCGAGCCCGGCCAGGCCTGCGTGAAGCTCGACGTGGCCGCGGGCCCGGACTCACCGCGCGAGTGCCGCCCGGCCCGGGGCCTGGACGAGCCCTGCACTCCCGGGGCCTCCGAGTGTGGCGGCCTGCTCTACTG
Organism: Archangium lipolyticum; assembly: GCF_024623785.1. Lineage (NCBI taxonomy): Bacteria > Pseudomonadati > Myxococcota > Myxococcia > Myxococcales > Archangiaceae > Archangium > Archangium lipolyticum. The sequence continues at coordinate 879,635 of NZ_JANKBZ010000001.1, forward strand.
CGAGGCCGCCACGGCGCGCTGCCGTCCCTGGAGGGAGCTCGGACAGACCTGTTACGACCCGGATGGCACGAAGGAGGTGGCCATGTGCCTCGGGAGCCGGTGCGCCTTCGGGGCCTTCTTGCAGCTCGTCTGCCAGCAGTACGTCGCCCCCGGAGGGGCCTGCTCGGCGGACGGGGACTGCGGCCCCACCGGGGTCTGCCACAACAAGGTCTGCGTCACCACCTGGTGCCGGTGAGCCTCAGCGCGTGGAGTAGGACGCGCCGATGAAGGCGCAGTCCCTGGACTCGACGCCCCACTTCACCTGCGAGGGCGCGCTGCCATCGAGGAAGGTGGAGCGGAAGTCCGTGTCCCAGCACTCGTTCTGCGTGACGGGGCTGGCGAGATCGCCCCCGGTGGCGCGCACGTCCGCGCGCCCGGCGCCCGTGGACAGCCAGCGGCTCTTGATGCTCCAGCGCTCCAGGGCCACCCTGGACAGATCGAACCAGTGGATGTTGGAGTCGGCGGCGAACTCGAAGGAGCCCTCGCCCCCGGGTACCTGGCTGTAGCGGTAGGCGGCCGTGTCGGGCACGGTGGCGTCGTTGACGAACTCCTTCAGCTCCACGTCCACGGTGACGGCGGCCGTGGGGTTGGGGCGGGCGTAGTGGAAGCTGACGCGGCCCTTCTTGCTGTCCTGGAACGGGAGGCGGGCGGCCTTGTCGTAGTCGATGTCGAAGCGGCCCTCGCCGTAGCCCTTGATGGCCTTGCCGTCATCATCCACCGCCACCGTGTGCGAACCGGTGATGATGGCGGCGTACTCGCTGTCGGCGGAGCCCTTGGGCTTGGCCTCCAGGGTGTACTTGAAGGCATTGGGGGCGGTGCGCACGGCCGTCAGCTTCCAGGTGGTGCGCTCCCAGTCGTTGTTGTGCGGACCCCACACGGCGGTGGTGCCGTCGTCGGAGGCCGGCTCGAAGCCCGCCACGAAGTTGAGCGAGCCGAGCGTCCACAGGGTGACGCCGTTGACGAAGAGCACCGTGCCGCCGGTCACCAGCCAGGTGCCGGACAGGCCGCCCCGGGACTGCGCCCTCACGGTGGCGACACCGTCGTCGATGCGCTGCGAGGTCTTCGAGGGCACATCCAGCTTGGCCATCTCCTGGGAGGGCATGCCGTCCTTGAAGGACACCGTTTCGATCTGGGGGCCGCACGCGGCGAGGGAGAGGGAAGCCAGCGCGCCGAACATCTTCTTCATGGGAGTTTCCTCGTGTTTGGGGGTCTCGCGCTCCCCATGAGCAAGGGGCGGACCAACGCCAAACCCGCGAAACGACGAGGCGGCGGTGCGGGGGTTGTAGGCTCGAAACAACAGGGGGCGCCGGGCCTGTAGGCCGCGGCCAACACCCTTGGATTTGGCAATCGCTTCACCACCCTGTGTTGATCCCTTCGGTTGGCGGATGCGGTATCCCATCGGTGGCCGCCCCGCGGCCCTTCGTTGGATGGGAGGATCTTCAAGATGATGTTGCGCAGAGTGGCAATAAAGCTCCTGGGTGCTCTAACGCTCCTCTCCGGAGTGGGCTTCGCAGGCGAGGCGGACGCAGCGGAGGTCATCAAGATTGGAACGCTGGCCCCGAAGTCGAGCCCCTGGGGCCAGGTCTTCTCGGTATGGGAGAAGGCCGTGAAAGAGAAGAGCGGAGGCAGGGTCGAGCTTCAGTTCTTCTACAACGGTCAGCAGGGGGACGAGGGGGCGATGGTCGGCAAGATGAAGGCCGGCCAGCTCGACGGGGCGGCGGTGACGGCCGTTGGCCTCGGCAAGATTCACAAGCCCATCCTTGCGCTCCAGATGCCCGGCCTGTTCACGACCTGGGCGAAGCTCGACGACGCACGCAACAAGATGAAGCCCGAGTTCGAGAAGGGCCTCAATAACGCCGGCTTCAGCCTCATCGGTTGGGGCGACGTCGGCGCGGTCCACCTCATGTCGAAGGGCTTCGCGGTCCGCGCTCCCAACGATATCAAGGGCAAGAAGCCCTATATGTGGCGCGAAGACGCCCTCCAGCCGACCCTGTTCGGGGTGATCGGCGGTGTCACGCCGGTGCCGCTGAACGTGCCCGAGGTACTCCCGAACCTCAACACGGGTGCGATCAACATCGTGAACGCCCCCGCGCTCGCGGCCGAGCAGCTCCAGTGGGCATCAAAGCTCGACCATATCGTCGACGACACGAGCGCCATGGCCATTGGTGCGATCGTCATCTCGTCGAAGCGCCTCGACGCGCTCCCGGCGGATCTCCGCGCGATCGTCATCGAAACGGGGAAGATCGCCGCGAGCGCGCTCACGCAGAGAATTCGCGGCGAGGATGCCGCCGCCTACGGGCGTATGAAGACGCGCATGACCGTGATTACCCTCACGGCCGATGAGAGGGCGAAGTGGGACAGCGTGTTCAAGCAGACGCGCCAGCGCCTCGCGCAGGGCACGTTCTCGCCGGAGCTCGTCGCGAAGCTCGAAGGCCTCGCGAAGTAGGCGAGCGCCCATCATCACCGGGCAGGCGTGTGCCCCAAGGGTGTGAGTAGGCCCCCACCTGACACACCAGGTACCTCCTGGAAGTCGGGCCCAGTCCATGCGAACAAGAGCATCTGGCCTCCAGCAGCAGGCGGAGAGGCCCGTGAGGAGCACGCATGGACGAAGAGAAGAAGTCCGAAGCGCTCGGAGAGGAACCGGAGCGGTTGGGGCCGTACCTGCTCCAGGAGCAGGTGCAGCAATCCCATGACAACCAGGTGGAGCTCTACCTGGCCACGCACGAGACGAGCGGGGCCACGGCCCTGGTGCGCAAGCACACCGCCGAGGAGAGCGCCGCACCGCGGAAGGACTGGCGGGTGCTCTTCGGCTCCTGGGCCTCACGGGGCTACTCCGCCATGGAAGTGGAGCACACCGACTGGGCCAGGGCCCAGGACAGGCAGTCGGCGGAGTCGCTGCTGTTCACGTTGGAGGGTGTGCTCGAGGAAGTGCGGCGCATGGCTCGCGCCGTCGCCGACACCCACGAGCCGCGCCTCCGATGGAGCCCAAAGTTGGGCATGGCGAGCGCCGCCATGGTGTGCGCCCTACTCTTCGCGCTGGTGCATGTGGCCTCGATGTCCCAACCCCCGACCACCCCGCCAGAGCCCATGAGCCAGGAGGAGCCCACGGCAGCCGAAGTGCCAACTCCCTCCATCGATAGGTTGCTCGCGGACACCACCCCCGATGAGCCATTCGTGCTCGCCCGGCCACTGCCGAAGGAGCCCTACAAGGGACAGAAGCGTCCACCCTGTACGCGCTACACTGAGGTCGAGCTGGTGGGCGCGTGCTGGATGCCTCACAAGCTGAAGGCCCCGTGCCCGGATTCCCTCCACGAGTACCAGGGGGAGTGCTACGTGCCCTCGTTCAGCGCCAAGCCGCCGCCCTCGTCGCTCGGGCAGTGAGTGGCGTCGGCGCTCTCCTGCCTCCTCAAGGCCGCGTATCGGACTGCCCCAGGATGCGTTGGAAGTAGCGGGCAATGAAGTCGGCGAAGGCTCGCACCTTGGGAGGCGTGAGCCGCCGGTGGGGATAGACGAGGTAGATGTGGCGGTCGGTCACCGGATGCTCTGTGAGCAGTGACACCAGGGCACCCGAGCGCAGCTCCTCCAGCACCAGGTAGCGCGGCAGGTTGGCGATGCCGCGACCCAGGAGGGCCGCCTGTCTCAGGACGAGATTGTTGTTGGCAACGAAACGTCCCTGGACCTTCACGCTCCGGGTGCCCTCCGGTCCCTGGAACTGCCACTCCCGCACCACCCGGCCGGGCTTGAAGAGGAGGCATTCGTGCTGGGCCAGGTCCTCTGGCGCGCGAGGCCTGCCGGCACGTTGGAGGTAGAAGGGACTCGCGCACAGGACGCGCTCCTCGGCCGCCAGGCGCCGGACCACCAACCCACTGTCCTTCAAGGTGCCGGCGATTCGCACCGCGGCATCGAAGCCCTCCTCCACGAGGTCCACCACCCGATCGCTCGCCTCGAGCTCCACCTGCACCTCGGGGAAGAAATCCTGGAACGCCGCCGCCGCGGCTCCGACGTGGACCTCGCCGAGCACCGTGGGCGCCGAGATGCGCAGGGTTCCCTTCGGGCGCTCATCCAGGGCCGCCATCGCGAGCCTGGCGTCTTCCAGTTCCCCGAGCACCCGCTGGCAGTGCTCGTAGAAGATGCTGCCCGCCTCCGTGAGGCTCAGATGATGGGTCGTCCTCTGGAGCAACCGGCTCCCGAGCCGCTCCTCCAACTGGGCCACCTGCTTGCTCACCGCGGAGGGCGTCAGCCCCAACCGTCTCGCCGCCGCCGAAAAGCCCTTGTCGTCGACGGCTCGCACGAACACCACCAGGGGCATCAGCCCCTCGAGAAGCACCGGGCTCTGCTTTTTCCGTTCAGGCACAAGCGTTTTTCCTCGGGCCCACGTTCGCAACCGCCGGGACGAAGCGCAAGTAGAGCGTCATGCGAACTTCATCCCCGTCCGATGTCCCCTCGCTCTTCTTCCGCGGCATCACCCACGAGATGGCGGGTTACTTCCTGCTGCGTCTCGCCCTCGGCCTGAACATCCTCGTCCATGGCCTGGTCCGGATAGGCAACCCCACGGCCTTCGCCGACACCCTCGTGCAGCTCTTCGCCAATACCTGGCTCCCCTCCCCCCTGGTGCGCCTCTTCGCGCTGCTGCTGCCCTTCATCGAGACGCTCCTCGGCGCGCTGATCACCCTCGGGCTGCTGACGCGCACCGCGCTGTTCGCGGGTGGCCTCGTCATGGTGTCACTCATCTTCGGCACCGCCCTGCGGAGCGACTGGGAGACGCTCGGGCTGCAGATGATCTACGCGACCCTCTATTCCCTGCTCCTGGCCACCGCCAGCTTCAATGGCCTCTCTCTCGATGCGTGGCGGCTCAAGGCCCGGAGCCACCCGGCGCCAGCGCCGGGGTAGGCTCCTCCCGCGAGTTGGCTCGGATGGGACGAGTCGTGATGCCACGCCGAGGACCTCCCCGGCGTGGCGTTCTCATTTCCAGCGTGCCTCGTTTCACTTCAACGGCAGAGACACATAGGACGGGCTGCTCGTCGACGAGGAGAGCTTCACCGTGGAGAAGCTCGGCGCCTTGTCCGCGTAGAGCGGATCGACGGTATCGATGACGAGCGAGAGGCGATGGCCGCTTGGAATGTCATAGACGGTCGCCGGGAAGTCCACGTCCACGGCATAGGGGTGGCCGGCGACGGCATCTCGGAGCGTGACCGCGACGTGCGTGACGAGGCTCCCCGTCCCTCCCCAGTCCGTGTCATAGAGGTACGCGATGACCGTCGTCTGCCCGGAGTTGCCCGGAGTGACGTTCAGGCGCAGGTGCGCGGCCCCGCGCACGCGTTGCGGACTCGTCAGCCAGTCCGACTGCCAGACGGCCGCGTTGGACCGGTCCACCGCCGGAATCCACGCCGTGGGGGGTTCACCCGTGATGGCCTCCACGCCGTTCGTCAGCAGAGCCAGGCCTCCGTTGGCGATGGTGTCGCCCGCGATGATCGTCGCGCTCCAGCCCGCCTGCGAGCCCGCCGCGAGGTCACCCTCGTGGCTCCACCAGTGCACATCGCTCAGGTTGTAGCGCGCGGTGCCCGTCGAGACAGCGCTCCATGACGGGTACGACTCATAAGAGCCCTGGCCCCGGAGCTGGAGCTGAACCGGGTTCTCCGAGGCGATGCCCGTGTTCATTCCACGCAGGTACTGGTCGAACCAGCGCCGCGTGCTCGTCCAGGCGTCATTGGGCAGGCCGAGGATGCCGGTCAGCTCGGCGATGGCGTGGTCACCCGGGCGGAGCTCCAGCCGCTTCGGACCCGACAGCCGGGTGAAGAAGTCGGTGAGCTGATTCGGCCCGAAGAAGCTGTCGCCGTACGCGTTGGCCATGAGGATGGCGGGACGGTTCGCGTTGATACGATCCAGGTACGTCGCGGCGCTGCGCACCTGGGCGTAGGCGATGACGTCGGGCACGTTCTGGTTGGCGAAGAAGTCCGAGAGGGCTTGCCGCAGTTCCGCCGAAGGCCGCCCGGTCAGTTCCGCCGAGAGCCACAACAGCCCGGCGCTCTGCAGATGGCGCGTCTGGTTGGCGAACAACGAGTACGGCAGATCCGTCCAGCCGCTCAACGCGGCCACGGCGCGGATGCGCGAATCGAAGGCCGAGCCAATCAGCGCCATCCCCGCGCCATAGGAGATGCCCGCCGCACCGATGCGCGTCGGCTCCGCGGGCGTGTTGACGAGCGTCCAGTTGATGACTTCGGTCAGGTCACCGATGTCCTTGGGCCCCGCGGTGTCGATGCCGCCCCCCGACGCGTAGAAGCCTCGCGGGGTGTACGACACCACCACGTACCCGGCATCGGCGAACTTCTGCGCCTGCACGAAGTACTCCAGGTTGGGCAGCGCCCAGCTGGTGATGAAGATGATGGCCGGGTATCGCCCCGGCGCATCCGGCGTATAGACGGCGCTCTTGAGAGTCACTCCATCACGCGTGGCGATGTCGACGATACGCAGAGACGAGGACGCGGACGCGGGAGTGGCGACAATGCACAGCGATAGAACCGCGGATACGGCGATTGCACGCAGCCAGGACATGCACTCCTCCAGCAGGGGGGGCGGACACCAAGGTCCAATCCATGGTGAGCCTAGAGGTGTTGGCTCTACCTCGCCCCCTCCCAAAGGAGGGGTGTCGCAGTCCGGCGGTCAGGGGTCATGCAGGTATGGGCAGCTGAATCACTTCAAAGATGATCTTCAACGCGAACCGGGCGGCCTTTAAGGTCCCCTCCATGGAGACGCTCGTCACCCTGGAATCGTTCATCCGCAGCGCCCAATCCTCCAGCTTTTCCTCCGCCGCTCGCACGCTGGGGCTGACGCCCGCGGCCGTCAGTCAGAACGTCGCCCGGCTGGAGACGAACCTGGGCGTGCGCCTGTTCCAGCGCAGCACGCGAGGGCTGACCCTGACGGAGTCGGGGGAGCGCCTGCTGCGCGAGGCCAGCAGCGGGCTGGATGTGCTCCAGACGGCCGTCGCCAACGTGGCGATGACGGCGGGACAGCCCGCGGGGACGCTGAAGGTGAGCATGTCTCCCGTCTTCGGACAGAACTTCGTGGTGCCCCTGCTGGGGGACTTCCTCACGCGCTATCCCGGTGTCGTCCCGGACTGGCACTTCGACAACCGGCCGGTGGACATCATCAAAGAGGGCTTCGACGCGGCGATTGGTGGCGGCTTCGATCTGCCCACGGGGCTGGCCGCGCGGGAGCTGGCCCGGGCGCACATCATCGCGGTGGCCGCGCCCTCCTATGTGGCGAAGATCAAGCCGCCCCGGAAGCCCGCGGACCTCAAGGACTTCGACGGCATCCTGATGCGCTCACCGCAGACCGGACGCATCCGCTCCTGGCCGTTGCGCAACCGCGCGGGCGAGCAGGTCGGCGTCGAGATGCGCCCGCGCATGCTCCTCAATGACCCGGAGGCGTGCACCCACTGCGCGGTGATGGGGCTGGGCATCACCTTCACCGCGATGCAGAACGCGCTGCCGCACCTGCAGGCGGGACGGCTGGTGCGGCTGCTGCCGGACTGGCACGCCGACATCGGGCCGATTTCGCTCTACTACGCGGGGCACAAGCAGCTGCCGGCGAAGACGCGCGTGTTCGTGGACTTCATCGTCGACTCGTTCAAACGCCAGGGCCTGGCCCGGCTGCTCTCCGCGTGCTGAGACGGAGACCGCGCTCGTAGCATCACCCGCCCCGCCGGTCTCCAGCCGTTCGTCCCTCCGGTACGCACCGAGGGATACACCTTGATCAGATGTTTACTTCGTATACCATTTGCCTCGTAAACGAACGAAACGAGATTGTCCGCGCTGAGTCCCCGTCAACTCCCAACCCCGTGAGCCGGTCCCATGAGCGATTCCCAGACCCTCTTCCTCCCCGACAACGCCTCCCTGTTCACCCGCCTGCGCGTGGCGAGCCAGTGTCTGAAGGAGCTCAGGAACGACGCAACGAATCCCACCTACGGCCAGACGTTCAACCTGAGCCTGAACGTCAACGTCTACGCCTCGCTCGCCCAGCAGCTCCAGCGCAGCGAGGAGGGGCGCCGCATGCTGTCCAAACGCCCTTCCCTGACGGCCAGGGAACTGGATCTGGCCGCGTTCGAGCGCATGCCCGAGGGAACGCTCGGCCATGAGTTCGCGCGCTACTACCGCGACAACAAGATCTCTCCCTTCGAGACGACGCTCGAGCTCAAGAACGACATCGACTTCCTCTCCAAGCGCTACCGCGAGACACATGACCTGTTGCACGTGCTGACGGGCTACGGCACGGACGTGGTGGGCGAGATGGAGCTACAGGCGTACGTTCTGGGCAACCTGGGGCTCCGTACCACGGCGCTCGTCCTGCTGAATGGCACGATCGGACAACTCAAGGCTCCGCAGTCCGGCGTCGGGCGGTCCGAGTACCTGCGGCGGTTGTGGGCCGCGTTCCGCCGGGGCAGCGCGTCCCCGCGGTTCCTCGACTTCTGGTTCGAGGAGCACTGGGAGACCCCCGTGGCCACGCTGCGCGCGCGGCTGTGCGCCCCCGCCCAGGCGTAGGCAACGATGACCCGGAGCGTCCCCCCCATCGAGCACGCGGAGCGCGCGCTGCAGCTGATGTCCCGGCTCCACCGCTGGGCCGCCACGAGCGTGCAGGCGAGCCAGCTCCGCGGGGAGTTGAGTCTGCGCCAGCTCACCATGCTCTACGCCATCCGTCAGGGAATCTTCTCTCCCAGGCTCCTGGCGCGGCGGCTGCTGGTCACGCCGGCCGTCATCACCGGACTGCTCGACCGCCTGGAGCGGCAGGGCTACGTGCGACGCGAGGCCGACCCCGACGACCGGCGGCGGCTCCGCATGGTGTTGACGGAGGCCGGATTGGCGGTGAGCCAGCAGGTCCAGCAAGCGCTGACCGGTGACCTGGCCGCCCAGCTCGCGAGCGCCTCCCCGGCGGAGCTGAAGGAGCTGGGCCGCGCGCTGGACCTCGTGGAGCGTGCGCTCGGCGCGCTGGAGCAACGCACGCCCCCGCCCTCCGAGGAGGGGCTGGAGGACGAGGAGGTGCGCCCCGCCCGGCGAAGACGCGCGCCGCCCGCGAACAGCGGCCAGAAGAAGTGAAAGGGACGGGCCGGGCACCTCTCCTGCCGCGTGAGGTGCCCGGAAATGGAGTGCTCCGGCCTACTGGTTGGCTGTCTCGGCCCGCACGGTGTGGTTCTGGACCCGGAACTCGTCATTGAAGTGACCGCTCTTGAGAGACACCTTGCCGAGGTCATCGGTGGGGGGTGCATCGGAGCGGAAGGCGAAGCGGTCGGCCAGGAGCACCTCGCTGCCGCCCGGAGGCCTCACCCAGACGCTGTACGTCTTGGCGTTCAGGTCCGTGCGCATGCGCACGTGGTACGTGGTGTTGACCTGGTAGGGCACGCTGGCGAGCGCGGCATACGCTCCGCCCCGGCGCACGTCGAAGAAGCCGCTCGGGTTCATGCGGATGCTCATGGCCAGGCTGGAGTAGGCGGTGACGTTGGTCGACGTGTCCGCGTAACCCACCACGCCATCAATGGGGTTGCTGAGCGGCGTCACGTCGAACTCGACGATCCGTACCCCGGTGTTGCCGGTACCCAGGCCTCGCACGCTCTCGGGGAAGCCGAGCGTCGAGAACCATCCGGCCTGGCTCCACAGCTTGAAGCGGCTCACCGCCTCGACGAAGTAGTAGTCCGAGTAGATGAGACTCTTGTCGATGTCCTCTCCCGTGGGCTTGATCGCCGTTTTGTAGAAGGCCACGCCGTGCAGGAGGATGCCGGGGCCGCCACCGGTGGCAGGAGCCAGGTAGGCCGGGGAGCTGAGGCTGTCGAGCGTCGCCAGGGCCGCGTTCCGGTACCGCTGGGCCACGACCGGGTCGCTGACGTACCTGCTCAACTCCTGGAGCGCCGAGGCGACGATGGCGGCGGCCGAGGAGTCCTTCTGCTGCTGGTCCGCGGGCGCGTTGAAGTCCCAGTTGGGGACGGAGTCCGCCGGCAGCCGGGCCAGGTAGTAGTCGGTGACCTTCTGCGCGGCCTGCAGCATGCGCGGGTCACGCGTATACCGGTAGGCCATGGTGAAGCCGTAGATGGCCCAGGCCTGGCCTCGGGCCCAGGTGGAGCTGTTGGAGTACCCCTGGAACGTGCCCCGGGAGAGGATGGCGCCCGAGGTGCTGTAATCCACCACGTGGAAGGTGCCGCCGTCGGCGCGGACCATGTCCGACGCGGTCTTCAGGGCATGACGGAGCGCCATGTCGTTCCAGGCGGCATTGCCTCCATTCCGGGCCCCCCAGAAGAGCAGCTCCAGGTTCATCATCGTGTCCGTGACCATGGGAACGTGCCAGGTCCCGTCATTCCAATCGCAGCAATCGATGACGCCCACGGTGGGGTTGAAACGTCTGGCGAGCGAGCCAGCGGCCGTCAACATCACCTGCCGGTAGTAGTCATCCCCCGTCAGCCGGTACGCCTGGCCGAAGCTGGTCATGAACTTGAAGCCCAGATCATGGGTGATTTGACGGAGGTCGGTGTTGCTCTTCTGGAGCTCCAGGTTGCGTGTCCAGGCGTCCGCCTTGGTGCGCCAGAAGGGATCCCTCCCCTGCTCGTACATGAGCCAGAGCTGGCCCGGGAAGAAGCCCTGGACCCAGTCGATGTTGGCGGTGTTGGGTACGAGCCTCCAGGGGCCGTTGGTCGTGGCCTTGGGGTACTGGGTCGTTGGTATCTGAGGGTCCGAGGACGTGGCGCGTAGCTTCTGCTGGGCGACCTGGAGGACCCGATCCGCGGCCGCGTTATCGAAGGCGCTGGCCGGCGCCGCGGCGAGCAGGCAAAGACACCCCACCAGCAGCCCGAGGAAGGATTTCCCCCGGTTCATCCTTGTCATGTTGACTGAGAACGCACTCTTTCTGTCGAAGATCCACTTCCTGTCCATGTCCTTCTCCTGATGAGTCCACACAGGGACGCGGAGATGGAGTGTGTTCCTCGGATTTGTGATACATTTTGCCGCCCGGACATGGCCACGGGGCCTCACGCGACTCCGTCCGCCATGTCGATGAAGGCCTTGAACGCGGGCGACGCCTGCTTGCGGTTGGGGAAGTAGAGGAAGAAGCCGGGCACCCAGGCCGCGTACTTCTCCAGGACGATTCGCAAGGTGCCGTGCTGGAGCTGGGAGAGGACACCCGGCTCGGGCTCGTACGCCAGCCCCATGCCGGCCTCCGCCATGGCCACCCGCGCCCGGCAGTCGTTGCACCTCAGCACCGGTACCACAGGCAGCCGCCACGAGCGTTTCCCCGACTCCAGGTTCCAGCGGGACATCGCTCCCGTCGATTCCTCGCGCATGCCCAGGCAGGCGTGCAGCAGGAGATCTTCCGGAGTCCTGGGCTCGCCGCGCCGGGCCAGGTACGCGGGCGCTCCCACCACCAGGAAGCGGAAGCGCTCTCCCAGGCGCACCCGCACCATGTCCTGCGGAATGGCATCCATCCGCACGCCCCCGTCGAAGCCCTCCCGCACGATGTCCACGCGCCGGTTGTCCACCTGGATGTCCAGCGACACCTTCGGGTACGCCGCCAGGAAGCGGGACACGACTGGCGCCAGGGCCTGCTCCATCGCCAGCGCGGGCACCGCCAGCCGCACCGTGCCCGCCACCTCACCGCCCTGCCCTTCCAGTGCGCGCAAGCCGTCGAGTGCCTGCTCCAGGGCCGTCCCGCTCCGCTCCAGCAGCCGCTGCCCCGCCTCGGTGGGGGTGACACTGCGGGTGGTGCGGTACAGCAACGTCACGCCCAGCCGCGACTCCAGGTTGCGGACCGACTGGCTCACCGCCGCCACCGAGACTCCCAGTTCCCGGGCCGCCGCCGAGAAGCCTCGCCGCCGCGCCACCATGACGAAGGAATGCAGCCCGTTCAGCGGAGTGAAGGACATGGTCCGGTTCTCGCGTTCACACCTGTGAGAAGGTGTTGCCGTACCGCATGGGGGCCGCCGCACGGGGCGGCCCCCGGGATGCAGCGCCTCAGCTCTTGGGAACCGGCGTGTTGAGCAGCTGCTGCTCCCACACGAAGCTGGTGCCGACGTTGCCCATGTGCTCCACCAGCAGCTTCGCCAGCCCCGGCACCGTCGCCTCTCGCGCCCAGTCCCGCTGCAGCTCCGAGGCGAACACCGTCCAGGTGATGGGCACCGCTCCGGCCTGCACCATTCGCTGGATGGCCACCTCGTGCGCCTCCAGCGACACTCCTCCCGAGGCGTCCGTCACGATGTACACCTCGTACCCCTCTCCCAGCGCCTGGATGGCCGGCATCGCCAGGCAGATCTCCGTCCACAACGCCGCCATGACAATCTTCTTGCGGCCCGTCTTCTTCACCCAGTCGGTGACGCGCGTGTCCTCCCAGGTGTTGATGAAGGTGCGGTTGATGGGCTTCTGCTCCGGGAAGACGTCCTGAAGCTGCTTGAGCAGCAGCCCACCTCTCTCCTCGAGCACCGTGGTCAGCAGCGTCGGCACGTTGAACAGCTTCGCTCCACGGGCCAGGCCCACCACGTTGTTGATGATGGTCTGGGTGTCGTGGCTGCGCAGGCCGGCGAACTGGAAGGGCTGATGGTCGATGAGGATCAGCGCGCAGTTGTCGGGCGAGAGCAGGGCGTCGATACCGGCCTTCGGGTTGCGGGGGGCGTTCATGAGGACTCTCCAGGGACAGCGGGGGTTGGTCATCGCGGAGGCCGCGGCCCGCGCCAACGGGCGGACCTGCGGCTCTGCGTCTGGCTTCAGCACCGCACCGGGTTGCTGATGGAGAGAACAATGCCGGCGGGCCGCTCACCGCAGTAGCGGGCAGTCTGCTGAATCACTTTAAAGATGATCTTCAAAGCGGACCTGGTGGCCTTCAAGGTCCCCGTTCATCCGTCTTCCTGAATCCGCCCTGCGTTGACTATACTCGCGCCGCGATGCGGACCTCGCTGTGGGTGGTGTGTTGCATGGCTGTGGTGGCGCTCGGATGTGGGCACACCAGTCCGGTGCGGCCCACGCCGAAGGGTCAGCTCCAGCTCCAGGCGGACATGGGGGGGCCCATCGCCTCCTGGGGCGTTCCCTTTCCGGCGCCCCACCTGACGGCCGGCGCGAGCTACGGCGTGGCGGACCGCCTCGACGTGCACGCCCACGCCCACCTGACCCCGCTGTTGGTGGGGCTCGCCGGGCTCGACGTGGGCTCCACCTACCTGCTGTTCGAGCAGAGCGGTGCCCTCCCCGCGCTCTCGGGGACCGCACGGCTGCTCGGGTTCACCGACTTCAGGGAGAGCGCCGCCTATTTCGAGGCCACCGCCACCGCCAGCTACCTCGTCGGCGAGCGGCTGCTGCCCTATGCCTCGGTGACCGGCTTCGCGCAGTTCGCCGGAGGGCCGATCCTCGTCTCGCCCGCGGCGGGCGCCCAGCTGTGGTTCGGAGAGCTCGGGCTGCAGGCCGAGGCGCGCTGGTTCTCGCCGGACCATCCGACCGAACGAGCGGTCATCCCCTGGGTGGGCGTGGCAGGACAGGGCGCGCTGGGCCTGGTCCTCGGCATCCGTTGGCGACCGGGAGAGGTGCGATGAGTCCGAGACCGTGGGTCCTCTGGCTGGTCCTGGCGCTGGCCGCCGGCTGCAAGATGGACCCGTTCCTCTACGTTCCACCGCGGGTGACCGCCTACGCCTTCGAGCTGGGGTCGGACGAGCCGGCCGAGGTGGTATCGGCGGAGCGGGTCGAGGAGGTCCGCATCCAGGTGAACGAGGAGATCTCCCTGGGGGCGGTCTACGTCCGGGCGGAGGTGCAACCCTCCCGCGGCGCCATCCTGTTCTTCCACGGCGCAGGCAGCCACCTCGGCCTGCAGTTCTGGCGCATCAAGCGCCTGTCCAACCTCGGCTATGACGTGCTCGGGTTCGACTATCGCGGGTTCGGGACCTCGACCGACCTGCCTCCCTCCGAGGAGGGGATTGGCGAGGACTCGCTCGCGGCCCTCCGGTGGCTGCAGGAGCGCAGCGGGCCGGGGGCCCACCTCATCTACTACGGGCACTCCTTCGGGACGGCCGCCGCCACCCAGCGGGCCGAGGGCCACCCACCGGAGGTGCTCATCCTCGAGGCGCCCATGACGTCGGTGGAGGGCCTCAAGCGCGATTCGACCCGGATGGACTTCCCCATCTCCTTCATCGCCAAGGACACCTGGAACACCGTCGGGCGCATCCGGTCCATCCACGTGCCGCTGTTCATCGCGCACGGGACGGCGGACCAGCTCATCCGGTTCGAGTTCAGCCAGGAGATCTTCGCGAACGCGAACGAGCCCAAGGAGCTCCTCCTCGTCGAAGGGGGCCAGCACGGGGACGTGCTTCCCGTCGCCCAGGAGCACTACCGCGCCTTCCTCGAGCGCCACCTGCACTGACAGCGCGAGCCGAGGCCCCCAACCCACACTCTCAGTGTGTGCTATTGCACGACAGGGAGCGGGTGTCCATCGCACTCACTCCTTTTGGGGACATTTGTCAGGTGTTGGATGGTTTGGTAGGAACCCCCTCACGTCCGGAGGCAGTGGCGGGGCGGGCGGACCCGTAACCCTTATTCATGACTGTTGAATTTGCCATCGACCGGTGGGCGGCCTGGGCTCCCGGGCTCACCGACACGACTGCCTGGCAGTCCTGGTTCGCGCAGCCGCACCCACTCCCGACGGAGGGCACTCCGGCCCTGACCGAGGTGCCGGCGATGATGCGCCGTCGCGTGGATCGCCTCGGACGCATCGCGCTGCAGGCGGCGTACGGGTGCCAGGCGGACGCAGCGGAGACCCCGGTGGTCTTCGCCTCCCGCTACGGGGACCTGGCGCGCTCGGTGGAGCTGCTGACGCAGCTGGCGAAGTCGGAGCCGCTCTCGCCCGCCTCCTTCAGCCTCTCGGTGCACAACGCGATTGGCGCCCTCTACTCCATCATCCGGGGCCACACCGGCGCCTACAGCGCCGTGGCGTCCGGACCGGAGACGGTGGAGGCGGCCGTCGTCGAGGCCTGCGGCCTGCTGGCCGACGGGGCCGAGAGCGTCCTGGTCGTCGCCTACGACGAGCCGGTCCCCTCGCCCTGGCGGCACTTCGCGGAGTCCGCGGACTTCCCGCGCGCGTTTGCCTGCCGCCTGCTGGCCGCCAAGGGGGCGTCCAGGTTCACGCTCTCCTGCCTGGTGGGGCCGGACGGCGGTCAGCCCCCGACGGACGCGCTTCCGCCGGACCTGAGCGTGCTCCGCTTCCTCGTCTCGGGAGCGGAGCGGTTCGATCATCCGGTGGGTCATCGACACTGGCGGTGGCAACGCCATGCTTGAGAAGCTCGAGCGCGGCTGGCGTGTCGTCGCCACGGCCATCTCCTTCGCGACGTTCGGCCTGGGGGGGCTGCTGCTGTGGCTCGTCTACTTCCCGCTGCTGCAGCTCTTCGTGCGGGACCGGGCGCGGCTCACGCGGCTGGCGCGGCTGGCGGTGCACCACAGCTTCAGGTTCTTCATCGAGTGGATGCGCTGCCTCGGGGTGCTGAGCTATCGCATCGAGGGCGTGGAGAAGCTGGCCCGGCGGGGACTGCTCATCGTGGCCAACCACCCCACGCTGATTGACGTCGTGTTCCTGGTGGCGCTGGTGCCGAACGCGGACTGCGTGGTGAAGGCGAGCCTGGCCAGGAACCCGTTCACCCGCGGCCCCATCCGCGCCACCGGCTATCTCTGCAACGACTCGGGTCCCGGCCTGGTGCGCGACTGCATCGCCTCGGTGAAGGCCGGCAACAACCTCATCATCTTCCCGGAGGGGACCCGCACCCGCCTCAACCGCCCCATGCAGTTGCAGCGCGGGGCCGCCAACATCGCGGTCCGGGGCCCGTGCGACATCACCCCGGTCACCATCCGCTGCGAGCCGCTCGGCCTCAACAAGGAGGCGGCCTGGTGGCAGGTGCCCCCCCGCCCCATGGCCTTCACCATCCGGGTCGGTGACGACCTGCCCGTGGCACCGCTGCTCGCCGAGGAGGTCAGCGAGTCGCTCGCGGCCCGGCAGCTCACGGCCCGGCTGCAAGCGGACTTCTTGCAGGAGCAAACACGCCATGCAGACGCTTGAACACGAAATCAAGGAACTCATCATCGAGGCGCTCAACCTCGAGGACATCACTCCGGCGGACATCAACGCCGCCGACCCGCTCTTCGGAGAGGGGCTCGGGCTGGACTCCATCGACGCGCTGGAGCTCGGCCTGGCGATGCAGAAGCAGTACGGCCTGAAGCTCTCCGCCGACTCGGCCGAGAACCGGCGCCACTTCGCCAGCGTGCGTGCGCTCGCGGAGTTCGTCAGCGCCCACCGCAACGTCTGACTCCATAACCATTCACGGAGGTGCCATGAGCAAGCAGGAACTGTACGAGCAACTGAAGGCCATCCTGCGGGAGACCTTCGAAATCGAGCCCGAGCGCATCACGCCGGAGGCCCTGCTGCGCGAGGACCTGGACATCGACAGCATCGACGCGGTCGACCTGCTGGTGAAGCTCAAGCCGGTGGTCGGCAAGCGCCTGGAGCCGGAGGTGTTCAAGTCGGTGCGCACGCTGCAGGACGTGGTGGACGCGCTGCACGCGCTTCTCAACGAGTCAGCCGCGGCTTGAAGGTGCTTCGCCCAGTCCTGATAGGCCTGCTGACGGTCGCCTACCCCCTGCTCGTCTACTTCGGGCTGGGACGCTTCGAGCCCCGCTGGATGGCCTTCGCCCTGGTGGGCATGGCCGTGGTGCGGGCACTGGCCACGCGGGAGCGCGTCTGGCTGGTGGCCGCTCTGGGGGCAGGTGTGCTCGCTGCCTCCAGCATCCTGGGCAATCACGCCCTGCCGCTGAAGCTCTATCCGGTCCTGGTGAACGGGGTGCTCCTCGTGGTGTTCGCGACCAGCCTCGCCTACCCGCCCAGTGTGATTGAGCGTCTGGCGCGGTTGCGCGAGCCGGACCTGCCGCCCTCCGGGGTGCGCTACACGCGGCGGGTGACGCAGGTGTGGTGCGGCTTCTTCGTGCTCAACGGCAGCATCGCGCTCTGCACGGCCCTGTGGGCCAGCGACGCGGGCTGGGCGCTCTACAACGGGCTGGTGGCCTACGTGCTCATGGGGCTGCTGTTCGCCGGCGAGTGGCTGGTGCGGCGGCAGGTGAGAGCGAGGCAGACCCATGGCTGAGTTCCGCGGACTCGAAGGGCTCCTGAGCCGGGGCCGCGCGCCCACTCATCCGGTCGCCTTCCGCGAGGGCCGGGTGCTGGACTTCGCCTCGCTGGCCGCGCGGGCGGCGGGCTGGCGCGCGGCCTTCGCGTCGCGGCCGGGCCGCCGCTGGGGGCTCTACTTCGAGGACACCTTCGAGTTCGCCGCCGCGCTGCTCGGCGTCTGGCACGCGGGCGGGTGCGCCTGGCTGCTGTCCGACGCCCAGCCGGCGACCCTGGCGCGGGCCCGCGCGCAGGTGGACGGTTTCGCGGGGAGGCTGCCCCCGGAGCTCTCGCCGCTGGCGCCGCTCGCGCAGGGCGACGAGGGTGGCTGGCAGATGCTCTCTCCGGACGCACAGGCGCTGGTGGTCTACACCTCCGGCTCCAGCGGTGAGCCCACCGCCATCCCCAAGCGGCTGGCCCAGCTCTTCAACGAGGTCGCCACCCTGCAGCAGCTGTGGGGGGCACAGCTGGGTGAGGCCCGGGTGCTCGCGACGGTGTCGCACCAGCACATCTACGGGCTGCTCTTCCGGGTCCTCTGGCCCCTGGCCGCCGGGCGCCCCTTCGAGGCGCACAGCCTCCCCTATCCCGAGGACATCGTCTCGGCGCTCCGGCACGGCCCGGCCGCACTGGTAGCCAGTCCGGCCCACCTCAAGCGGCTGCCGCAGCAGCTCGACTGGGCGGGAGTGCGCGACAACCTGAGAGCGGTGTTCTCCTCGGGCGGGCCCCTGCCGGAGGAGGCGCTGCCCGGCTGCCGCGCACTGCTCGGCCAGGCCCCCGTCGAAGTCTACGGCAGCTCCGAGACGGGGGGCGTCGCCTGGCGCCAGCGCGGCACGGACGGCGCGGCCCCCTGGCGGGTGTTGCCGGGCGTGGAGGTGGCCGCGGACGAGGAGGTGCTGCGGGTGCGCTCGCCCCACCTGCCCGAGGGCGAGTGGTTCCACAGCGAGGATCGCGTGCGGCTGGTGGGCGAGGGCTTCGAGCTGCTCGGGCGCCGCGACCGCATCGTGAAGGTGGAGGAGAAGCGCGTCTCGCTCGGCGCCGTCGAGCGGGCCCTCCTGGAGACGGGCCTGCTGCGCGAGGCGAGGGTCCTCCCGCTTCCGGGGCCGCGGCTCACCCTGGCGGTCGTTGCCGTCCCGGAGGAGGCCGGCTGGAAGCGCCACGCGGAGGACGGACAGCGGGCCCTGAACGAAGCACTCAGGCAAGCGCTGTCGAGCCGGTTCGAGCCCAGTGTGCTGCCGCGCCGCTTCCGCTATGTGGAGGCGATGCCCGTCAATCCCCAGGGGAAGACGACCGAAGCGGCGCTGGCCGCCCTCTTCGACCCGCGCCGGCCGCAGATGCGCGTGCGCGAGCGCACCAACAGCCAGGCCGTGCTCGAGGTGGAGGCCTCCTCCCGCTCGCCCTTCTTCGAGGGCCACTTTCCCGGCAAGCCCATCCTGCCCGGCGTCACGCAGCTGGAGTGGGCCATCCAGTTCGGCCGCGAGCTCTTCGCGCTCCCCCCGGACTTCCTCGGCATGGAGGCGGTGAAGTTCCAGCAGGTCATCGTGCCCGGCACGCTCCTGTCCCTGGAGCTCACCTGGAATGCCGAGCGGGGAAGCCTCGGCTTCAAACTCACGTCGGCTTCTGGCAATCACGCCAACGGCCGCATCCTCTTCGGCGGAGGCAGGGCATGAAGACCTGTGCAGTCATTCCGGTCTACGACCATGGTGAGGCGGTGGGGGCGGTGGCCACCGCGGTGCGCAACCATGGCCTGCCCTGCGTGCTCGTGGACGACGGGAGCGGGCCGCAGTGCGCGGCGGTGCTGGACGGGCTGGCGGCAGCCGACCCCGAGGGCATCCAGCTCGTCCGCCTTCCCCAGAACCAGGGCAAGGGCGGCGCGATGATGGCCGGCCTGCGCGCGGCGAAGGAGCGGGGCTTCACCCATGCGCTGCAGATCGACGCGGATGGGCAGCACGACACCGGCGACATCCCGCGCTTCCTCGCGCTGGCGGAGCAGAACCCGGACGCGCTCGTCTGCGGGACGCCCATCTACGACGCGTCGGTGCCCAAGGGCCGGCTGTACGGCCGCTACCTCACCCACGTCTGGGTGTGGATCAACACCCTCTCCCTCGCCATCCGCGACTCGATGTGCGGCTTCCGCGTGTATCCGCTCGCCCCCACGGTGGCGCTCATCGACTCGGTGAAGCTCGGCAAGCGGATGGACTTCGACGTGGAGGTCCTGGTGCGGCTGTTCTGGCGGGGGATGCGCATCCTCAACCAGAGCACCCGGGTGCACTACCCCGCCGACGGCATCTCCCACTTCGACGTGCTGCGGGACAACGTGCGCATCTCCCGCATGCACGCGCAGCTCTTCTGCGGAATGCTGCTGCGGCTGCCCCTCCTGCTGTGGCGCAAGGTGGCCTCATGAAGACGCGCCATTGGGCGGACATGGGGGAGAGCACCTTCGTGGCCGGAATCTGGCTGCTGTACCAGGTCCACCGGCTGCTGGGGCGCTGGCCGTTCCGCCTGTGCCTGGCTCCGGTGGTCGCGCTGCACTGGCTCGCCCGCCCCACCATCCGCGCCGCCTCGCTCCAATACCTGGACCGCGTCCAGAGCGCGACCGGCGCGCTCGGCCGCAAGCCGGGCTGGAGGGACAGCCTGCGCCACGTCACGGCGTTCGCCGAGACGATGCTGGACAAGCTGCTGGCGGTCAGCGGCCGCTATCGCTTCGAGCACATCCGCACCGAGGGACGGGAGCAGTTCTACGAGGCGGCCAAGGAGGGGCGGGGCGGCATCATCGTGACCGCCCACATGGGGTGCCTCGAGCTGTGCCGGGTGATGGCCGAGCGCCGCGGCGAGGTGAAGCTCACCATCCTCGTGCACACCGGGCACGCCGTGCGCTTCAACCGGCTGCTGCAGCGGCTGAACCCCGACAGCGGGTTCCAGCTCATGGAGGTCACCGAGCTCGGCCCGGCCACGGCTGTCGCGCTGCACGAGCGCGTCTCCGCCGGCGAGTTCGTGGTGATTGCCGGGGACCGCATTCCGGTGGGCTCCGCCCAGATGGTGCGGGCGGAGTTCCTCGGCCATCCCGCGCCCTTTCCGGTGGGCCCCTACGTGCTGGCCTCCCTCATGAAGTGCCCCCTCTACCTGCTGGTGTGCATCCACGAGGGGCGGGGCTACACCATCCACTTCGAGTGCCTGGCGGAGCGCGTGGAGCTGCCTCGCGGAAGGCGGGAGGCGGCGCTGAGCGGCTACGCCAGCCACTACGCCCGCCGGGTGACGGCGCTGCTCGAGCGCGCGCCCTACGACTGGTTCAACTTCTTCCCCTTCTGGGACCAAGCGCATGTCTCTGCCCCTGCCCGCCTTCAGCCCTGAGCACACGGTGTGCTTCGACGGGACCCGGCTGTCCCTCGAGGACGTGGTCCGCATCTCGCGGCGCGAGTGCACCGCCGAGCTGGGCACCTCCACGGAGTTCCGCCGCCGCATCTCCAGTGGCGCGGAGTTCCTCGACCGCCTGCTGGCGGAGGAGGGCGTCATCTACGGCGTCACCACCGGGTACGGGGACTCCTGCACGGTGGCCATCCCGCCGGAGCTGGTCGCGGAGCTGCCGCACCACCTCTACACCTACCACGGCATCGGAGCCGGCCGGCTGCTGACGCCGGAGGAGACGCGGGCGGTGCTGGCCACCCGGCTGGCCTCGCTCTCGCAGGGGGTGTCCGGCGTGAGCCTGGGGCTGCTGCGCCAGCTGGAGCTGCTGCTCGCGCACGACATCCTGCCCCTCATCCCCGCCGAGGGCTCGGTGGGGGCCAGCGGAGACCTCACCCCCCTCTCCTACGTGGCGGCCGTGCTCTGCGGCGAGCGCGAGGTGTGGTACCGCGGCGCGCGGCGCCCCACGGCGGAGGTGTTCCGCGAGCTGGGCCTCACGCCCCTGCGGCTCCGTCCCAAGGAGGGGCTGGCCATCATGAACGGCACGGCGGTCATGACCGCCCTGGCCTGTCTGGCGTGGCAGCGCGCCGACTACGTGTGCCGGCTCGCCACCCGCATCACCGCCCTCAACGTCCTGGCCAGCGCCGGCAACGCGCACCACTTCGACGAGGCCCTCTTCGCGGTGAAGCCCCACCCGGGCCAGCAGCGCGTGGCGGCGCGGCTGCGGGAGGACCTGGCCTCCGAGCGGCCCAGCCGCAACGAGCAGCGCCTGCAGGACCGCTACTCGCTGCGCTGCGCGCCCCATGTGATTGGCGTCCTGGAGGACGCCCTCCCCTTCTTCCGCACGCTCATCGAGAACGAGCTCAACAGCGCGAACGACAACCCCATCGTGGACCCCGATGGGCAGCGCGTGCTGCACGGAGGCCACTTCTACGGCGGGCACATCGCCTTCGCCATGGACGGGCTGAAGAACGCGGTGGCCAACGTGGCTGACCTGCTCGACCGGCAGCTCGCGCTGCTCGTGGACAGCCGGTTCAACCACGGCCTGCCCGCCAACCTCTCCGGCGCGGTGGGGCCCCGCGCGGCCATCAACCACGGCCTCAAGGCGCTGCAAATCAGCGTGTCCGCGTGGACGGCCGAGGCGCTCAAGCAGACGATGCCGGCCTCCGTCTTCTCCCGCTCCACCGAGTGCCACAACCAGGACAAGGTGAGCATGGGCACCATCGCCGCGCGCGACTGCCTGCGGGTGCTGGAGCTCACCGAGCAGGTGGTGGCGGCCATGCTCATCGCCAGCCGGCAGGGTCTGGCCCTGCGCCGGCGCCTCGACGGCGAAATGAAGCTCGGGCCCGCCCTCTCGTCCATGGAGTCGGACCTGAACAGGCGCATCCCGCTGGTGGTGGAGGATCGCGCGCTCGACCGCGACCTCCAGGCGCTGCTGGGGGCCATCCAGCGGAGGGAGTGGGAGCTGTATGAAGCCTGACCTGAGCCACGAAATCGAGCTGTCGCCCGCCTTCCACGACCTCGACCCGATGGAGGTGGTCTGGCACGGCAACTACGTGAAGTACCTGGAGCTGGCCCGCTGCGCGCTGCTGTCGAAGTTCGACTACGACTACCCGCAGATGCGCGAGTCCGGCTTCCTCTGGCCCATCGTCGACATGCGGGTGAAGTACGTGGCCCCCATGGTGTTCGGGCAGAAGGTGCGCATCCGCGCGGAAATCACCGAGTGGGAGAACCGCCTGCGGGTGGACTACCGGGTGCGCGACGCGCTCTCCGGCCACAAGGTGACCGAGGCCCACACCATCCAGGTGGCGGTCTCCATCGCCACCCGGGAGCTGCAGTACGTCTGCCCCTCCATCCTGTGGGAGCGCCTGGGGGTGCGCCCGGAATGAGACGCCTGCTGACGCTCTTGTGGCTCCTCCTCTGCACCCCTGCCCTGGCGGCCGACCTGGCGGCGGACGTGCGTGCGCGTCTGGTGGATGCGCCGGTCCTGCGGGGCAGCTTCGAGCAGCAGAAGACGGTGGCGGGCTTCAAGAAGCCGCTGGTCTCGCGCGGTGACTTCCTCGTCGTGCGCGACCAGGGGGTGCTCTGGAACACCCGCAGCCCCTTTGCCTCGAGCCTGACGGTCACCCGCAAGTCCCTGCGTGCGGAGCAGGAGGGGGGCGCCGCGTACCAGTTGGAGTCGACCCGGGAGCCGGCGCTCACCGCGGTGAACGAGCTGCTGCTCGCGCTGGTCTCCGGGGATTTGTCGGTGCTCGCCACGCGCTTCCGCCTCGAGGGCGAGCTGGTCGCCAAGGGAGGGTGGAAGCTCACCCTGATTCCGACGGACGCCAGCGTGTCCCGGCTGTTCCGGCGCGTGCGGCTCGAGGGAGACACGTTCGT
The DNA here is from genome assembly GCF_024623785.1 of Archangium lipolyticum. Lineage (NCBI taxonomy): Bacteria > Pseudomonadati > Myxococcota > Myxococcia > Myxococcales > Archangiaceae > Archangium > Archangium lipolyticum. The sequence continues at coordinate 902,600 of NZ_JANKBZ010000001.1, forward strand.
CCGCCAGGTCGAGCTCGAGGAGGTCCGGGGCGACTCCACCCGCATCCTCTTCGACCAGCTGGCGCAGACGCCGCCGCCCGGCCCCGCGGAGCTCGAGCGCCTTGGGAAGTAGACTGGCCATCCTCTGGGCCGTGCTCGTGCTCGCCGTGGGCATGCACCAGGTCTCCTTCTGGCGCTCAACACGCCTGGACACCGACGTGCTCGCGCTCCTGCCGGAGGACGAGCAGGCCCCGGAGGTGGGCGCCGCCACCCGGAGGCTGGCCGACGAGGCCGGACGCGAGCTGGTGCTGCTGGTGGGCGGCCCCGACTGGCCTGCTGCCCAGCGTGCCGCGGAGGTGGCGGCCCGCGCGCTCTCGGACTCCGGCGCGCCGCTGGAGCCCTCCGCCCTGGATGCCTCCGCCCTGGAGGACGCCGTGGCGTTCTACCTGCCCTACCGCGACCGGCTGCTGACGCCCGGCCAGCGGGAGTGGCTGGCGCGCGCGAGCGAGAAGGAGCTGGAGGCCACGGCGCTGATGAAGCTCTACCAGCCGGCCGGACCGCGGCTGACGGCGTGGAACGCCGACCCGCTCGGCCTCTGGCCCGACTGGTGGGCGGCGCGCGCTGCGGAGAGTGTGGCCCGCCCCCGCGAGGGCCGGCTGTGGCTCTCGGGCGAGGGCCGTGAGTGGGTGCTGCTGTCCTACCGCGGCACCGTCTCCTCCTTCGCGCTCGGCGAGCAGGGGGCAGTCAGCGCCGCCGTGGCGCGCGCACGCGCCGCGGTCCTCTCCGCCGTTCCGGGAGGGCGCCTGGTGGCTGCCGGCGTGCCGCTGTATGTCGAGGCCGCCGCGGCCCAGGCGAGCTGGGAGATGTCCACCATCGGCCTGGGCTCGCTGCTCGCGGTGCTGCTGCTGGTGTGGCTGACCTTCCGCTCGGTGCGGCCCATCGTGCTCATCGGCGTGTCGCTGCTCGTCGGCTCCGCCATCGCGCTGAGCGTCACCGCGCTCCTCTTCGAGCGGGTCCACCTCCTCACGCTCGTGTTCGGCGCGACCCTGGTGGGCGTGGCCGAGGACTACGGGTTCCACTACTTCGCCGCCCGGACGGGCAGACCCGCCTCGGAGCGCCGCTCGCTCATGCGCAGCCTGCTGCCGGGCATGGCGCTGGCCCTGCTCACCAGCGTGGTGGCGTATCTCGCGCTGGGGCTGGCCCCCTTCCCGGGGCTGCGCCAGATGGCGGTGTTCGCCTCGGCGGGCCTGCTCGGCGCCTTCCTCACCGTGGTCTGCTGGTTCCCCCTGGCCGACTACGGCGAGCTGCCCGTCACCCGCTTCGCCGAGCGGGTCTCCACCGCGCTGGGCCGCTGGCCCCGCTTCGGCCTGGGGCTCCGCTCCGGGCTGGTGCTCGGCGGGCTGTTGGTGCTGACCGCCGGAGGGCTGTGGAGGCTCCAGAGCCGCGATGACCTGCGCCAGCTGCAGAACGCGCCCGCGGCCCTGGTCGCGGACCAGCGCGAGCTGGGACGGCTGCTGGCACTGCCCAGCCCCGCCCAGTTCTTCCTCGTCGAGGGGGCGGATGCCGAGCAGACCCTGGTGCGCGAGTCCGCGCTCAAGCAGCGGCTGGACGCGCTGGTCGCCGAGGGCGCACTGGCCGGCTACCGCGCGGTCTCCGACTGGCTGCCCCCGGCCGAGCAGCAGCGCGCGGACCAGGCGCTCAGCGCCCGCGCGGAGCAGACGGTGCTGGCCGCGGTAGCCACCGCGACGGGCGAGGAGCTTCAGCGTGCCGCGTTCGCCGCGGGGACGCTCACCCCCGAGCAGCTGCTCTCGAGCCCGGTGGGCCGGGCCGTCCGCCAGCAGTGGCTGGGCCAGGTGGGCGACCGGCAGCTCAGCGTGCTGATGCTCAACGGCCTGAACGACGCGTCGGTGCTGCCGCGCCTGGCCCGTGCCGCGGACGGCCTGCAGGGCGTGCGCTGGGTGGACAAGACCGAGGAGGTCTCGCGGCTGCTCGGGCGCTACCGCCGCGTCATGACGGGCCTGCTCGTGGCCGGCTACGCCGCGGTGCTGGTGCTGCTGGCGCTTCGCTTCCGGCGCCAGGCCCTGCGGGCCTGGGTCCCCTCGGCACTGGGGAGCCTCGTCACGCTCGGGGTGCTGGGGTGGATGGGCGAGCCGCTGCAGCTCTTCACCGTGCTCGGGCTGGTGGTCCTGCTGGGCATGGGCGTGGACTACGGCATCTTCCTGCTCGAGCACCCCGGCGACGACTCGACGTGGCTCGCCGTCGCGCTGGCCGGCGTGAGCACCTTCCTCTCCTTCGGGCTGCTGGCCCTCTCGGCCACCCCGGCCCTGCGCTCCTTCGGCCTCACCATGCTGGTCGGTGAGGTGACCATCTGGATGTTGACCCCCTGTTTCAGACCCCTTCCTCACCAGGAAAGAACATGAAGACTGAAAAGACCGACGTTCTCGTCATCGGCGCGGGCCCCGCTGGCTCGGTGGCGGCAGGTCTGCTGCGCAAGCACGGGCGCGAGGTGCTCATGCTGGAGAAGGAGCAGTTCCCGCGCTTCTCCATCGGCGAGAGCCTGCTGCCGCAGAGCATGGAGTACATCGAGGCGGCGGGCATGCTCCGTGACGTGGTGGAGGCGGGCTTCCAGTTCAAGAACGGCGCGGCCTTCGCCCGCGGCAGCACGTACACGCAGTTCGACTTCCGGGAGAAGTTCTCGCCGGGCTGGGGCACCACCTACCAGGTGGAGCGCGCCACGTTCGACCACATCCTCTCCAAGGCCGCCGAGCGGATGGGCGCCACCCTCCGCTTCCGGCACGAGGTCACCGCCGTGGACCTCGACGGGGACAAGCCCCGGGTGACGGTGCGCTCCCCCGAGGGGGAGACCTATGGCGTGGAGGCCAACTTCCTGCTCGACGCCAGCGGGTTCGGCCGCGTCCTGCCGCGGCTGCTCTCACTGGAGACGCCGTCCAACTTCCCCGTGCGCGGCGCCATCTTCACGCACATCGAGGACCGGGTGGCGCCCGGCGTCTTCGACCGGAACAAGATTCTGGTCTCCGTGCACCCCGAGCACGTGGACGTGTGGTACTGGACCATCCCCTTCGCCAACGGCCGTACCTCGCTGGGCGTGGTCGCCAGGCGGGAGTTCCTCGAGAAGTACCAGGGCACGGACCTCGAGCGGCTGCGGGCCATCGTCAACGAGGCGCCCGCACTCGCCTCCGTCCTGAAGGACGCGGTGTGGGACACCCCGGCGCGCAAGCTCACCGGCTATGCCGCCAACGTGAAGTCGCTGTGGGGCCGGGGCTTCGCGCTGCTCGGAAACGCCGGTGAGTTCCTCGATCCGGTCTTCTCCTCGGGCGTGACCATCGCCTTCAAGTCGGCCAGTCTGGCGGTGGCCGCGCTCGAGCGCAGCCGTGCCGGCGAGGCGGTGGACTGGGAGCGCGACTACGCGCAGCCCCTCAAGGAGGGCGTCAACACGTTCCGCTCCTTCGTCGAGTCCTGGTACACGGGCGAGTTCCAGCGGATTCTCTTCCACCCCAACCAGTCGCCGGAGGTCCGCCGGATGATTTCCGCCATCCTCGCGGGCTACGCCTGGGACAAGGCCAACCCCTTCGTGGCGGAGAGTCACCGGCGGCTCAAGGTGCTCGGAGAGCTGTGCGCCGCCTGATTGCCGCCGCTGCCCTGCTGGCCCTGACCGCCTGCGCCGCGCGCCCGACGCGACCCGCGGCGCGGGAGGAGGCCCTGCCCGAGCTCCGGCTGCCCCCGGCCGGGCTCGGGCAGCCGGTGAGCCTCACGCAGCAACTGACGTTCGAGCACGCCCGGGATGCCGGTGGGGCCCGCTCGCTCGAGGCCCTGCTGGAAGTCGATGCCGAGCAGCTGCGGCTGGCCGGGTTCGCGCTCGGCCAGCGCGTCTTCACCCTCCTCTGGGACGGCCAGCACCTCGAGGAGCAGCGGGCGCCCTTCGTCCCCTCCCAGCTCCAGGCGGCCCGGGTGCTCCGGGACATCCAGCTCGTCTACTGGCCTGCCGAGGGTGTCCGGGCCGCCCTGCCCCCCGGCTGGACCCTGGAGGACTCGCCGGGCAGCCGGGCGCTCCTCTACGCAGGACAGAAGAAGGTGGTGGTGCGCTACGATGGCCATCCCCGCTGGGAAGGTGGGGCCGAGCTGCGCAATGAGGCGGAGCACTACCGGCTGTCCATCCAATCGCGCCGCAACCCCGATGAATGACCCCATGAACCGGCCGGTCTTCCTCAACACGCTGGGCCTCGTGTGCGCCCCGGGAGCGGGCAGGCACCAGGTCCGCGCCGCCCTGTTCGCCGGCACGCCGAGCGGTGTGGCCCCGAGCGACGACTTCGCCGCTCGCACGCTGCACGTGGGCCAGGTCACCTCGCCGCTGGCCGACATGGAGGTGCTCGCGCCCCCCTTGCGCAGCCGCAACAACGCGCTGCTGCTCACCGCGCTGGCGGACATCCGCTCCGAGGTGGATGCGGCCATCGCCCGCTTCGGTCCCGAGCGGGTGGGGATCGTCCTGGGGACGAGCACCTCCGGCATCGGGGAGAGCGAGACCGCCATGGTGGCGCATGCCGCCCACGGCGCGCTTCCCCCCTCCTTCCACCTGCGGCAGCAGGAGCTCGGCTCACCGGCCATGGCTCTCAGTGGGCTGCTCGGCCTGGCGGGGCCGGCCCTCGTCATCTCCACCGCCTGCTCCTCCAGCGCCAAGGCGCTGGCCAGCGCCGCGCGACTGCTGCGCGCGGGCGTCTGCGACGCGGTCATCGCGGGAGGGGCCGACTCGCTGTGCCGCTTCACCGTCGCCGGGTTCTCCGCGCTCGAGTCGGTGAGCGAGGCGCGCTGCAACCCCATGAGCGTCCACCGCCGCGGCATCAACATCGGCGAGGGCGCGGCCCTCTTCCTGATGACGCGGGAGCCGGGGCCGGTGCGGATCGCCGGCTGGGGTGAGTCCTCCGACGCGCACCACATCTCCGCGCCGGAGCCCGGCGGCCGGGGCGCGCTGGCCGCGATGAGGGCGGCGCTGAAGCGCGGAGGCGTGGCCCCGTCCGACGTCGACTACGTCAACCTCCACGGGACGGCCACGCCCCTCAACGACGCGATGGAGAGCCGGGCGGTGCACGCGCTGCTCGGCGGAGACGTTCCGTCCAGCTCCACCAAGCCGCTCACCGGGCACACCCTGGGGGCCGCGGGCGCACTGGAGGCCGCCTTCTGCTGGCTGACCCTCACCGACAACCCGGCCGGGCTGCTGCCCCCCCACTGGTGGGATGGAGAGCCCGACCCGGCGCTTCCCGCGCTGGCCCTGGTGCCCGCCGGCTACAGCCTGGGCCGTCCGCCCCGCTATGCGCTGAGCAACTCCTTCGGGTTCGGCGGCAGCAACGCCGCGCTACTCCTGGGGTGTGCCTGATGGGAACTCCAATCGACTACGCGCTCGCCGACCTGGTGGCGCACAACGGCCCCATGCGCCTCATCGACCGCGCCCTGGAGGCCGACGCCTCCGGGATGGTGGCCGAGGTGACCATCCGCGAGGACTGCCTCTTCTTCCGGGACGGAGGCGTGGGGGGCTGGGTCGGAATCGAGTTCATGGCCCAGACGGTGGGGGCGTGGGCCGGATGGAATGCCCGGCTGCGCGGAGAGGCGCCGAAGGTGGGCTTCCTGCTGGGGACGCGCCGCTATTCGTGCAGCCGCCCCGTCTTCAGGGCGGGCGAACGGCTTCGCATCCAGGTCCGTCAGGAGCTCTGGGCGGAGTCCGGCCTGGGGCAGTTTGCTTGCACCATCGACATCGAGGGTGAGACAGTGGCGAGCGCCGCGCTGACGGTGTTCGAGCCACCCGAAGGGGCTGGGGAATGAGTGACAACACGGTACTGGTGACGGGCTCCAGCCGGGGCATCGGTCGCGCGGTGGCCCTGCGCCTGGCCCGTGATGGCTACGACGTGGTCGTCCACTGCCGCAGCCGGCGCGAGGAGGCCGAGGCGGTGGCCGGGCAGATTCGCGAGCTCGGCAGGAGCAGCCGCGTGCTGCAGTTCGACGTGGCGGACCGGGCCGCCACCGCGCAGGCCCTCCTTGCCGACATCGAGGAGCACGGCTGCTACTACGGGGTGGTGTGCAACGCGGGCATCGCCCGGGACAACGCCTTTCCGGCCATGCCCGCCGAGGACTGGGACGCGGTCATCCACACCAACCTCGACGCCTTCTACAACGTGCTCAACCCGCTCACGATGCCGATGGTCCGGCGTCGCAAGCCCGGACGCATCGTCACCCTCTCCTCCGTGTCCGGGCTCATGGGCAACCGGGGGCAGGTGAACTACAGCGCGGCGAAGGCCGGCATCATCGGCGCCACCAAGGCGCTCGCCATCGAGCTGGCCCGCCGTGAAATCACCGTCAACTGCGTCGCCCCCGGTCTCATCGAGACGGAGATGGTGGAGGCGCACGTGGTGGAAGAGGCACTCAAGCTCATTCCCGCCCGGCGCATGGGGACTCCCGAGGAGGTGGCCGCGACGATCAGCTTCCTCATGGGCAGGGACGCGGCTTACATCACTCGGCAGGTCATCTCCGTGAACGGGGGATTGTTCGGATGAAGAGGGTTGTCGTCACCGGCATCGGGGCCATCAGCCCGCTCGGCCATGACTGGAAGACGGTGGAGGCGAGGCTGAGGTCGCTTCGCAACGCCGTCCAGACCATGGACGAGTGGAAGGTGTACGAGGGCCTGAACACGCGGGTGGGCGCGCCCGCTGCTCCCTTCGAGCTCCCACCCCAGACATACAGCCGCAAGGCCACGCGGAGCATGGGCCGCGTCGCGCTGATGGCCACGCGCGCCAGCGAGATGGCCCTGCAGTCGGCGGGGCTGCTGGGAGACCCGCTGCTCAAGAGCGGGAAGATGGGCATCGCCTACGGCTCGTCCTCCGGCACCCCGGCCAACATGGCCGACTTCGGCCGGATGATCACGGAGAAGACCACCGAGGGAATCACCGCCACCACCTACATCCGGATGATGGCGCACACGGCCCCGGTGAACATCAGCGTCTTCTTCGGAATCACCGGGCGCATCATCACCACCTCCAGCGCGTGCACGTCGGGCAGCCAGGGAATCGGCTACGCCTACGAGGCCATCAAGCTGGGGCGCCAGGTGGCGATGCTCGCCGGCGGCGCCGAGGAGCTCGACGCGACGGAAGCGGCGGTGTTCGACACCCTCTTCGCCACCAGCACCCAGAACAACGACACGCCGCACCTCACCCCGCGGCCCTTCCACGCGGCTCGGACGGGGCTGGTGCTCGGTGAGGGGGCGTGCACCCTCGTGCTCGAGGAGCTGGAGCACGCCCGTGCGCGCGGAGCGCCCATCTACGCGGAGGTCCTCGGCTACGGCACCAACAACGACGGCCGGCACGTCACCCAGCCCAACGCCCCCACCATGGCCGACGCCATGCGGCTGGCCCTGGAGGACGCGGGGGTGTCCCCCACGGACATCGGCTACGTGAACGCCCACGGCACCGCCACCGAGCACGGCGACATCGCCGAGACGGCCGGCACCCACAGCGTGTTCGGCGAGCGGGTCCCCTTCTCCTCGCTCAAGAGCTACATGGGGCACACCCTGGGCGCCTGCGGTGCGCTGGAGGCCTGGATGACCATCGAGATGATGCGCTCGGGCTGGTTCGCGCCGACGCTCCACCTCGAGCCGGGCGCGGTGGATCCGCGCTGCGCGCCGCTGGACTACATTACCGGCGAGGGCCGCAACATCCAGACGGACCTCGTCATGAGCAACAACTTCGCCTTCGGGGGAATCAACACCTCGTTGGTGTTCCGCCGTTGGGACTAGGGGAGGGACAAGATGAAGAAGTGGATGGCCATGTCCATTCTGGCCGTGACGTTCGCGACGCCGGCCCTGGCGCGCGACACGGTCTACAAAATCAAGCTGGCCGACGTCCTCGCGATGCCGGAGGCGAAGGGCAAGCTGGACAAGTCCGTGGCGTTCTACCTCGCGGGAGCGAAGACGCCGGCCGTGGTCGAGACCCTCGGTGAGGGGGTGAGCAACAAGAAGACCAACAGCCTGGGCAAGTCCGACGAGTTCGGCTGCAAGTGGGCGGCACTGTCGGCGCTCATCGCGCTGCAGGACACCGCGAAGAAGAAGGGCGCCAACGCGGTGGTCGACATCGTCAGCTACTACAAGAGGAGCGAGTTCAAGAGCACCACGGAGTTCGAGTGCCACGCCGGCAGCTTCGTGGTGGGCGTGGCCCTCAAGGGCAACTACGCCCGCGTCGGGAAGTAGAGGGGCCTGTTACCGCCCGAGAGCTTCCCCAAGGATGAGCTGTCGGGTCGAATTCCGCAGCTCACCGCGCCATCTTCACCTTCTCTGCACGAGTGACTCCCTGGCGATGTCTACGAACGCGCGAAGAGCGGGAGTGCGCTGTGCGCGGCTCGGGAAATAGAGGAAGTAGCCGGGCACCGTGGGCGCGTAGGGCTCGAGCACCCGCTGAAGCCGCCCGCTGCGCAGATCCTCCATGACCATGGGCTCGAACGCGTAGGCAAGCCCCAAGCCCAGCCTGGCCATCGACGCGCACAGCAGACCATCGTTCGTGACGACGCCGCCGCGAACCGGCAAGCGCCACGTCTTTCGACCCCGCTCCAGTTCCCAGGCGTAGAGCGCTCCGGTCGTCGGCGAGCGGAAGGTGATGCACTCGTGGCGCAGCAGATCCTCGGGACGCTGAGGCACCCCGAGCCGCGCCAGGTACTCAGGTGTGCCCACGATGACGAAGCGAAACGGCTCCGTGAGCCGAACCTGCACCATGTCACGCTCAATGATCTCGCTGAGCCGCACGCCCGCGTCGTAGCCCCCCGCGACGATGTCCACGAGTTGCTCTTCGAGCACGACTTCGACCTCCACGCGTGGGTGGCGCGCGCGGAACGTAGGCAGGACCGGTTCGATCACATGCGGCACCGCCGCTCGCGGCACGGAGAGCCGCAACCTGCCCACGAGCTCGCCGGGCTGAGCGGAGAGTTCCTTCACCGCAGCGAGCGCCTGCGCCAGGCCAGGCCCAGCCGTCTCGACCAGCTTCCGACCTACGTCGGTCAGCGCCACGCTCCGGGTCGTGCGAGTCAGGAGCACCACACGCAACTGCTCCTCGAGCTGCCGCACCGCCTGACTTACCGCGGAGCGGGTGACGCCGAGCTCGCGGGCCGCGCCGCTGAAGCTACGCAAGCGCGCCACCACCAGAAAGACCTGAAGCTGCGGCAGGAGAGCCGTATCCATCATATGAGTCGCCTTGGACTTTCTGGACCGAGCCGCCGCCATACCCGAAGGTGCATTGTACAGCAGCGCTTGACAGGCCGTTGCTTCTGCCACCCGTAGTCGAGCCCGCAGCCGCCACATATCTCTTGTCGTGAACGGGGACGCGAGCCCCCAGGCTTCACCGAGAGCGCAACATGGCCACGCCACGCCAGAACAACGCCAGCACGGCGAGCGAACAGCGCACCGGACGGGGCGAGTACCGGTCGCCCGGCTTCCAGGCGGCTGGCAGGGCCGCTGCGACAAGGGGCCGTGAGTCGGTCAAGAACGGCGTCACCGAGGAGGAACTCGTCGAGATGATCACGCACCTCGCATTCTACGTCGGTTGGCCGAACGCGATGTCGGCGGTGAACCGCGCAAAGACGCTCTTTGAGAAGGAGGGAGCATGATCCCCAAACGCACGCTCGGGCGACAAGGACTCGAGGTCTCCGCCATCGGCCTCGGCTGCATGGGCATGAGCTGGAGCTACGGCCCACCGAAGGACACCCAGGAGATGATCGCGCTCATCCGCGCAGCGGTCGATCGCGGCGTCACGTTCTTCGACACGGCGGAAGTGTACGGACCGCTGACGAACGAGGAACTCCTCGGCGAAGCCCTCGCGCCGTTCCGCGGGCGCGTCGTCATCGCGACGAAATTCGGGTTCGCGCCGGCGCACGAAGGGGAAGGGAGATGGAGCCTCATCAATAGCCGTCCGGAGCACATCAAGCAGGCCGCCGAAAGCTCGTTGAAGCGGCTGAAGGTCGACGCGATCGACCTCTATTACCAACACCGCGTCGACCCAGCGGTACCGATCGAAGACGTCGCGGGCGCCGTGAAGGACCTCATTCGCGAGGGGAAAGTCAAACACTTCGGCCTCTCCGAAGCGGGGGCGCAGACGATCCGTCGCGCGCACGCGGTGCAGCCCGTCACCGCGCTCCAGAGCGAGTATTCGTTGTGGTGGCGCGAGCCCGAGACGAGCGTGTTGCCGACGCTCGAGGAGCTTGGCATCGGCTTCGTGCCGTTCAGCCCGCTCGGCAAAGGCTTTCTGACCGGAAAGATCGACCCGACCACGACGTTCGATTCGAGCGATTTCCGGAGCACCATCCCGCGGTTCCAGCCCGAGAACCTTCAGGCGAACCAGGCATTCGTGGAGCTGCTCACGCGGATCGCCAAGGAGAAGAGCGCCACCCCCGGTCAGATCGCGCTCGCGTGGGTGCTCGCGCAGAAGCCGTGGATCGTACCGATCCCAGGGACGACGAAGCAGGCGCGCATGCTCGAGAACGCAGGCGCCGCCGACATCGTGCTCACGGCAAGCGATCTCCGTGAGATCGAGGACGGCGCCTCGCGTATCAAGCCGAGCGGAGACCGCTACCCGCCACAACAGCAACGCCTGATCGATCGCTGAAGGGGTGAAGAATACACATGAACCTCAGGCGGTTCTTGATGGTGTGCGCGTCGGCGCTGGCGTTGTGCCTTGGCCCGCCCGCCCTGGCCCAGAAAGCGCAGGTCCCGTTCGTGCGACTGGAGGACCTGGAAATCGACCCCGCGCGGTTGGAAGGCTTCAAGGCGGCGGCTCGCGAGCATGCGGTGGCGACGCTTCGGATGGAGCGGGGCGTGCTGGCCCTCCATGCCGCGGCAGAGAAAGGCAACCCGGCCCGCATCCGTGTGTTCGAGATGTACGCGGACGAAAGCGCGTATCAAGCGCATCTGCGGACGCCGCATTTCCAGAGGTTTCGCTCTGGCACGGCCAAGATGGTGTTGGCCCGCAGAATGTACGACGCGGTGCCCATCCTGCTCGGCGCAAAGCCGCGGTTGCCTGCCAAAACGCTTGTGCGTATCGCCGAACTGGAGATCGATCCGGCCCAGCTCGAAGCCTACAAGGCCGCCGTGACGGAGGAGATCGAAACCTCGATCCGCATCGAAGCCGGCGTGCTGGCCATCTACTCGGTGGCCTTGAAAGAGAACCCGACCCATCTGCGGTTTTTCGAGATTTACGCGGACGAGAAGGCATACCGTCAGCACCTCGAGTCGCCGCACTTCAAGAAGTACGTGGACGTCACCAGGTCCATGATCACGGCGCGCAGGCTTTTCGAGACGGAGCCGCTCTCGCTCAGCGCGAAGCCACGGTGAGGCCGCTTTCACCCAAAGGAAGTGACATGAAGACGAAACGATCGGACCTGTCCAGGTCGACGGACGGCACGTTCTGACCCTTACGCCGTCACCACCCATCATCCAACCGGAGGATGCACATGAAGCTGCTCACCGCGACGGTCTTCTCACTTCCGCTGCTCGCCCTGACATTCGCCCAGGCCAGCTCAGGGGGCGCGGCCTCAGGGCCGGGAGCTCCCCCGGCCGCCTCACGCGGAGGCTCGCAGGCCCTGCGCATCACGAGGAACGGCTCGCAGCCCTCCGCCAAAGGGCCCGCCGAGAACTTTACAGGCGCCGTGCGCATCGACCCGCTGTTCCAGGCGACCGAGCCCTCACGCGCCGCGGGCGCCTCCGTCACGTTCGAGCCCGGTGCCCGTACGGCGTGGCACACCCATCCGCTCGGACAGAGGCTGGTCGTGACGGCGGGCGTCGGCCGCGTGCAGGTGTGGGGCGGCGCCGTCGAGGAGATGCGTCCGGGCGACGTGGTGTGGATTCCGCCCGGCCAGAAGCACTGGCACGGCGCCTCCCCGACCACCGCGATGACCCACCTGGCCATCCAGGAGGCGCTCGACGGCAAGGTCGTCGAGTGGATGGAGAAGGTCACCGACGCGCAGTACGACGCGCAGCCCTGAAAGGAGAACGCACCATGAGCACCACCGAGAAGGCCCCACCGAGGCACTGCGCCCAGGGTTTGCCAATGTCTGTGACCCCTTCGCCGTCGCCCGTGACGACCCCTCGCGTCCGTGCGGCGCGGGCGGCGCGGTCCGGGGTGGTCTTCATCGCCTCTCTCGTCTTCGCGCTCGCGCTGTCGGCGCTCCCAGCCCATGCGCAGCAACATGCTCCCACTGAGGCAAAGACCATGAAGATTCGACTGACGGTTGGAGAGAAGGTCCTGACGGCCACCCTGCGCGACAACGAGACCACTCGCGACTTCGTATCCCTGCTGCCACTGACCCTGACCCTCGAGGACTACGCGGCAACCGAGAAGATCAGCGACCTGCCGAGGAGGCTGTCCACGAAGGGCACGCCGCCAGGCACCGATGCCTCGGCCGGAGACATCACCTACTACGCCCCCTGGGGGAATCTGGCCCTGTTCTACAGGGACTCCGGCCATGCGAACGGGCTCGTCACGCTCGGGAAGCTCGACGGTGGCGTCGAAGCCCTGAGGGAGCCCGGTCCGCTGAAGGCGAGGATCGAGCTCGTCAAGTAGGTGAGCAGTTCCTTCGCGGTCGGCGCGCCGGTCGGCACTGCAGGAAGAGGACGATGAGGGCCCAGGCGCTCAACCAGGGACGTGACCACATACCTGACGGACGTGAGTCAACACGAGGGGTGGATACGCCGCACCTCCGATGGACGGTGACCCCAGCGGGGAAAACAAAAAGGGCCGGCCACTTACGTGACCGGCCCTTCTCTTTGGAGCCGACACCCGGATTTGAACCGGGGACCTACTGATTACGAATCGGAGCTGGGCAGGGGCAGCCCCAGGCTCTTCTCTCTGAAAATGGCCCGTTCTGGCCGCCTCTGGCACGCCCCGAGTGGGGGAAAAGTGGGGGAGAAAATCTCCGTGGATCCCCCACCCCACCACGCCTGCGGACCAGCAGCTGGCACGGGGCACCACCCCGACACGGGCCGCTCCATGTGAGAGCACCTCGCCTACCAGGGAGTACATCCCCGATGTTCCCTCAGGCCGAACTGCTGATCGTCGTGGAGATCACTGCGGCTCTGGGTACCTCAGGGAGGTATGCTCCTGCTCCCATTAAGAGCAAGAGGGGGGCGCATGCGTCGAGGCGATCACATCAAGGTGAACCGCGGCATCTACAGCCACCACGGCATCCTCGTTGGAGCCAACGAGGTCATTCACTACACGGGCGAACTCGCCTCAAAAGAGAACGCCGTGGTTCGATTGGACCCACTCGATCGATTTCTCAGCGGCGGAACACCGGAGCTCGTCCAGTACGGAATGTGCCTCTCCGATGACGAGGTGGTCTGTCGCGCCAGGAGCCGGATGGGCGAGAACCTCTACGACCTCTTCGAGAACAACTGCGAGCACTTCGCCCGCTGGTGTAAGACCGGCGAGCGCCAGAGCGAACAGGTCCGAGATGCGACGTCGAGCACCGCGGGAACCGTTGGTGTCGGAGCAGCCGCCGCGGGCTCGGTGGGAGTCGTCTCCGCGACGGGTGTTGTCGCTGGCCTGAGCGGTGCGGGAATCATGTCGGGTCTGGGCGCGGTGGGAGGAGCTGTCGGAGCTGGAGCTATCGGTGGGCTGGGCGTGCTCGCAGCCGCACCTATCGCCGTGACGAGCATTGCCATGAATCAGGTCCTCCGGGATGACCCATCGCTTCCGGAGGACGAACGAGAGGCGCGCAAAACGGGACGGACAGCCACTGTTATCGGAGGAGTAACAGGTGTCGGGGGTTCCGTTGCCGCCATCTCGGTCGCGGGCACAGTGAGTGGGCTCAGCGCGGCTGGCATTACCTCCGGGCTCGCGGCCATTGGCGGAACTGTGGGTGGAGGAATGGTGGCCGGCGTCGCCGTGACGGTTGCTGCGCCTGCCGCCGCAGCAGCCGCTATTGGCTACGGAGCCTATCGGTTCATCAAGTGGCTCAAGGACTGAACCGGGACGCCCCCAGGCGAGGTGTACGCTGTCGCGAAGTTCCCGGGGTACTCCAACGAACCCTGGGCTTCGTCGCCGTTTTGGGGACCCTGATGCATGGGCTCAAGACCACAGTCGGAAGTCCAGGAGATCCGGCGCGCCGGCCTGAGAGCCACTCAGGCGCAGAGCGCCGCGAAGTCACGAAACCCGGGTGAACCATTCTCCCGCGACGAACGGGGCCTCGAGCACCGCCGCCAGTCGGGCATCTTCGCGCCGCCGATCCCCTACCCTCTCCATCTTCCGAAATCCAAGGGCTGGACAATGCTCGCTGACTTGCCCCAGGCCCGGTGGACGGGCCTGCTGCTCGCCCTGGCCCTGCTGTCCACCGGCTGCACGTCACTGACACTACCGCCCGGCATGAGAACGGGCCTGCGCTACACGCCACACGAGCCTGTCCCGCCCGTGTCGGTGGCGAGGCCTGGCGTCGAGGCCCCAGACGCCCTCCCCACCCCGCCCGAGCCCGAGGCACCGCAGCGGCTACACCGGCGCCGGGCCTCCCGTGTGGAGGTAACGGCGGTGAGCCCGGACAGCGCGGAGAGGGAGGTGCAGCAGAAGGCCCTCGCGGCCCAGTTGGCATTTCGCGGTGCCGTTCTCGACGTGTCGGGCTCCACCCGCCGCATTTCCAGCGAACTCGCCCGGCTCAAGGTCAGTGGCCGGGGCCTCGCCAGCGCAAACGATGTCTTCCTCCGCTATGCCGACTACGGCACCGAGCAACTGCGGTGGATTGACGCCCAGCTCGCCGCCGCCACCCGGCTGGCCAACGCCGCTTCGCAGGTGGAGGACCCGGACATGCAGCTCGCCCTGCTGCGCGTGGCCGGTCCACGGCTGGAAGCCACCATGGTGGGCTCGCTCCTGCTCGCCGTCTGGCTCGACTTCCTCAACCTCGCAGATGTCGCGCTCAGACAGCACCTCTACCCCGTGGAGACGCTCTTCGCGGACATGGAGCGCAGGCAGGAGCTGCTCGCGCCCACCATGACGGCGCTCTCCTCCCGGGAGCACGAGCTGGTGGAGGCCGCGGCGCAAGACGTGCCCCCGCTGGCAGGCCACCTCACGGAGGAATTCGTGGCCACCGTGGAGAGAATGCGCGTGGCGGCGGAGAACCTCCAGAAGGTGCTGGTGCTCAAGGAAACCATCGAGACTGTCACGATGCTCTCGACGATGAGGTTCTCACTGCCCCCGGTGCCTCCGTCCGCTCCCGCCCTGCTCGGCATCGGCCTGGCGGTAGGCGGCGACGGCGTGATGATGGGCACGCGCATTGTCGTGTCCGCCGAGTGGGTGGAGTGGGTGCGCCAGTTGGTGCGTGCGGGCGTCCTCTCCCTGCCCGTCGTCAGCGCCGCCGTACGGATTCAGGCGGGCCAGGTGATGCTGGCGCAGGCGCACGGCGAGCTGCCGCGGGGCGTGCGCGAAGCGCTGGGCGATGGGCCCGAGGTGGGGGCCATGCACGGGACGGGCAAGGCAGGAGCCGGAATGGCAGAGCCGCCGCGGCACCACGTCATGCCCAAGGAGTTCCGCGAGTGGTTCGAGAAGCGCGGCTTCACCGGCGAGATGGACATCGACGAGTTCTGCGTCAGGCTGGAGCAGGCGCATCACGAGGCCATTCACGGTGGTGGCGACTGGAAGCTGGGTCGCACATGGCCCGGCGAATGGAACCAGATGATCATGGAGGTGTTGGGAAGAGCCGAGTCCAGAGCGGGCCGGATGTTGACGCGGAACGAGATCCTGAAGATCGTCGCGGGGCGCATGGAGGCGTACTACATCCCGATGAACTTCATCCCGTGGAAAGGGCCATGAGCGACAGACATCCTTTTCAGGGCAACTGGGTGGCACGCCTGTATGAGCGGGTCCGCGAGCGCGGTTTCGATTCACTCACGGCGTTCGCCGAGGCGCGCCCCACCGCCTCGCTGGTGGCTCTGGCCAAGGAGCTTGGTCCGGACGACATCGCAGGAGTGCAGGTGTTCAAAGGACTGGTGGCCGAAGCAGAGCGGCACAATCAGGTCACACGCCTTGTGCGCGGACAACTCGTGCGAGAACTGTGGGCGTGTCTCCCAAGCGGCTGGCCGGCCGTGCTCGACGACGCAAATCGTTTCGACGTCGCCCATGCACTCGGCGCGTGGGTTGCCTTCACCCCAGAGACCCACAAGGAGCGCGCCGACAAGGCCGGCGATGCACTCCTCGCTACGCCACCGCCGCCCGGATGGCTCCCCCTCGGACCAGACGACGAGTTGCTGCGCACGCTCCTGCCCGACGAAACAGTCTAGCCCCAAGGCTTGCCCGTGGTTCCGGAGGAACCGCTGCCTGCCCACCTGCTCGGCCGCGTCCGCGCGGGCCTCAGGCTCCCCAGGTCCTTACCAGTAGATCTCCCCCCCGACCCAGGTGCCTCTGAACCCGCCTCGACGCTTCGCCTTCACGACATGCTCCCGAGGGGGGGGCTATCGGGCGGCGTTGTCCAACGGCTTCCCAACAAGGGAAACAAAAAGGGCCGGCCACTTTCGTGACCGGCCCTTCTCTTTGGAGCCGACACCCGGATTTGAACCGGGGACCTACTGATTACGAATCAGTTGCTCTACCGACTGAGCTATGTCGGCACAAGGACGACGCTTTTTGGCGTCACCGATGTGGGCGCGCGAAGTAACACGCCCCTCCAACCACGGCAAGCACTTCTTTCATTCCACGTCACTTCGGTCCCCACCCGCCTTCCACGGGCCACACCCACCCCCTTCCCGGCCCAGCCAGAGACCAGGCGAGCAACCGGGCGGTGACCCCCGGTGAATGACACGCCGCGTTGGCTAACTACCTGAAACAACTAAAACTTTGTGCCCAAACAAGCCTGTCCAGCGATTGACCCATGCTGGCTGCTATGCACATAAGGGCCCCGCCTCTACCCAATCGCCTCAACCCCAAGGAGCGATTTCTCACATGGCAAGCGAAGAGAACTTCATGCGCGCCCCGGCCCCGACGCCGAAGCGCACCGTCTACACGGAAGCGATGGAAATCTTCCATCGCGCCGCGGACCTCATCGGTCTGGACAAGCGCGTGCGCCTCGAGCTCGAGGAGCCGGACTACGAGCACATCTTCTACGTCACCGCGAAGCTGAAGGATCGCCTGGTGCCGCTCGCTCCCGAGCAGGCCCGGGACTTCGCGGACCTCCAGGTCACCCAGGTCCGCAACCCCGAGGGCCTGGAGCGCCTGGCCGACGGGAAGATCATCCTCAACGGCCGCGCCCTGCTCGGCTCGGACGTCTCCATCCGCCGTGGTCACCTGCGCCTTCCCGACGGCCACGTGTACCAGCTCGTTCCCGGCGAGTCGCAGCGCTTCAAGGCCTACCGCGTCCAGCACAACCAGGCCCGCGGCCCCTACAAGGGTGGCATCCGCTATCACCGCGAGGTCTCCCTGGATCTCTTCAAAGCGCTCGCCGCGGAGATGACCTGGAAGACCGCCATCTCCGAGGTCCCCTTCGGCGGTGGCAAGGGTGGCATCCAGATCGACCCCCGCGCCTACGGCAAGGAGGAGCTGGAGAACATCACCCTGCGCTTCATGTACAAGCTCAAGGGACTCATCGGCCCCAACATCGACATCCCCGCTCCCGACGTGGGGACGAATGGGGACATCATGGCCCTCATGTACCGCCAGTACTCGGACGGCGAGCGCGAGCGGCACAACCTGCGCGGCATCGTCACCGGCAAGGACGTGCGCATCGGCGGCTCCGAGGGCCGTGCGGCCGCCACCGGCCAGGGCGTGGCCTTCTGCATCGAGGACTACTACGCCGAGAAGGGTGAGACCCTCAAGGGCAAGAGCTTCATCCTCCAGGGCTTCGGCAACGTGGGCAGCCACGGCGCCGCCATCCTCCAGAAGATGGGCGCCCGCCTGCTCGCGGTCAACGACGCCGACGGCACCATCTACAACGGCGACGGCATCGACGTGCCCGCGCTGCTCGCCTACGTCAATGATCCGAAGAACCTGCGCCGCAGCGTGCTCGGGTTCCCCGGCGCCCAGAAGATCGACAAGAAGGACTTCTGGGAGGTCCAGGCGGACATCTGCTTCCCGGCGGCCCTCGGTGGCGAGATCACCGCGGACATCGCCGAGCGTCTCAAGGTGAAGCTGGTGGCCGAGGGCGCCAACGGCCCCACCACCCCCGAGGCCGACCGCGTCCTTCAGAAGCGCGGCATCGACATGATCCCCGACATCATCGCCAACGCCGGTGGCGTGACGGTGAGCTACTACGAGTGGATCCAGAACAAGCGCATGGAGCGCTGGAGCGAGGCCGAGGTCAACCAGCGCCTCGAGCACGCGATGAAGCGCAACTACCGCATCATCCGCGACATCTCCCGCAACCAGTCGCGCCGCACGGACTCGCATGACAGCCGTCCGTTCTGCATCGGCAAGGAAGTGGATCCGCGCTGCGCCGCGATGATCCTCGCCCTCAAGCGCATCGAGGCCCACTACCTCCTCGAGGGCTTCTCGCAGTAACTCCCGGTCAGCGCCGGAAGCACGAAGGGCACGGCTGCTCCTGGCGGCCGTGCCCTTTCGCTTTCGCACCGCCCTCCCCCACCGCCTCAGTGCATGACGCGCTCGCGCGCCACCAGCAGCAGCGGTGCGTCCTCCTGCACCTCGTACGCGACGATCCTCAGCCCCACGCCCCGGGTGTTCCCCTCGCGTCCGTCCTTGCGCCCGTACGCCAGCGCCACCTGGTAGCGCACCTCGCACAGGCACGTGATCTCCGTGCCGTCCTCGCCCGCGAACGTCACCTTCACCCGCTCGCCCAGCGACAGTTGCTCCCGCGTCTCCACGAACATGCCCTGGGCGCTGATGTTGCGTCCGATGCCTCGGCTCAATCCCCCCTCCGTGGAGAGGTAGATGGTGAAGACCTTGTCGAACCGCAGGTGCGTGCGCCGCTCTCGGACCTGAACTTCCGCCAAAGGGTGCCTCCGGGTAGGTGGACGGTGACGCAGAAACTACATGGTGCGGACATGTAGGCAAATTATCCACCACGCCATACCACCACGTACCGCTACGTACCCGCATCCGAAGTGCCCGGAGACGTGACGGGGTGGCACCATCGGCCCCGTCCCTACCCCTCCATCAGGAGCATCCCCCTCGTGAGAAGACTCTTCCTGGCCGCCCTCCTCCTTGTGCCCGCGCTCGCCCTGGCGGACGTGGATGCGCGCTTCGCCCGCCTGAGAGATCAGGCCGAGCCCCTGGGCAGCCTCACGTCCTTCCTGGAGAAGTACATCGGCGAGTGCTCCAGCATGTTCTCCGGCCCCAACTGCCGGGCCAGCTCCGAGGAGTTTCGCGGGAAATACGAAGGCAAGAAGCTCTACATGATCATCGGAGAGGAGGCGGCGACCATGCTCAGCCCGGGGCCGTACCAGCCCGGCTCGGGCAACTACACCATCCAGGTCGTCCCCTACTTCCCCGGGGGCTCCTACGCCCTCACCCAGGGCCTGCCCACGCAGACGGACGCGGACGGCAACCCGCTGCTGCCGCTCATCCGCATCGCCGGCACCACCCCCGAGGGGTGGACGGCCATGGACTTCATGCGCCTCTTCTCCTCGCGGCAGGTGCGCGCCCAGCTCATCTTCACGCCGCAAGGGGTGTGGAGCCTGCCGCGCAAGCGGGGGGTGGGGAAGACGACCGGAGTGGCCGCCCGCCTGGAGGCCATCCTCCTCACGCACGCGCGCACCGGCGACACGCTCGGCCTGTGGTTCGCCGAGGAGCCGCCCGCCGCCACCGGGGGCGCGAAGAAGCCCGCCAGGAAGAAGTAGCCGGGGGGCTCAGGGCTCCAGCACGACGTACTGCTGCACGTCCCCACGCTGCACCCGCAGGAGCACCGTCGAGCCCGCGCCCTTCTCCAGCGCGCCCTTCACCGCCGCGATGTCCTTCACCTTGCGGCGGTTGACCTCGGTCACCACGTCCCGGGCCCTCAGCCCCGCGCGCGCCGCCGGGCTGCGTGGTGTCACTCCCGACACCAGCACCCCCTCGTAGGGCTCCAGCCCCATGGGCGCCGCCACCTCGGGGGAGAGATCCCTCAGGAGCAGCCCGAGCTCCCCGAGGTTGCCCGGGCTGGCCAGCGCCGCCAGCACCTCCTGCGCGGGACGGGCGGCCAGCTTCAGCGTCACCTCCTGCTGGGCGCCTCCGCGCACCAGCGTCAGCTTCGCCTCCGTGCCCGGCGCCAGCATCGCCACCTTGCGCAGCAGCTGCTGGTACGAGTCCACCTGCCTGCCGTTCACCGCCACCACCTGATCCCCCACGCGCATCCCCGCCTGTGCCGCCGGACTGCTGGGGTACACCTCCTTCACCACCGCGGCACGCTGCTGCGGAGTGCCTACCTGGGAGCGCTCGTCGATCACCACGCCCATCCAGCCCCGCTGCAGCTGGCCGTTCTTGCGCAGGTTGGGCAGCAGATCCTTCACCATGTTGATGGGCACCGCGAAGCCGATGCCCTGCCCCTGGCTGATGATGGCCGTGTTCACCCCCACCACCTCGCCCCGCATGTTGAAGAGCGGCCCGCCCGAGTTGCCCGGGTTGATGAGCGCGTCCGTCTGGATGAAGTCGTCGTACGGCCCCACGCCGATCACCCGCTCCTTGGCGGAGATCATCCCGTGCGACACCGAGTGGTCCAGCTCGAACGGGCTGCCGATGGCCACCACCCAGTCGCCCACCTCCAGCCGGTCCGAGTCTCCCAGGTACACCGCCGGCAGGCCCGTCAGCCCCTGGCCCATCAGCCGCAGCAGCGCCACGTCCGTGGAGGAGTCCCGGCCCACCACCTCGGCGGGGAACTCGCGCCCGTCCGCCAGGCGCACGACGATCTCCCCCGCCACCGAGTCCCCACGCGCCACCACGTGGTTGTTCGTCACCACCAGCCCGTCCGGTGTCAGGAGGAAGCCCGAGCCCGTGTTGCTCATGCGGGCCAGCCCCCGCAGGGGATCCTGCGTCGTGCCCTCGGCCTTGATGTTCACCACCCCCGCCTCCACCGCCCGGATCAGCGGCGCCAGCGAGGTGGGCGGCACGAAGCCCGGCAGCATCGGCTCCTTGGAGACCCACTCGCGCCACAGCCCCATCGGACCACTGCGCACCCGAGTGGAGTCCTCCACCCAGGACGCGTGCTCCCGCGCACGCGCCTCGAGCCATGGGGCGAGCGGCCCCTGCTGCTGCGCGCCCGCCCGGAGAGCGGGCACCAGCGCCAGCAGCGCGAAGAGGAAGAGGAGGGGAAGGGAACGGCGGATGGGGGCCATGGCGAAGGGTCGAACAGTCACTCCCTCCGCCTATTTCCCGGAGTGTCCGGGTTCACGTTCCTGGTACGGAGGGGCGAGGGGGTAGACCCTCACCCTAGCCCTCTCCCAGAGGGAGAGGGAACAAACACGGATCAGGCCTGCGCGGGGGCGACGTACTTGGCCACCTTCACCCGCGCCGGACGGATGATCCGGTCCTTCAGCCGGTATCCCGCCCGGGCCTCCGCCACCACCTTCTGGTCCTCGTCCGGATTGGGGGTGAGCTCCATGTCCGTGGCCTCCGCCGTGTTCGGATCATACGGCAGGCCCACCACCTGGATGCGCTCGATGCCCGTCTGCTGCAGCTTCGACAGCAGCCCGTCCCGGATCATCTTCACGCCCTGCGCCAGCGGCGAGGACGTATCCTCTCCGCTCATGGCCAGGCAGCGATCCAGCTCGTCCACCGCCTCCAGCAGCGTCGTGGCCACGTTGCCGCGCTCCACGTCCATCATCCGCTCGCGCTCGCGTGTGAGGCGCTGCTTGAACTCCTCGCGATCCTTCATCAACTCCTGGTAGGCGCGCGCCAGTTGGTCCACGCGCTTGCGGGTCGCGTCGAGCTCCGCCTCCAGCCGCTGCCGCTCCGCGTCCACCGCCGGAGCGGCAGCCTGGGCCGACTGCTGCTCGGTGGACGTCTCGGGCGTCGCGGTGGCCGCGGCGGCCTCCTGTCCCTGTTCCTCCTGGGGCGGACCGTCAGTCCGGGGATTGCCATTCATGCGCCGAACGTAACCAGCCCCGGAGGTGTGTCAACGTACGGACTGCGGCGCTAGTGCTCGGCGGGTGCGGAGGGTGGCTCGGACATGAAGCCGTGATCCACCTGGCCCGTCACCTCGTCGACGATCTCCACCTGGGCCGCCCGGAGCGAGTAGTACAGCAGCCACCTCTCGGCCGCCGTGAGGGTACCGGCGGGCAGTGCCTTCTCGATCTCCTGCACCGTGAGACGCCCCTCGCGCAGCCCCTTCGCGAAGAGTGCCTTACGCGCCGTATAGCTCTTGCCGATTCTATTCTCCACGGCCACTCCCTCCTTCCCGGCCAAGATAATTTCGCCCTTCCAACACCGCAGAACATGCAGCGTGGAAGGGCGATGGCAAGGCCGGAGGGCAGGCGGCCAGGCGCCTGCTGGGACTCAGGCGCTCGGCGGCTTCCCGTCGGTGTGCTGGATGCCGGGAGGAGGCGGCTCCTCACCGCCAGCCGGGTGCGCGGAGATGACCTGGCGGGCCTCGGGGTGCAGCAGGCCCCTCACCGCGACGGCCTTGGGGCCGAGCAGCTTGGTGATCTCCTCCTCCTCCACCACCTCGACGGCGAGCAGCCGGGCGGCGAGCGCCTCCACCTTGTCCCGGTGCAGGGTGAGCACCCGGCGGGCCCGGTCGAGCGCCTCGGAGACCATCTTGCGGATCTCCTCGTCCACCATGCGCGCCGTCTGCTCCGAGTACGTGCGCACCTCCGGACCCAGGGCCGAGCGCAGGAAGGCGTTCTGCTGGTCCGCCCCCAGGGCCACCGGCCCCAGCGAGCTCATGCCGTAGTCGCGCACCATCATCCGGGCGATCTCCGTGGCCTGCTTCAGGTCGTTGGAGGCACCCGTGGACACCTCGCCGATGAAGATCTCCTCCGCGGCGCGCCCGCCCATCATCGAGGCCATCTTGTCGCGCAGCTCGTCCAGCGACATGAGGTACCTGTCCTCGAGTGGCATCGACATGGTGTAGCCCAGCGCGGCGATGCCGCGGGGGATGATGGAGATCTTCGTCACCCGCTCGGCGTGCGGCAGCATCCAGCCCACCACCGCATGACCAGCCTCGTGGTGCGCGACGATCTCCTTCTCGCGCTCGTTCATCCGGCGGTTCTTCTTCTCGAGCCCCGCCACCACGCGCTCGATGGCCTCCTCGAACTCGGCCCGGGTGACGTTGTCGCGGTTGCGGCGCGCGGCCAGCAGGGCCGCCTCGTTCACCACGTTGGCCAGATCCGCGCCCGCGAAGCCCGGGGTGCGCGAGGCGATGGACTTGAGGTCCACGTCCGGTCCCAGCTTCACGCCCCGCGAGTGGATCTCCAGCACCCGCTCGCGGCCGCGCTTGTCCGGCCGATCCACCAGCACCTGCCGGTCGAAGCGGCCCGGGCGCATGAGCGCGCTGTCGAGGATCTCCGGACGGTTGGTGGCCGCCAGGATGATGAGGCCGGCACGGCTGTCGAAGCCGTCCATCTCCGCCAGGAGCTGGTTGAGCGTCTGCTCGCGCTCGTCATGGCCGCCGGCCACGCCCGCGTTGCGGCTCTTGCCGATGGCGTCCAGCTCGTCGATGAAGATGATGCACGGCGCCTTGGCGGTGGCCTGGGCGAAGAGATCCCTCACCCGGGCGGCGCCCACGCCGACGAACATCTCCACGAACTCGGAGCCGGAGAGGCTGAAGAAGGGAACCCCGGCCTCCCCCGCCACCGCGCGCGCCAGCAGCGTCTTGCCCGTTCCCGGCGGACCCACCAGCAGCACACCCTTGGGGATGCGGCCGCCCAGCCGGCGGAACTTCTCCGGCGTCTTGAGGAACTCGACGATCTCCCGCAGCTCGTCCACGGCCTCGTCCACACCGGCGACGTCCTTGAAGCCCACGCCGGTGTCGGCCTCGGCCTGCACCTTGGCGCGTGTCTTGCCAAAGCTCATGACGCTCTGCGGACCCTGGCCAATGCCTCCGGCCATCCGCCGCATCATGAAGCTCCAGAACAAGAAGGCCAGGCCCAGGGGCAGCAGCCAGATCCACAACACTTCGGAGAAGCTGGACTGGGGCACGGCTTCGTACTGGACCCCCTGCTGCTCCAGCAGCGGGACCAGCTCCTCGTCGCCCTGGACGCGGTAGGCCAGCCATGGCAGGGCGCTGGGCTCGCTGCGCAGCGGCCCGGCACCGGTGGAGGTCTGACTGTCGGCCGGAGGCTGGGTGGAGTCCTTGAGGATCCCCTTGACCCACTCCTGCGACAGCTGCACCCGAGAGAACTTCCCCTCCGTGATGGCTTCACGGAAACGGCTGTAGCTCACCCGCTGTACACCGGCGTCCTGGAAGACGTTGCGGAACAAAAAGAAGCCCAGGACGAGCAATACGATGTATCCAAGCGGAGAGCCGAACCTGAAGCCCTTGGTGGGAGGTGGTGGCTTTTCCTGCTTCTTTCCGCGAGGGCTGATCCCCGGCGGTAGCGTGTTCTGAGGCTTCATCGTCTGCGCACTCCCCCTCCCCCATTCCACGCACCCCAGGTGGTACGTGGTACGACGGCCCTGCGGGCAAAAGATGTTCACACTCGCCCGTCGGTCAACCCGATATGCAATGCCCATCCGGGTATTTGGGGTAACGCTGGAACAGCCCTCGTCCATCCGGCCAGCAGCACTGCCCACCAGCCAACACCCTCTCCACGGAAGCACCGCTCAGCGGCAGTCCACCCGGTACAGGAGTTGGCCAGCGAACTCGGAGCCGAGCACGAAGGAGCGGCCACCGGGCAGGTAGGTGATGGCCTCGGATTGAGCCTGGCTGGGGCCGGGCACCTCCGCTATCTGTCCCTGGACGAGCTCCTCCAGGCCGTTGGCGCCGGGACGGCGCACCTCCCACACGCGGGTGTAGGTGCGCAGCACCAGGCGCTGCCCCGACTCGTGCAGGTCCGCCGCGGTGGTCCGGAAGTCGACGTTTCCCGGCGAGCGCAGCTCGCCCAGGCGCGTGGCCTTGGCCACCGTGCCCGGCGCGAGCCCGTCCAGGGCGAAGACCACTCCCAGTGAATCGCGCGCCTTGGTGATGACGGCCAGCCGGGCGGTACGCGCCTCCAGGACGAGCGCCTCGGCGTCGTGGGGCTTGTCCGGATAGGTGAAGGGCAGCGTCTCCACGGGGACGGTGGCGTCGGCCACCTCCTCCGGCTCGGGGAAGCGGAAGACGCGCACCTGCGCGCGGCGCTCGAAGTTGTCGCCGGTATCCGCCAGGTAGATGCACGAGCGCTGCTCGCCCGGGGCGCACGGCCCCACGGCGATGTCCTCGAGATCCATCCGGGGAACGTCCCCGGGCTCCACACCGGTGAGCGTCAGGGTGGCGCGCACCGTGCCCAGCTCATCCAGGGCGAAGACCTGGAAGGCGTTGCCGGAATCATTGTGCGTCCACAGCACGCCCGGGTGGCGGGAGCTGGCGGCGAGGCCGGACATCTCGGCCAGCACCAGGGGGACGCGGCCCGCGTTGGGGGGCTGGCCCGTGACATGGGGCTCCCCATAGAGCCGGCAACCGGGCAGGCCCTCCGCGGGTGGGTAGCGAGAGTCGGGGGTGTCGAGGGCCGCCTCGGGGCTGGACGACTTCTTCGTCGTACAGGCCCCCAGCAGCAGCCCCGCGAGCACCAGGGCACGGCGGCCCACGTCAGGCTTCCAGGCCCAGCAGCTTGGCCAGCGTCTTCGCATCCGCGTCGGGGAACTGGTACTTCGACATCTCATCCAGCGCCACCCAACGGTGGTCATGCACGCGCAGGTGCTGGATGGCGGATTCGGGGCTGGTGAGCCGGCAGTGGTAGACGCGGAAGTCGATGTCGTACGTGGGGTACTCGTGATGGGTGTGGAGGGCCTGCTCCCCCACCTCCACCTCCACCCCCATCTCCTCACGAATCTCCCGGGCGAGCGCCTGCGGATCCGATTCCCCTTCCTCCACACGGCCTCCAGGGAACTCCCACAGCAGGGGCAACGTCGCCTTGGGAGGGCGCTGGGTGATGAGGTAGCGGCCCTCGGCATTCTGAAGCATCGCGCCGACGACGCGGATGTGACGGCGAGCCATCTCCGGACTCCTTCTCGCGGAAGCGGGAAGGCGGCGGACTAACACGGCCCGGGGTCCGAGGCCAAGCCTCAGGGCTCCCTACCAGGCCCCCCGCGACGTCCCCGGGATGAACCCTTGCCCCGTTTCGAGCGGCTGGAGTCCTCCAGATCCCCCAGGGAGGCGGCACGCAGGGCGGACACCTCCGCCGCCAGCTCGGCGCGCCCGAACCGGTACCCGGAGCGCCACAGGTAATCGCGGAGCGTCTGGCCCACCTCCGCCGCCGTTTCATAACGGTCCTCCCGCCGCCGCGCGAGCATGCGGTGGAGGATGGAGCGCAACCCCTCGGGCAGCGAGGCCGTCGCCGCCTCCACCTCCGGCCTGTCCAGCTGGCGCAGCCGCTTCATCAGCTCGCCGGTCCGCGAGGGACCCAGCTCCTCGATGGTCGCCACGCGGCTCGCGCCGGCATCCCCGCGCGTGCGCAGCATGCGGCCGAGCAGCTCCGCCTCGTGGCGCGCGGTGGCGTCCAGCAGGTGCCTCCCGGTGAGCAGCTGCAGGAAGACGAGGCCCAGGGAGAACAGATCCGACCGCCCGTCGAGCGGCTCCATCATGGCGCGCTCCGGGGAGCTGTAGGCCAGCTCGCCGATGTCGCTGTCGCCCTCGGTGGAGATGCGCCCGTCGAGGCGGGACCAGGCCGCCCCGAAGTCCATCAGCTTCACCTCGCCGTGCTGGCCCAGGATGATGGACTGGGGTGACACGTCCCGGTGGACGATTCCCAGGTGCGCCCCCTCCTCGTCGAGGAGCGTGTGCGCGTATTGGAGCGCATCCGCCACCTCCGAGGTCACGTGGCAGCAGAAGGCCTCGGAGAAGGAACGGCCCGATTTCGCCGCCAGACGCAACAGGTCACCCAGCGGCTCGCCCTCGACGTACTCCATGAGGAGGAGCGGCTCCGCCGGGGGACCGGCCAGCAGCTGGACGGCGGTGATGTTGGGGTGGCGCAGCTTGCCGCCCAACCGCGCTTCCTCCACCAGACGCTGGTAGTCCTCCTGCCGCACGACGCGGTTGAGGCGTTTCAGGACGGTGAAACCACCCGTGCCTTGGAGGTAGCGCTGGCGCGCCAGCACCAGTTCTCCGTGATGGCCCTGGCCCAGCGAGCGTACGTATTCGTAACTCGCCAGCCCAGCGGCCAACACCACCGGAGAAGTGGTGCGCTGAGGGTTCTCATGGGACGACCGGATCGACATACGTGGAACTCCTTGAGGGGGTGTCGGAGAGATGACCCGGAAGGTAAACCCAGACCCCTGCGGTCACCAAGAACGATGACGCGGGGGGTGCGGAAAAGTTGGGCTCTGACCTCGAAAGTCGGGTCTACCTCGCAGATGACTCTTGAAGTCACCACTTTTCCGGTTATCTTTGAAGTCAGGTCGGTCCGGATGATCCGGGCCACGCACCTCTTTCCATCAACACCTACTTCAGGACTGTACGGTATGGCTCTCCCACGAGGACTGGCGGCCACCATAGGGACCGCGGCGCGGGCGGCACGAATTCGAGCCAATCTCACCCAGGAGGACGTGGCCGAGCGCGTGGGGCTGGCCACGGAGGTCTACGGACGGCTGGAACGCGGCGGAATGCTGCCCAGCGTGCCCACGCTCAAGAAGCTGTGCGAGACCCTGAGCATCCCCTCGGATGTGTTGTTGGGGTTGCAGCCAGCCCAGGAGAACTTCTGGACCAAGGAGGCTCCGGCCCGTCCGGTCGAGGAGCCCGCGGAGATCCGCCGGCTGGTGCGGACGGTGAAGAAGCTGGAACCCGCCGAGTTCCGCCTGCTCAGTCTCATGGCCACCGGCCTGGTGAGACTGAGACATATGAGACAGAGCCGGGGACAGGAGGGTGCCTCGCCCTCCCAGTAGGCCTCCCTCTCACCCCGGGCGGCGGGCGGACGGGCGATGAAGTCGCCCCCCTGCCCTCGGGTTTCCCTGGGCAACACCCGGCTTCTGACGATAGGTAGGCCGGACCCCGGGTAACCCATGACCGCCGCCCTTCTCTCATTGACGCTCTTTCTCGCCTCGGGCCAGTTCGCGCCCCAGCAGGCTGGGAGTGAACCCCTCGCGCCGCCCTTGGAGATGCGGGTGCAGAAGCTCGGCAAGGAGCTGCGCTGCGCCGTGTGCCAGGGCCTCTCCGTGGCCGACAGCCCTTCCTCCATGGCTCGCGCCCAGCTGGACAAGATCCGCGAGCTGGTGGCCCAGGGCCAATCGGACCAGGAGGTCCGTGACTACTTCGTGGCCCGCTACGGCGAGTGGGTGCTGCTGCAGCCCACGGCCGAGGGCGTCAACCTGCTCGTGTGGGTGGGCCCGGTGCTGCTGCTGCTGGGCGGCGCCTACGTCATCTTCCGGCAGGTGAAGCGTGGAGAGCCGTCCGCCCCGGCGGCCGCGACGCCCGCGCAGCCCGCGCCCCACACCGAGGACACCGTGGACCCATACCTTCAGGCCGTGCGCCGGGAGTTGGATCAATGAACCCGCAGACTCCCACCAACTGGCTCCCCGGACTCATCGTGCTCGCGGTGGGCTTCGTCGCCGCGGCGCTCTTCCTCCTCACTCAGCGCCGCAAGGGCGGGACCGCGCAGGAGCCCGCGAGGGATGGAGCGCTCGAGGATCTGGATCGGCGCTACCAGTCGTTGATCGAGCAGCTCAAGGAGCTGGCGGCGGACAAGCACACGCTGGCGCCGGAGCGTTACGAGGCGGAGCGGACGCGGCTGGAGCAGGAGGCGGTGGCGGCGCTGCGCGCCAGGGACGAGCACCAGAAGAAGCAGGGCGCGAAGACGTCCGAGCCGCGGACGGCGCCGGTGTCCACGGGCTTCCTGTCGCCCCAGCTCAAGGGAGCGCTGTGGGGCGGAGGCATCGTGCTGTTCTTCGGGACGCTGGGCTACACGCTGGTGTCCGAGCAGCGCACGCGAGGCGAGGACGACGCGGCGACGGGCCGGGTGCCACCGGGGATGGGAGCGAACGCGCAGCAGCAGCAGCCGCAAGAGGACGCGGAGCTGACGCAGGCGTGGGAGCGGCTGAAGGAGAACCCCTCGGACCTGGAGGCGGCGGCGCTGCTGAGCCACGAGTTGATCCGCCGGCAGATGTACGAGGACGCGGAGAAGGTGACGCAGCGAGGGTTGGCGGTGGATCCGTTCAACGTGGAGCTGCGGGTGCACCAGGGGGTGCTGAGGGCGGTGCGAGGGGACGAAGCGGGAGCGGAGAAGGAGCTGCTGACGCTGGTGGACATGTACCCGGACGCGCAGGAGTCATTGCTCTTCCTGGGAGCGCTGGCGATGAAGCAGGGGAACAAGGAGAAGGCGCTGGAGTACTTCGAGCGCTTCGCGGTGGAGGTCCCCGCGAACCTGCAGCCGCCGCCGTTGCTGGCGGCGATCCAGCAACTGCGAGGAGAGCTGGGAAGATAACCCTCTCCATCTGGGAGGGGGACGGGGTGAGGGTATCGAGAATCCCAGGTTGATCCCGTGAATGCCCCCTCTCCCTCTGGGAGAGGGCTGGGGTGAGGGTCTACGAACCCGGCCCCGAGCTGTCATCCCCTGGACCTGGAGTGGCACGATGGAACCCGTGCTGGCGAAGTCCTACAGGTCGCTGCGGAAGCTGTCGGAGGGAGGAATGGGAGAGGTGTTCCTCGCCCTGACGACCAACCCGCTCCGCAAGCACATCGTCCTCAAGAAGCTCAAGCTGGACCCAGAGGATCCGTACGCGAGGGAGCGCTTCCTGGACGAGGCGCGGATCACCTGTGCGCTCCGCCACCGGAACATCGTGGAGGTGTACGACGCCTTCGAGAACGGGGGCGAGCTGTACCTGGAGATGGAGTGGATCCGCGGGAGGAGCGTGCGGCAGGTGCTGGACATGCAGCGCCAGCAGCCGGTGCCGCCGCGCGTCGCGGGGGCGATCATCCACGACGTGTGCCGGGCCCTGGACGCGGCCTACCGGACGGAGGGGCGGGACGGACGGCCGTTGGCGGTCATCCACCGGGACATCACACCCAACAACGTGATGGTCAGCTTCGAGGGCGTGGTGAAGGTCATCGACTTCGGCCTGGCGAGGGCGGCCAGCACGCTCTCGGGGACGGCGGGGGTCGAGCGAGGGACACCCGAGTACCTGTCTCCGGAGCGAGCGGAGGAGATCCTCCGATACACGGATCCCCAGGGCGAGCTGGCCTCGAGAGGAGCACGGGAACCAGAGCCGCTCGATGGGCGGAGCGATCTCTTCTGCGCGGGCCTGTTGCTCCACGAGCTGCTCACGGGCAGGTCCCTGTTCGGCGGACAGCCGCCACGAGGGGACCTGTCCCCCGAGGAGATGAGGGTCTGGCAGAACGCGGCGCTGCACCGGATCGTCCGGTGCGAGGAGCCGCTGGTGGGACTCCCCCCGGAGCTGGAGCCCATCGTCCGCAAGGCGCTCGCGAAGCAGAGGGAGGAGCGCTACGCGACAGGCCAGGAGATGGCGGACGCGCTGCGCGAGGCGGTGGGAGGGGTGGAGGCCGCGGAGCTGGCGGGCTTCCTGCGCCAGAGCTTCCCGGATGGCCCGGAGAAGCTCGCGGCGCTGGAGGCGGCGATCGAGGCGGAGCCCCTGCGCCTCGTCCCGGTGACTCCGGCGCCCCCGGTGCCGGAAGTAGCGCCAGTCCCAACGGCGCCACCCAGAACACCCGAGCCGCCGCCCAGGCCGGCCCGTTCACGAGGCTGGCTGCTCGCGCTTCCCGTGCTGCTGGCCCTGCTCGCGGGCGTGGCGTGGTGGCTCTGGCAGGGCGTCCAGCCGAGCGCGCGGCATTCCACGGTGGATGTGGTGGTGGCCGACCCGCGCAACCTCGTGGGGAGCAAGGTCACGGTCATCGTGGGGGTGAATGACGCCAAGGGCCGGCCGCTCCCGGAGCAGCAGGTGTGGCTCACGGTGGTGGGCGCGTCCGGGACCTCGAAGCGACTCCAGGGAGTCAGCGAAGGCACGGGCACGGCCCGGTTCGAGTTCTCCTGGCTGGCACCGGAGAAGGTGACGCTCTCGGTGCTCCTCAACCCGGGCTCTCGCGAGGTGCCGTTGGAGGCGCGGCCGGTGACCTTCACGGCCGGCCTTCCGGACGCGGAGAACTCCTCCTTCATCGAGGTCTCCAAGAAGGCGCCCGTTGGAGAGGAGGCCGTCTTCAAGGTGGCGCTCCGGGATGCGGGGAACCACCCGACGGCCGGCTGGGAGGTGACCTTCACCGTCAAGGGCGGCGACGACGCGCGGGAGACCCAGGTGAAGGCGGATGAGCGGGGCATCGCGGAGCTCCGCTACCGGACGAAGTGGGCGGGCTCCCGGAAGGTGGGGGCGAGCGTCGTCACGGAAGGCGGGCGGAGGGAGCTGCAACCGGTGGAGGTGCTCTTCGAGGCCGGGCCACCGCACGCACGGGAGTCCACCCTCGAGGTGCGCGTCCCGCCGAAACCCGCCGGGCGCGAGCAGCTACCGGTCGCGGACGGGCAGGAGCCGGTCGAGTTGGAGGTGACGGCGCGGGACGAGTACGGCAACGCCGTGTCCGGCTGGCCGGTGCGGCTCGAGGTCCCCGAGACGGAGGGGTACACCGTGGAGCAGCCCGTGGCCACGGATGAGCAGGGCCGCGCGAGGGGCATCCTCCGCGCGACCCGGACGAAGCCGGTCCATGTCCGGGTGCTGCTCTCCGAGGGCCCCCGGCCCGTGGAGCTGGGAACGGATGTGACGTTCGCCCCCGGAGCTCCCAGCCAGAAGCACTCCGGCTTGTTGGCGAAGCCAGCGAAGGTCACCCTGAGCGGGAAGAACCGCGCGGTGCTCACGGCCACGGTGCAGGATGCGAACGGCAACCCCATCCCGGGGCTGGTGGTGCGCTTCGAGGCCAGGGGAACGAGCAGCCGGGTCGAACCGAAGGAGACGTCCTCCGACGAGGAGGGACGCGCCTCCATCAATCTCTGGTCCACGCGCATCGGCAAGAAGTCCGTGATCGCGACCATCCACCGCCCCGGGCGGCGTGAGGTGCTGTTCCCGTTGCAGACGGAGGTCCTCTTCGAGGCGAGCGCGCCCGGCGCGGACAAATCGACCCTGAGCGCCAGCACGGAGACGGCCACGGCGGACGGGAAGGAAGCCATCACCGTGACCGCGGTGGTGCGGGATGCGAACGCCCATCCCGTGCAGGGCCGGTACGTCCTCCTCTCCTCCAGTGATGCCGAGGGCCAGTTCGATCGGCGTCTGGGCCCCACGAATGCGCAAGGGCTCGTCACCACGAGCCTCACGTCCACTCGCGCCAAGGAGATCACCTTCTCGGCGGTGATCGAACCCCTGCGTCCCGAGGAGCAGGCGATGCCCCTCGGCGATCAGGTGACGGTGCGGTTCGTCTCCAGCCCCCCCGACGCGAACGCCAGCCGCCTGACGGCCTCGAAGAGCTCACTGACGGCGGGAGACACCTCCACGCTCCAGTTCGAGGTGATGGACGCCAAGGGCCGCCCCATCCCCGGCGCGAAGGTGCAGTGGAAGGCCTCGGATGCGAAGGCGCGCTTCCAACAGCGCGACCTCTCCACGGATGAACAGGGGCTCGCGAGCGCGATCGTCCTGCTCACGAACGCCGGGAAGACGCGCATCACGGCCACCGCCGAGCTCGAGGGCCGCACCGCGACGAAGGACGTGGAGCTCACGGTGGGCAGCGGGCCCGTGGACTCGGTGGCCCTGACGACGGATGCGTCCGGGCTGCCCGCGGATGGGCTCGCCACCGCGACCCTCACGCTCCTGGCGAAGGACCGCTACGGCAACCCGGTGGAGAACCAGGAGATCGTGGCCTGGGAGGGAGTGGAACCGGAGGATGGGTTCGAACCCGCCTCGTCCACGACCAACGCGGCGGGCGTGGTGACCGCGACGCTCGCCACGAGCAAGGCCGGCCGGAGGTCCCTCAAGGCCGTGGTGGGCCGGGGTGACCAGGCCCTGTCGGCGGAGTGCTCTCTGACCTTCGAGGAGCCGGAGAAGCCCGCCACTCCCAGCCAGGACCCCGCGCCTCCCGCACCGGAAGGCACGTCCCCGGAAGAGGAGGAATCGGAGGCGAGCAACGCCCCCGTGCCCTAACCGCGCACCGCGGCCTTCCTGCGCCGCCACCGGCGCACCCGCTCGACCATGTCCTGGGGCAGCACGCGCTTGGCCACGTCCCGCACCTGCTTCATGGCCTCCTCGCGCCGCACGAGCCACTCCCCTCCCCCGCCCGGCGACAGCACCCGCACGGACACCGTGCGCCGCTGCTGCGTCGTCCAGTCGGACTTGTAGGACTCGGTGCCTCGGAGGAAGTCGTACTCGGTGAGCCCGGACTCGATGGCGTCGCGGAACGTCTCTCCCACGAGCACCAGCCCCACGCTGCGGTTGCGCCAGGCCGGGTCATACCCGGACTGGAAGTAGATGAACGAATCCCGGTGGAGGATGCCGTACACCGAGGCCACCGCCTGGCCGCCCACCTTCATCGTATAGAGCCGCAGCCGGCCCCGCTCCGCCAGCAGCTGCGTGGCATCGCGGTGGAAGGACTCGACGCCACTCCCCTTGATGCCCTGCGAGCCCCCGTCCGACGCCCACCGCATCGCGTGCAGCCGGAAGAAGTCCGTCAACGGCCCGGCCAGCTCACCCGGCGCCTCCGTCTTCTCGATGCGGTAGCCCTCCTGCTTCTCCAGCCACTTCTTCCGGCGCAGGTAGTTGTCCCGCCGGCTCGTACGCCGCAGGAAGGCATCGAAGGACTCGCCCTTCGGCAGCGGCTCGTACGGGCACACGTATCGCGTCGACAGGCTCAGCTCCGCCCGCGTCTTCTCGAACGTCTCCCGCAGCACCCGCACCGTCACCGAGTCCTCTCGCAGGTCCGTCAGGTCCAGCACGTCCCACTGATCCCTCAGCTCCCACAGCGCCGTGGCGAAGAGGCGCGCCACTTCTTCCTCGCGCCCCCTCCTCGCGACCACGTCCAGGTAGTCGCTGCCCACGTGCGTCTCGCCCAGGAACGACAGCCGCCGCACCGGACGCCCCAGCACCCACTGGTACTCGAAGCCCAGTGGCATCAGCCCCACCAGCGCCCCCGTCCGATCCTTCGCCTGCAGGATGAAGGGCTTCCGGTCCGGTGCGATGCGCCGGCACCACGGGTACAGCCACTCCCACGCGTTGAAGGGGCCCGCGTTGCTCCCGTCGAGCAGCGCGTTCCAGGCCCGCCTCAGGCCCGCGATCTGTGACACCTCCCGCACCGCTCCAACGTCCAGCCACTGCGCCGGGCTCGGTGTGGGGGACAGTTCCGCTTCGTGAATCACGGTCTCGACCTCGTGTTTCGAGATACCCTCACCCCAGCCCTCTCCCAGAGGGAGAGGGCGGGTGTCTCCGTCTCAAGCTCAGCCCGCGTGCTTGCGGTTGCGGCGATCCTGCGTCAGCGCGCCTCGCACCACCCCGGCCACATCCGCCATCACCTCCGGCGAGAGATCCTGGTGACACGGAATCTCCACGATGCTCCGCCTCAGCTGCGCCACCTCCGGGAACGCCGACGCGTCGCACGCCGGGTGGAAGTGCCGCCAGAAGTCGATCGCCTCGATGCCCTTCGCGTGCAGCCTCGCCAGCACCTCCGCCTTGTCCTCCACCACCAGCGGGTAGAAGAGCGGGCTCACCCCCGCCGGCAGCTGGTTGAACAGCGGTTGTGATACGTCGCGCAGCCGCCCCAGCAGGAAGAAGTAGTTGCGCCGCCTCCGCTCGACGATGGCCTCCAGATCCTGCGCCTGGGCGATCCGCTTCGCGAACGGGCTCATCCCCAGGTCCACGTGCCGCCGATCGAAGTGCTGCGTCCCCGTCGCCACGCGCTCGATGTCCGCCGCCTTCACCGCCCCCTTGCCGAGGCTCCGGATGAAGCGCCGCAGACCACGGCCGAACGAGCCTCCGCGCAGCTCCAGGTTCTGCAGCAGCGCCGACACCGTGTGGCTCAGCGTGGACGTGAGGGGCGGCCTGGGCGGCTCGGGCAGGCTGTACTGCCGGGGGCCATTGACGGTGAGCGCCCCGCCATGCGGCAGCGGCAGCGTCTTGTAGAGGCAGAAGATGCCGATGTCTCCCGTCGTCCCCAGCGGCACCGAGCCGTCCGCGCTCAGCAGCGACAACGCGCAGTCCTCGATGAGCGGCAGGCCGTGCTTGTCCGCCAGCCGGCGCATGTCGTCCACGGGGCCGGGGAAGCCCGCGTAGTGGGTGAGGTAGAGCGCCTTCGTCTTCGGCCCGATGCGCCGCTCCACGTCCTCCACGTCCACGTCCCAGCGGCTGCCCACCCGGTAGAAGCGCGGCGTGGCGCCCGCGTCCGCCACGGCCTCCACCTCCACTCCGTGGTGGTAGGCCGGCATCAGCACCTCGCCCTTGTCCAACCCCAGCATCTTCACCGTCGTCCAGACGGCGTTGCGGGCGAAGTAGAACCAGCGGACGTTGGACGCGTGGAAGGGCATGAAGCCGCTCGGCTCCCGGTGGCCGAACAGCATGCCCGGCCAGAGCGTGGGCAGAGCGGGGACGAACAACCTCGAGTTCTTCACTTCTTCCATCGCGCCACCACCTCCCTGGCCACGGGGGCCCACCGGAACTTCGCCGCGCACAGCGCGCGGCCATATGCCGTATCGTTGAAGACGTAGAGCCAGGTGTGCCGGCGGACCTCGTCCGTCCAGTCCCGCTTCCACACCATGTCCGGCCCCAGGAAATCGAACTCGCGCAGGCCCCGCGCGATGCACTCGCGCAGCACCTCTTCCATCAGCAGCTGGCCCGGGCTGCAGTCGCTCAGCGACTCGTCGTAGCCGGGCTTGAGCAGGAAGTAGCGCCCGCCGTACTCCAGCCCGTACTGGAAGGCCACCGCGCGCCCGTCCAGCCGCAGGTAGTACAGCGCCAGCCGGCCCGCGTACCCCGCCTCGCGCGCCAGCTCCGAGTAGAAGCCCCGGGTGCGCCCATCCTGCGCCATGGCCGTGCCGCGCCGGCCCTTCCACCCGCTGGCCTCCAGCTCGAAGCCCTCCTCCAGCTTCACCTCCAGATCCAGCCCGCCTTCCACGCGCTCCACCGTGACGCGGCCCTTCTCCTCCAGCTTGCGGCGCCGGCGGCGGCAGTTGGCCTTGAACTTGGACTGCAGCGTCTGCTGGTACGCCTCCCACGAGCCCGGCAGCGGGATGTAAGGCGATTGCAGCGACTCCCACGTCCCCACGGGGAACCCCGCCGCGCCCGCCGCCTCGTGCAGCTTCCAGCCCGTGCCTCCCTCCGGCACGTCCGTGAGCAGCAGAACGTCCCAGCTCTTGTCCTGACGCAGGTGCTCGAAGAACGCCGCCGCGGCGGCCTCGGGCTCGCGCGCAACCAGATCGAAGCGGCACGAGTGCGGGTTGGCCGTGGCGGACAGCTGCCGCACCGGCACCCCGTACATCGAGGCCTTCCCGGCCATCAGCGGCAGGGCCGCGGTGAGGCGCCCCTCCTCGTCGCGCCGCGTCAACACGCGCAGCCGGGACTCCGGGGCGAAGTTGTCCACCCAGATCCGGAAGAACTCATGACGGTAGAAGGGCTCGTTGGCCGTGGACTCCACGAGCGCGTTCCACTCCGGCTCCAGCCCCATGAAGGCGGTCCGGTCCGTCGCCTCGACGACGCGCGGCGCGGGAGTGAGCTGTCTGGCTTCCATGTGTTGTGTCCGGCTCCTGACGGCGCGGGGCCCCCGAGGTCCCGCGTGGGCCGCAAGGTGGTAACGGACGTGGCCGCCAACAACCCGCGCGCGTCGTTTCGCCCGGAGCAGCCACCGAGCGGACAAGCGGGTCCCCTCTTCTGTCGGACAGCCGAAACTCGGAGGCGGTACGTGCCGGGTTACCCGATTCGACTCCACGGCGGAGGTCGCCTAGAATCCCGGTACCTCTTCCCAGTGCTGAGGATCACATGAGCACTCCGGACTCCCGTTCCTCCACGCCGGCCGGCGGGCACGCCGTCGTCTACGGAGGCAGCATGGCCGGGCTGGTCGCGGCGGGCGTGCTGTCCCGTCACTTCGAGCGCGTCACGCTGGTGGAGCGGGACCGCTTCGAGGACGGGCCCCAGCCGCGCAAGGGCGTCCCCCAGGGGATGCACGTCCACGGGCTGCTCACGCGCGGAATGAACATCCTCCGTGACGTCTTCCCCGGCTTCCGGGAGGATCTCGAGGCCGCCGGGTCCCGGTGCCTGGACATGACCGGGGATCACGCCTGGTACATGTCCGGCATCTGGCGCCCGCGCTTCCAGAGCGGCATCTCCTTCCATGCGCAGAGCCGGCCCCTGCTGGAGTGGGTGACACGCAAGCGGCTCCTGGCCCTGTCCAACGTGCGCCTCGTCGAGGGCCGCGAGGTGACCGGCTTCCTGACGAGCGCGGCGCACTCCCGCGTCACTGGCATCCAGCTCCGGGCCCCGGGTGGCGGCGAGGAGGAGACGCTCGAGGGCGAGCTGGTGGTGGATGCCAGTGGCCGCGGCTCGCGCACCCCCCAGTGGCTGGAGGCGCTGGGCTACCCCCGGGTGGAGGAGACGCGCATCCACGTCGACGTGGTCTACGCCAGCCGGCTCGTCCGGATGCCTCCGGGCTTCAATCCCGGCTGGAAGATGCTGAACATCGCGCCCGAGCTGCCCAGGGAGCGGCGGCTGGGCTCGTTCGTGAACATCGAGGGAGACCGCTGGCTGATCTCCATGTGCGGCTGGCTGGGCGATCACCCGGCCCTGGACGACGCCGGCTACCTCGAGTTCGCCCGGAGCCTGCGCGATCCCTACCTCCATGAGGTGTTGCGGCACACCGAGCCGCTCTCCCCCATCACCGTCTTCCGCTTCTCCCACAACCAGCGGCGCCACTACGAGCGGATGCCGCGCTTCCCCGAGGGCCTGGCGCTGGTGGGAGATGCGTCCTGCTCGTTCAACCCCGTCTACGGCCAGGGCATGACCACGGCCGCGCTGCAGGCCCAGGTGCTGGGCGAGTGCCTGCGTCAGGGTCTGGGCGGCGCCTCTCAACGCCACCGGCAGCGGGTGGGCCAGCTCCTCGAGGTGCCCTGGTCGCTCGCCACCAGTGGAGATCTCCGCTTCCCGGAGGTGGAGGGCACACGCTCGCCCGTGAGCGGACCGCTGAACTGGCTCGGAGATCGGCTCCACCGGCTCGCGAGCCACGACGAGGAAGCACTCCGCGTCTTCCTCCGGGTGATGCACATGCTCGAATCACCCGCGGCCCTCTTCTCCCCGCGGATGGTGCTCAAGGCGCTCACCACCCGGCCCGACGCCGCCGCCCTGAAGCGGAGGCCGGAGCCGGTCTCCGTCTCCCAGTCCCGGGCGGCGTGAGGGGCCCCGGAGCCGGGGCCCCACCCCACTACAGGCCGCTGCGCGCCATCTTCATCAGGCAGCGCGCCACCTTGCCGCTGTCGTGCCGGATGCGAGGGCCCTCCTTGAGGAGGTCCGCCTCCACCGGCACGACGCCCGCGCTGAGCAGGGCGCGGCGATCCACCCGGACCGGAAACGAGCCCTTGAGCGCATAGCGGCGGGCGGCCTCCTCGGAGGGCGCGGTGCCGTTGAGCAGCACCGCGTCCAGCACCGGGCCCACGTGGTCGATGACGGCGCGCACGTGGTCCAGACAGTCCATGCCGTCCGTCTCGCCCGGCTGCGTCATCAGGTTGGCCACCATCACCTTGAGCGCCCGCGTCTCGCACAGCGCCCGGGCCACCCCGTCCACCAGCAGGTTGGGCATCAGGCTCGAGTACAACGAGCCCGGGCCGATGGCGATGAGGTCCGCCGTGTAGATGGCCTCCAGCAGCCCGTCCACCGGCGGCGGCGAGCGGGGGCTGAGCAGCACCTTGCGGATGCGGCCATGGGCGCGGCTGATGTTGCGCTCGCCCACCACCTCGGTGGAGTCCTCCATCTGCGCCACCAGCTGCACCGGCGACGTGGTGCTGGGCAGCACCCGGCCCTTCACCCCCAGCAGCTCCCCGGAGACGCGCACCGCCTCCAGGAAGTCGCCCTTGAGCTCGGCGAGCGCGGCGATCAGCAGGTTGCCCACCGCGTGGCCCGCCAGCCCCTTCTTCCCGCCGAAGCGGTACTGGAACACCTCGCTCAGGGGGTTGTTCGTCTTCCCCCCGGCCAGGGCCACCAGGCAGTTGCGCACGTCCCCGGGGGGCAGCACCCCGCGCGTGCGCCGCAGCCGGCCCGAGCTCCCTCCGTCATCACTCATCGCCACCACGGCGGTGATGTCCAGGCCCGGATCCCCCACCTTCGGCGAGGCCCGGCGGGCCAGGCCCTTGAGCACCATGGGAAGTCCCGTCCCTCCGCCCATGGCCACGATCCGCGTCGGCCGGACATCGAGCGCCTGAAGCAGCTCGTTCCGGTTCGCCGTCCGGCGCTCCGCGCGCGCATCCCTCTCCCACGCCTCATCGAGAGACGATTCCGACTCGAGCATGTCCCCTACCCCTCTCCAACGCCCATCCGACACACCCACCGCCGGGCCCTCCCCGGCGGTGCCAGCCCCGAGCCCCTCCGGCCCGTCCTACCGCGCTCCCCGCGCCAACAACACGTGCCTCACCGTGTGGAAGATGATGCCCATGTCCAGGAACAGCGAGCCGTTCTTCACGTAGTACAGGTCGAACTCCAGCTTGTTCCGCGCATCCTCCACCGACGCCCCGTACGGGTAGCGGATCTGCGCCCACCCCGTCAGGCCGGGCTTCACCGCCTCGCGCAGCCCGTAGAAGGGAATCTGCTGCTTGAGCTGCTCGACGAAGACGGGGCGCTCCGGCCGCGGCCCCACGAAGCTCATGTCCCCCATCAACACGTTGAAGACCTGGGGAATCTCGTCGATGCGCGTCTTGCGGATGAATCGGCCCACCCGCGTCACGCGGTCGTCATTGGCCCGGGCCCACACCGCGCCATCCTTCTCCGCGTCCGTGCGCATGCTGCGGAACTTCCACAGCCCGTACGGCTTGCCTCCCAGGCCCGTGCGCTCCTGCCGGTAGAAGATGGGGCCCTTGGAGTCCAGCTTGATGGCCAGCACCACCAGCACCAGGAAGGGCGCGGCGCACAGCAGCAGCACCGAGGCCACGAGGATGTCGAAGACGCGCTTGGCCGCGCGCCGCACGGGCGAGACCGTCAGCTCGTCCGCGAAGGCGAAGTCGCTGGTGCGCAGGTGCGCCACCGGAATCCGGCGCAGCACGCGCTCGCAGAAGCCCGTGGCGTCATACACCCGGCGCCCCGCCAGGCGGCAGCGCAGCAGCGCGTCCATCCACTGGCCCCCGCGCATGTCGTCCATGGCCTGCACCACGAATCCGGCCTTGTACCGCTCGGCCACCACGTCCACCGGATCCGGCGCCCGCCCGTTGGCCAGCGGCGCGCGCGGGTCCACCAGGGCCACCACCTGGAAGGCGTCCTCGCCCCCCTGCTCGATGAGCGTGGCCACCGCGCGCGCCTTGAGCCCATCGCCCACGATGAGCACCCGGCTGGGGTTGCCCACCACCGCGCGCAGCGAGGCCCGCACCAGCAGCGTCCCCGCGAAGGCCCCCATGCCGCCGCCCAGCAGCGCGCCCGGAGGCAGCTGCACCGGCAGCACCGCCGGCGCCAGCATCATCAACACCCCGACGACGGCCGTCGTCACCCCCGCGGCCTTGAGCAACCGCGCCCCCCGGCTCCGGTCCTCCGCCGCCACCCGCAGGTCGTACAGATCCATCAGGTAGAGCGAGAACTGGAACGTGGGGACGAAGGTGGCCCCCAGCAGGATCAACGCTGGCACGGACTGGGCCAGCGGCATGTGGCTGTTGGCCGGCGCCAGAATCGTCGCGCAGCCCACCGCGCCCATCAGACAGGTGAGGGCGATGGCGACGCTCTCGATCACGAAGAGCGCCAGCTTCCTGGATGAAAAGTAATGGTGGAAAACCCGAAGCACGTATCTCCCTCCGACCGCCTCACCATCGCCCGGTGCCACGACATCCGGCCGCGCGTCCCCTTCCCGCGCGGCCGGATGTGGACCCACTACTTCCTGACGTAGTTCTTCAGATACGGGGTGTCGCTCAGCTCCGCCCCGTTGAGCACGCAGCCCAGGATGGGCGCGCCGCCCAGCTGCTCCACGGCCTGGTTGACCGCCCGGGCCGGGGTGACGTTGGCGCGCACCACCATGAGCAGCCCGTCCGTCTGGTGGCCCAGGATGGCCGAGTCCGCGAAGGGCAGCGTGGGCGGCAGGTCCACGTACACCTCGTCGAAGTGATCGCGCACCACCTTGAGGAACTGCTTCATCCTCGCGCTGGCGAGCGCCTGGGTGGGCTCCTCGGGCGTGCCGCCCGCGGTGATGACGGCCATGCGGGTGGCCTGGAAGCGGCGCACCAGGTCGCGGATCTCACACTCCCCGGCCAGCAGCTCCGACAGGCCCGGCCGGCCCCTGATGCCCAGCACGTCCGCCACCTGGCCGCGGCGCAGGTCCGCGTCGATGAGGAGGATGCGCCGCTCCGGATTGGCCCGGGCCGCCGCCAGGGCCAGGTTCACCGTCGTCACCGTCTTGCCCTCGCCGGGCATGGCCGAGGTGACGCCCACCACCTTCAGGGGCCGCAGCTCGCGCATCCGCTCCAGCCGGTAGTAGAGGCTGCGGTACTGCTCCGCCGCGCTCGAGGCGGGCGCCGTCAGCGACACCACCCGCTTGTCCACCGCGTTCGGCGAGCCCGCGGCGTCGTCAACGCGAGGAAGGAAATTTCCCGCCCTCTCCATGGTCTGTTCCATCTTGTTCCTCTCCGATTCCGCGTTGTTCACCCGAAGACCCCTAGTTCAGCGGCGAGTCCGACGAAGACGGGGGCACGACACCATTTCGCACTCCGGTCGCGGGCATCAGCACCCGCTTCTCCGCCTTGCCTTGCATGTTCGGGACCACCGCGAGCACGGGGAGGGGCAGGCGGTCGCGCAGCTCCTCGGTGTCGCGGATGCTGTCGTCACGCATCTCCAGCACCACCGTGATGAGCACCCCCAGGCCCAGGGCCACCAGGAAGGCGATGATCATCCCGCTCACCCGGTCCGGCCTGGCGGCGATCGTCGGCACGCCCGCCGGGGACACGACGTGGAAGAGGCTCTCGGCGCTCTTCATCTCCAGATCCTGGGCGATCTCCGCCTCCACGCGGCGGGACACCACGCTCTGGTACTTGGTGCGGGCGATCTCGTAGTCGCGCTGCAGCACGCCCAGCTCGTGGGCCCACTGCGGGGTGCGGTCCAGCCGCTTCTGGTAGTCACCGGCCTGCTGGTGCAGGGCGTCGATGTCCTTCTGGATGGTGGCGATGAGGTCGCTCACACGAGCGCGCTCCTGACGCTCCACCCACTGGCGGCTCTCGGCGTCCTTGCGCCTCTCACGCATGGAGGAGAGCTCCTGGGACAGCCGCTTCACCTCGGGGTGATCCCCCGTCCACGAGGAGCGGGCGGCCACCAGCTGCTGGGTGAGCGAGTGCTCGGCGGACTCGAGACGGCCCGCCTCGCTGTCCGCGGCATTGCGAGCCCGCGCCAGCTCGGAGCGGCGGGCCTCGGCCACGCGCAGCTCCTCGGACTTCGTCTGCAGCAGCGCGCCCACGCGCTCCAGCCCGCGCATGTTCA
Source organism: Archangium lipolyticum (assembly GCF_024623785.1). NCBI lineage: Bacteria > Pseudomonadati > Myxococcota > Myxococcia > Myxococcales > Archangiaceae > Archangium > Archangium lipolyticum. The sequence goes on from NZ_JANKBZ010000001.1 coordinate 945,199, forward strand.
TCTCCAGCTGCTCGGGCAGCTCACCCAGGTGATCCACCTTGAACTGGGCGATCTTCCGCTCCCAGTCGGTGACGCTCTTGGAGAGCGACGTCAGCTCGTCCTGGAAGAGCTGCGTGGCCCGGGCCGCCTGCTCCTGGCGCGACTTGAGCGCCTGCTCGGAGAACAGCTGCGGCAGCCGGTTGGCCACCTGCGCGGCCACTTGAGGATCATGACTCGCGTACGTCAGCTCGAAGGCGCTCTCCCCCTCCACGCGCACGGTGAGATCCTTGCGCATGCGGGTGACGGCGGCCTCGATGCCGTCCTCGGAGACGATCTCCGGATAGAGGTTCATCTCCTCGATGGCCCGCTGAAGGACGGGGCGGGACATCAACTCCTGGCGGACGGTGAGCAGGCGCTGCTCCACCAGCTCACTGACGGTGCGCTGCACCATCTCCTCACCCGGCCGCTGCGGCTGCACTCGCACCACCGCCGTCGCCTCGTACACCTTCGGCTGGCTCAACACGATGGCGGCTCCCACCGCGAACACTCCCAGCACGATGGCCCCGACCAGCACCTTTCGGCGCCACAGTGCCTTCAGCACCTGGTCTGCCGTCATCCCACGCTCCATGTGCGCTCCTCCTCCTCGCTCCACCTTGTCGCTCCAGCTCAACTACCAGGCCGTCATGTGCAGGCGGACAGCCGCGACATTCCGGGTCAGGTTCACGTCCTCCGCGGCCTCGTCCACGCCCACCTGGGCGATGCGATCCACGGCACCCTGCATCGACACATACCGATTGATCTTGAACTCGACTCCCGCTCCCAGTGCGTAGCCCTGGGCCACTCGCGGGCCTCCATTGAAGGTGAAGGCCCCTTCTCCCGGCGCCCGCCCGTTGCGGAAGAAGCTGGCGGCGCCATAGACGGACAGCCGTTGGCTGAAGTGGTGGTTGAACACCATGCCCGCGTAGTCCGCCCACAACACGTTGGCGAAACCGCTCGCGCCCACCAGGTCATGTCCCGCGATGACGCCCAGGTCGAAGCGCCTCGCCTCGTGCAGCAGCTCCAGCTTCACCCGGGGCACCAGGCCGCGGGTGCCATCCCCACCGAGGAAGGACACCGGACCGCCGCGGGCCGTGAAGGTGGTCTGCCTCGTGAGCCGGTAGCGCAGGGCCGCGGAGACTCCGTGCGACTGATCGAAGCTGTCGCCGAAGATGAAGCCCTGATAGCGGTACTCCGCGCCCAGGGAGAGCCTGCGCGTGGTGCGCAGCCAGATCTCCGCGTACGGGTTGTGCACGAAGCCGGGGGTCCGGTCTCCGTACAGCATCCGCACGCCCTCGAACCCGTAGCCGGCGCCCACGTCCACCTGCCGGCTCAGCCGCCCCGAGACATACATCCGCGTCTGTCCATAGAGGACGGGCTGGGCGGCGCGCGCCACGCTCTCGCGAGGCAGGGAGGCGGGATCCGTCACCCGGTAGATGCCACCGGAGACCTCCACCCGCAGGCGGCGCGACAGCAGCTTGCGCACCGACAATCCCAGACGGTGGTCCAGGGACACCTTCCCGGAACCATGCCGCATGAGCAGGTCCGCCGCGTAGAAGCTCTCCAACGTCAGCGTCGGATCCTTCACGTCCAGCCCGAACCGCGGCGTCAGCTTCGTCATCAGCTGACCATCGATGTCGCCCGTCTCACTCAGACGGAAGTCATCGTCGTAGCGCTCCTCGAGCGACAGCCTGGCCCGAGGCTCCACCACCGTGGCCGCGAGCGCGGCCGGAGCGGCACCACACACCACCGCCGCCGCCACCCATCCCTTCCATGAACGTCTCACGGCACCCTCCATCCCCGCACTCCGACCCCGAAACGGCACGCTCCGGCCCCTGCCTCCGCACTACTTGACGATGACGGTGTCCCCCGGCCGCAGGATGAGCGGCTCGAACTTGTCCGGCTCGTCCACCAGCTCGCTGTAGCTCACGGGGATGTAGTTGCCGTCCGAGCCCGTGCGGCGCAGGACGACGATGCCCTCGCGATCCGCGAAGTCCGTGAAGCCACCCGCCAGGGCAATGGCCTGCAGGATGGACACGCGGCCACGCAGCGGGTAGGCGCCAGGGTTGGCCACCTCCCCCGTGATGAAGACGCGGCTGCTGTTCACCTCGCGGACGATCACCGTCACCCGGGGCTCCTGCACGTAAGGCTTGAGGGCCTCGCGCAGCTCATCGGCCAACTCGGTGGGCGTACGGCCCTCGGCCTTCACCTCGCCCACCATGGGCATGGAGATGAAACCGTCCGGGCGCACCGGCAGGGTGCGCGAGAGATCCGCGTCACGCCACACCGCCACATCCAGGATGTCCTCACGGCCGATGCGGTACGGCTGGTCCGAATTGTCCACCCGCGCCGTGGCTCGGTGGGCGCACCCCGACAGGAGGAGCAACCCCAGCACCACCCACCACCTCGCGCTCGTTTTTCCCATCGCTCGCCTCTCCCCAACGTCCCTGTCATCCATCGGAAGAACAGGAACCATGTGTTCGGGGAGGGCCTTAGCAGCGGGTGTGCCAAAGGCCTCACGATGGCAAAGTCCCCGGATCGTCGTGGGTTACGCGCTACAGCCAGTCGGAAGCGGGGCGGATGTCCGGGAAAAAATTCCGGCATCGGCCGCGGGGGTGGGAGCGAAGAACAGCCCGCGGTGCCCTCGGAGGGGGAAAGACTTTTCTCACGGTGTGCCGGGGTTTTGCCCATTTTCTCGGGGCGGAGCGCGGCACGCCGTTTGTATCTGGTTCCAGCGGAGCCCGTACTGGGAAGGGACGGGGCACCGAGGAGAGTGGACGGCGGCTATGAGTAAGGCGGCGGGAGCGGTGATCGCGATGTTCACGGTGGGGGCGGGGATGATGACGCTGCTCGGTTCGGTGCTGGGCACCTATGCGGAGGCGGCCACGCTGGCACTGGTGGGCGTGGGCCTGCTCGCGGGGAGCTCGGTGTTGAGCGGTAGCAAGGAGGTGGCACCGGCCGGGGTGGCGAAGGAAGCCTGAGCTGGCGAAGTCGAAGTAGAGATTTCAGTACGGGGGGTGGGAGGGTCGCTCGAGGTGTCGGGCGCCCTCCAGACGACGAACAGGCAGGCAGGCACTCGACGCCCCTGGCGGGGCGCCGGGAGTGGCGAGGCTTTCCCCCCTTCGTGGGACTGCGCACCCTGTACCTGAGTACATCCCGCTTCTGCCTGGGAGGATCCCGTGGGGACCGGAAGCTTCCAACTCACCCTGGGCGCGCGCCTGCTCGATGATGGCCGCACCCATTTCCGGGTGTGGGCACCGCGGCGCCGCCGGGTGGACGTCTGTGTCCACGAGACCAGCGGCCTACGCTACCTCCCCTTGGAGTCCTCGGGACGCGGCTACTTCGAGGGGACCCTCCCCGTGCCCGTGGGCAGCCTCTATAAATACCGGCTGGATGGGGGAGAGGCCTTTCCAGATCCCTGCTCCCGGTTCCAGCCCGAGGGCCCGCATGGCCCCTCGCAGGTAGTGGATCCCTCGCGCTACGCCTGGAAGGACGGCGGCTGGCCGGGCGTCACGCTCGAGGGCCAGGTCCTCTATGAGCTGCACGTGGGCACCTTCACGCCCGAGGGAACCTATGAGGCGGCGGCCCGCAAGCTGCCCCTGTTGAAGGAGCTGGGCGTCACCACGCTGGAGCTGATGCCTCTGCACACCTGCCCGGGCCGCTTCAACTGGGGCTATGACGGCGTGCAGCTCTTCGCGCCCCACCCGGCCTATGGCCGCCCGGATGATCTGCGGCGCCTGGTGGACGAGGCCCACCGGCTGGGGCTCGGCATCATCGTGGACGTCGTCTACAACCACCTCGGGCCGGACGGGAACTACCTGTCCCAGTACGCCGAGGGCTACTTCAACAAGAAGTACCCCAACGAGTGGGGCGACCCCACCAACTTCGATGACGGAGAGGCGGCCGGCCCCTCGCGCGACTTCTTCATCCAGAACGCCTGCTATTGGGTGGCCGAGTACCACTTCGATGGGCTGCGCCTGGACGCCACGCAGAGCCTGTACGACGCCTCGCCCCGGCACATCGTGGGAGAGCTGATCGAACGGGTGCGCGAGGCGGCGGGCAGGCGGCGCGTCCTGCTCATCGGGGAGAACGAACCGCAGGACGTGAAGCTGGTGACGCCGCCGGCGCAAGGAGGGTACGGAGCGGATGCCCTCTGGGTGGACGACTTCCACCACTCGGCGAAGGTGGCGTCGACGGGCCGCTCCGAGGCCTATCTGGTGGACTACTGCGGCACCGCGCAGGAGTTGCTGTCGTGCGCGCTGCGCAACTCGCTCTACCAGGGGCAGTACTACAAGTGGCAGAAGAAGCCCCGGGGCTCGCCGCTGCTGCACACCGAGGCGAAGCACGCCGTCTTCTACCTGCAGAACCACGATCAGATCGCCAATGCCCTGAAGGGCGAGCGGCTGCAACAACAGACGGGGCCGGCGAGGGCGCGGGCGCTGACGACGTTCTTCCTGCTGCTGCCCCAGACGCCCATGCTCTTCATGGGGCAGGAGTTCTTCTCCTCCTCGCCCTTCCTCTACTTCGTGGACCACCACTCGGAGCTGCAGGAGCTGGTGCGCAAGGGGCGCAATGACTTCCTCTCGCAGTTCCCGAGCGCCCGCCAGGCCCTGGAGGTGGAGGGATACAAGGTGCCCTTCGGCGAGGAGGCCTTCCGCCTGTCCAAGCTGGACTGGGCCGAGCGCGAACGGAATACGGAAGCGCTGGCGCTGCACGGGGATCTGCTGAAGCTGCGGCGGGAGGATCCGGTATTCGCGAGACAGGATCTGAAACAGCTCGCGGGGGCGGTGCTGTCGCCGCACGCCCTGGTGTTGCGCTATTTCGGAAGCGAGCAGGAGGGCGACCGCCTGGTGCTGCTCAACCTCGGAACGGAGCTGGAAGTGGCCCCGTGCCCCGAACCGCTGTTGGCGCCGCCCGCGGGAAATAAGTGGAACCTCCTTCTGGCTTCTGAGCAGGTCCGCTACGGCGGAATGGGAGCTCCGGACTTCCTGGACGGAGCGCGCATGCGAGTGGCCGGGCAGACGGCGCTCGTGTTCGAGAGTGAGGAGACGAAGACGTGAGCCCTGCTGGAACTGAGAGCCCCGCCCTGCCCCGGATCGCCTTCGAGTGGCCCTCGGGGGCTGACTCGTCGGACATCATCACCCGCGAGTGGCTCGTGACCAACGGACGGGGTGGATACGCCTCGGGCACGGTGGCGCGGAGCAACACGCGGCGCTACCACGGGCTGTTCATCCCCGGCGTGGAAAAGCGGGGCCGCACGGTGCTGCTGGCGCGGCTGAGCGAGCACGCCGTGGCGGGCGGCAGGACGTACCGGCTGGACGCGGAGGAGCACGCGGACGGGACGCAGGTAGCCGAGTGCGCCACGCTGCTGCGAGGCTTCCACCTGCACGGACTGGTGCCCCACTGGCTCTACCAGGTGGGCGAGACGCGCCTCCAGCGCAAGCTGGCGCTGGTGCACGGGGAGAACACGCTCATCATGGTGTGGGAGCACCTGTCGGGGCCGGAGCTGACGCTGCGGCTGCGGCCCTTCCCCGCCTCGCGCATGCATGACGACAAGCTGCACCAGGCGCCGCTGGAGCCCATCGTTCAATTGAGGGGCTCTCTCGTGGAGATACGGGCCGATGACCACGCACCGCCCATGCGGATGCGCCTCTACTCGCGACATGCCACCCCCTTCGTGGGCCTCACCGAGGAGAGCGCGCCCCAGTTCTACCGGGTGGAGAAGTCCCGCGGGTACGACTCGGTGGAGACGCTGACGAGCCCGGGCTACTTCGAGTGCACCCTGAAGCCGGGTGAGCACCTGGCCATGGGCATCACCACGGAGGACGCGGTGGTGCTGGAGCGGGATCCCCTGGAGTCGCTGGAGCTGGAGTACGAGCGCGAGCGGCGGCTGCTGACGCGGGTGCCGGAGGAGGCCCGGACGGGAGTGCCGGCGCGGCTGGTGCTGGCGGCGGATCAGTTCATCATCGACCCGATGCGCCCCGCGGACGATGCCTGGGCCCGGGCGGCGGGCCAGGACGCGCGCTCGGTGATCGCCGGCTACCACTGGTTCACGGACTGGGGCCGGGACACGATGATCTCCCTGGAGGGGCTGACGCTGTGCACGGGCCGGCACCGCACGGCCTCCGCCATCCTGCGCACCTTCCAGCACTACGTGCGGGATGGCCTGCTGCCGAACCTCTTCCCCGAGGGTGGAAACGAGGGCCTGTACCACACCGCGGACGCGACGATGTGGTTCTTCCACGCGGTGGACCGGTACCTCGAGCACACGAAGGACGAGGAGCTGCTGCGGGACTTCTACCCGACGCTGGTGAAGATCATCGAGCACCACCAGAAGGGAACGCGCCACAACATCGGCGTGGATCCCTCGGATGGCCTGCTGAAGCAGGGCCAGGAGGGCTACCAGCTCACCTGGATGGACGCGAAGGTGGACGGCTGGGTGGTGACACCGCGGCGCGGGAAGGTGGTGGAGATCAACGCGCTGTGGTTCAACGCACTGCGGTTGATGGTGGACTGGTCGGAGCGGCTGGGGAAGGACGCGAGGCCGTACGCGGCGGCGGCGGAGCAGACCTACGTGAGCTTCAACCGGCGCTTCTGGAACCCGGAGCAGGCCTGCCTGTTCGACCTGGTGGACGGCGAGGACGGGAAGAACGATCCAGCCGTGAGGCCCAACCAGGTGTTCGCCATCTCACTGAGACACCCGGTGTTGAGACGGGACAAGTGGGAGCTGGTGCTGGAGAAGGTGCGCAAGGAGCTGCTGACGCCGGTGGGCCTGAGGAGCCTGGCGCCGGGGCACGCGGACTACAAGCCGACGTACGACGGCGATCTGCGAGCGCGCGACGCGGCGTACCACCAGGGGACGGTATGGGGCTGGCTGATCGGCCACTACGTGGACGCGACGCTGAAGGTGAACGCGGACAAGGGAGCGGCGAGGGCACTGCTCAAGGGACTGGAGGCCCACCTGGAGCACGCGGGCCTGGGGCAGATCAGCGAGATCTTCGACGCCACGGAGCCCTACCGGCCGCGAGGGTGCATCGCGCAGGCCTGGAGCGTGGCGGAGGCCCTCCGGGTCTTCCTCAAGACCAGAGTGCACTGAGTCCCAACCCCCCTCCCCTCTCCCTCCGGGAGAGGGACAGGGTGAGGGTATCGCGAGGAAACGGGTTGCCGGCTCTCAGCCCGCGTGCTTCTCGATGAGCTTGCCGACGCGGGGAACGGCGGCCTCGACGTTCTTCTTGGCGGTGCCACGGAGCTTCTCGTAGGTGCCCTTCACGAGGCCGCTCTGGGCGCGCTTGACCTTGCCGTCGGTGATGGTGAGGAGGGCGTCGGCGACGCGGCCGGAGTTGGAGGCGAAGTAGCCGGAGATCGGCTTGCCGGCGGTCCTGGCCTCCTGGAAGAGAGGCTCGAGCGCGGCCGCGAAATCGGGGAGCAGGTCGATGACGGCGTGGCGGATGAAGCCGGGCTTGATGCCCTTCACGGCGCCATAGCCCGCCTTGATGGCGAGACCCGAGATGCCGCTCTTGTCGGCGACCTCGGCGTCGATGAGGGCGCAGCAGTCGTCGACGACCGCCGTCTTCTTGGTCTCGTTGGTCAGTGTCTCGGTGAGTGACGCCATCGAATCCATGCCTTTCATTCGCCGGGAGAAAGGGCCCCGGCATTGGAAGTCCCATCCGGCCCGGACGGGCGCATAGCACACCCCAGGCGCGGTCGCGCCGTCGATGCGGAAGCTGCGCACGGGAAGTGAACAGGGAAAGTCAGGGCGGACCGTTGTAGGTGGGGTCGTCGCCGGGCACGTAGTTCTGGCCCCGGACGTCGTAGGTGCACTCGAGCCGCGAGCCGTCCTCGAAGCGCGCGTCGAACCGGCCCTGGAGGTTGTTGGCGTCCACGAGCTCGACGGAGAAGGTCCCGCCCGTCAGGCGCGGGGCGTCGGACGGCACCGCCACCTTCCAGAGGGACACCGCGCCTTCCTGGGGCAGCCGTTGCGCCCACTCCTCCTCGGTCATGACGAGAGGTAGCTCCGTCAGGTCCTGGTCCGCCGGAAGCTTGAGCTGCACCGCCAGATCCAGCGCGCCATCTCCGTATCGGAGGTGGAGGAGCGCCCCCCGGACGAGCGCCCCCTCCTGCCGGGGCCGGAATGTCGTCGGGCGGATGTCGAGCAGACTATCCCCATCGATGCGGCCCCGGATGGGCGTGGAGCCCACGAAGCCCTCACACTCTCCGCTCGGCCCGCAGCCGGCGAGCAACGTGGCACCGAACAAGATACAGATGAAGCGAACCATCCGGATCCTCCTCTCGCGAGCCTCTCAAGGAGGAGTGCATGGCACAAGCAGGCAATTCCTCTCCTGTTGCCCCGAACGCAGCCGGCCCGGACTAAAGTGGGGCCTCATGAAGAACGTGTTGATCACGGGAGTGTCCACGGGGATGGGCCGCGCGGCGGCCGAGCAGCTGGTGGCTCGGGGCTATCGGGTCTTCGGCAGCGTCCGGCGTACCGCGGACGCCCAGGCCTTGAGCGAGCGGCTTGGGGGCAACTTCATCCCCCTGGTGTTCGACGTCGCCGACGAGGCCGCCGTGAAGGAGGGGCTCGCCCAGGTGACGGAGACACTGGCGGGCGCGGGGCTCGATGCGCTGGTCAACAACGCTGGCATGGCCGTGTCGGGGCCGCTCATGTACCTGCCGGCGGAGGAGCTCCGGCGGCAGTTCGACGTGAACGTGTTCGGGCTGATGAACGTGACCCGGGCGGCGCTGCCCCTGCTCGGCGCGCGCGAGGGGCACGCCCATCCTCCGGGGCGCATCCTGAACGTCAGCTCGATCGGCGGGCGCCTGGCGTTCCCGTTCATCGGAGCCTACGCCGCCAGCAAGCACGCCCTCGAGGCGCTGTCGGACACGCTGCGGCGGGAGCTGCGCATCTGGGGCATCGACGTCATCGTCCTCCAGCCGGGCGCGGTGAAGACGGAGATCTGGGACAAGGCCGAGTCGGAGGACCTCGGCCCCTATGCCCGGACCCCGTATGGACCCATCCTCGAGAAGTTCCGCGAGCTCTTCGTCGCCCAGGGCCGCAAGGGACTCGCGCCGGAGGTGCTGGCCCGGCTCATCCAGCATGCCATCGAGACGCCCCGGCCCAGGGCCCGCTACACGGCGGTCCCCGCCTACGTCACCGGCTGGGTGCTGCCGCGCCTGATGCCGGACCGGTGGATGGACGTGCTCGTCGGCAAGCAGCTCGGCCTGGAGCGGCGGCGCCCCTGAGCCCCGCTCAGAAGCGGATCACGTGGGCCATGGCCGCGAAGCCCGCGCCCATGCCCAGCATCAGCATGCGGTCTCCCCGCTGGAGCTTCCCCTCCTCCGTCAGCTCCGCCAGGCAGATGGGAATCGACGCCGACGAGGTGTTCCCGTACCGGTCGGCGTGAACGGGGTGCTGCTCGGGGGCGAAGCCCAGCTCCTTGCGGAGCACCTCCAGCATGTCCACCTGCGGCTGGTGGGAGACCAACCAGCGCACGTCCTGGACGCCCACACCGGCCTCGGCGAGCGCGCGGTGACACACCTCGATCGGGAGCCGCAGGAACGCACTCACGATGCCCCGCTCGTTGGCGTAGAGGATCTTCCCCGGGGGAATGTGGGGGAACTCCGGCATCGGCTCGTAGTTGGAGCGGAACACGCTGCGGCACTGCTCGGGCATCGTGGCGCGCCCCGTGCCCTCCACGCCCGGCGCCTCGCCGCGCTCCAGCAGCACCGCGCCCGCGCCGTCTCCGAGGATGGCGGCGAACTTGTGATGCTGGCCGTCCGCTCCAAGGTACACGTGCCGGGACTGGACCTCGCTCGACACGATGAGCACCCGTCTGGCGGCACCGCCGCGCAGGTACTGGTTGGCCAGGTCGAGGGCCAGGACGAACCCCGTGCAGGCAATGGCGATGTCGAAGGCCACTCCAGGCCTCAGCCCGGTCAGGTGGGCGAGGTTGAAGGCCCCCCCGCTCACCTCGCAGGTGGACGACGTCATGATGAGCACGTCGATCGATTCCGGAGCCACGGACGTCTTCTCGAGGAGCTGGCGGATCGCCGCGGCCCCCAGGGTCAGCGTCGTCTCCCCGGGACTGGCGAAGCGCCGCTCGCGGATGCCGGTGGTGCTGCGCTCGAACCACTCCAGCGGGAAGGGAAAGCCGTGGGACTCCACGAGGTCGCGGTTGGTGACGACCTTCTCGGGCAGATACCGGGTAGCGGCGATGATGCGCGTGTGATGCATGTCGGACTCCATTCCCCGCCTCAGCGGAAGCGCACCTGAAGCGACTGCAGGGAGCGCACGGACAGGTTCTGCTGCCATTGGGGAGGACCCTCGCTCTCCAGGCGCAGCCCGGACACCCGGCGGCACAGCTCGCCGAAGACGATCGACGCCTCCAGGTGGGCCAGCGTCGAACCCGGGCACGTGTGGATCCAATGACCGAACGCGATGTGTTGGGTGCTGTCGCGGGTGATGTCGAAGCGATCCGGGTCGGAGAAGATCGCCGGATCCCGGTTGGCCGCCGAGGACATGAAGAAGATCAGATCGTTCCTGCGGATGGTGCGGCCGCGCAGGACCAGGTCGCCGAGCGCCATCCGTGACAGGCGCTGCACCGGGGTTTCGTAGCGGAGGATCTCGTCGACGGCACCGCGCATCAGCGACGGCCTGCTCCGTAGCAGGGCGAACTGCTCCGGGTGCTTCGCGAGCAGCAGGATGCCATTGCCCAGGAGGTTGCAGGTGGTCTCGAAGCCGGCGAAGACCATCAGGATGCAGGTGGCGATGATCTCGTCGTCCTCGAGGGCTTCCCCCGCCTCCCGGGCGGCGAGCAGGCCGCTGATCAGATCCGGGCGAGGCTCCCGCTCCCGCTCGCGGATGAGGTCGCGCAGGTGGTCGGCGGTCTCGAGGACGGTGCGCATGGCCACGTCGGCGGTGGGGAGATAGGTGGCGGGCGGAGTGCCGAAGAAGTTGACGATGTCGAGAGCGCAGCGCTTGAGCAACCCGATGCTCTCGCGCGGCACGCCGATGATCTCCGCGATGACGTAGAGCGGCAGCGGCAGGGCCAGATCGGCCATGGCCTCCATCCCGCCCCGGGCGATGGCCTCGTCCACCAGCTCGCTCGCGATGCGCTCGATCATCGGCCGGAATCCCATGATGATGGGGCGGGTCATCGCCTTGGTGATGAGCGTGCGGAACCGGTTGTGGTCCGGCCTGTCCAGCATGAGCGCCCACATCGACAGCAGCCGGGTCAGTGGCCGGAACTTGGGCCGGTGGTGCTCCGGGAACTGCAGCAGGCGCGGGCTGATGCGATCGGCGGAGATGGAGGAATGGGCCAGGCCCGTGAGCACATCGTCATGGCGGGTGACCACCCAGGCCTGGAGCTGCTCGCTGAAGTGGACTGGCTCCTCGGCACGCAGCCGGTGCAGCACCGGATACGGATCCTGCCGGAAAGAGGGAGACAGGAGGTCGTACTCGTCATCGGGCGACCAGCGCTTCAGCGGCAGCATGGGAGCTCCTTCCGGCTCGCGTCCCACTCCATTCGGGTGAGGGAAGAATCATTTTACCTGCGAGTAATTATTTGTCTGAAGGTCAGGGATTTCCCGACCTCTTATCCCCCTGTTCTGTTTGCTGGCTGACGTGACGAGACGAGCAAGGAGGCTGGAAAATTCCAATCATACAACATCTCCCTCGAGCATGCATCCGCCACATCCCGTCCCCGAGTCCCGTTGCAGCACTTGGTGCATTCGGTCTGCACTCCAGTCCAGGTGAGTGAGGAGACCCCTCCACAAAAACCCGAAAAATCAGGCGCTTGACTCTCTCCGTGCATCCGAACTCCAAAGGGAGAAGAGCCGATGCACCTTCTGAGAAATCAACAGACACGCCAGGGCACTCGCGGAATGATGTTCGCCGCCGTGCTGTCGGTGGTGGTGCCCTCGGGCGCGAGCCTGGCTGGGACAACGGATTTCACGGTTCAATACCAGAACTACAATGCCGCCAGCCCGAGCGACAACATCATCGAGGCCGGAATCAAGATTCGAAACAACACCGCGGCTTCCATTCCGTTGAGCAATGTCGTCGTCCGGTATTGGTTCACGAAGAACGGCGCCACGACGGTGTCACCCGTGTGCTGGTGGTGGAACCCGGCCTGCTCCGCGCTGGTGGTGAGGACCGGGAGCGTGTCCGCCACGGGGGCCGATCAGTACGTGGAGATTGGCTTCACGAGCAGCGCCGGGAGCCTGGCTCCGGGGGCGTCGACCCAACCGATCGATCTCGGAATCACGTTCGGTGGCACCAACGTCAACGAGACCGATGACTACTCCTACGCCAACCAGCTCTCCTTCGCCGACTGGAGCCGGATCACCGTGCACGACGCGGGCTCCACGCCCCTGGGTGGCCTGCGGGGGGGAACCCTCCCTGGCGGTGGCGGCGGCGGCGACCCGGTGTCGGCCGAGTTCTTCGATGACTTCAGCTACACGGGGAACAGCGATCCCAACTTCACGAACTGGTGGTCGATCCGGACCTACGCGGGGAAGCCGGGGGTCGACGGCGCGCAATGGCTGGCATCCAACGTCTCGATGGTCGCCGACCCCTCGTCCTCCAGCAACAAGCTGATGCGGCTCCGGGCGAGCACGAGCGGCACCGGAGCGAGCACCTCGCATGTCGAGGTCCTCTCCCGTTCCAAGAAGTTCCAGTTCGGCACCTACGCCACCCGGATGAAGTTCAATGACATCCCGCTGTCCGGCTCACGCTTCTTCGCCGACAAGCCCATCGAGACCTTCTTCACCATCACCAACTACGTCGAGAACGATCCGAACTACTCGGAGCAGGACTTCGAGTACATGCCCAACGGCGGCTGGGGACAGGGCAACACCAGCACGATGTGGCTGACCTCGTGGGAGACCACGGTCGTGAGGACCTCGTACCCGCGCGCGGCGAGCCATGACGGCTGGCACACGCTCGTCCTCCATGTCTCCAACGCGGGCATCAGCTACTACATCGACGGCGTGCTGTGGGCGTCGCACGCGGCCATGTACGCCCCGGAGGCGGGCCAGTACCTCGCCTACCAGCTCTGGTTCGACGAGCTCGACACCACCCAGGGCAGCACACGGACGTATTACGAGGAGACGGACTGGGTCTACTTCGCCAAGGACGCGCTCCTGTCTCCCAACGAGGTCGCCGCGAAGGTGTCCGGCTTCCGCACCTCCGCGGTGACCCGTAAGGACACGGTGCCCTAGGGCAGGGTCACCGCCTGCTCGAACGCCTGTTGGATCTGCGGCAGCGCGTAGGGCTTGGGCAGCACCACCACGCCCTCCAGTGGCGCTTCTCCCCTGGGAAGCGCCACGTGCCCATGGCCCGAGGCGAGGATGATCTTCATCCCGTTCTTCTTGCTCGCCACCTCGCGCGCCAGGTCCACGCCCGACGAGCCCGGCAGCGACACGTCCGTGAACAAGACATCGAAGCTGCTGGCCGCCATGGCGCCCTTGGCCTCCTCGGCGCTGGTGACCGCCAGCACCTCGTGCCCCAGCAGATCCATCAGCTCGCACGCCGAGGAGCGCACGTCCTCGTCATCCTCCACCAGCAGCACGCGCAACCGGCGCGACGCGGCGGGCACGGGGGCACGCTCGGGCGTGGGGGACGCGGGCGCCGCGCGGGGAGGCCCGCGGACCGCCAGCCGCTGCTGACGGTTGTCGAGCAGCTGCCGCAGCTTGCGGGCCAGGTCCTCCCGGCTGTAGGGCTTGCTCAGCAGCTGCACCCCCGGGTCGAGCCGTCCGCCATGCACGATGGCGTTCTCCGTGTAACCCGAGGTGAAGAGCACCTCGATGTCTGGGATGAGCGCCTTGGCCTGCCTGGCGAGCTCGGGGCTGCGCACCGGACCGGGCATCACCACGTCGGTGAACAACATCTCGATGGGGACGCCGCTCTGGAGGATGACCAGCGCGCTCTGCGCGTCCACGGCCTTGAGCACGCGGTAGCCCAGCTCGCTCACCATCTCCACCACCGTGGCGCGCACCTCGGCGTCGTCCTCCACCACCAGGATGGTCTCCGTGCCGCCCGAAATGGGACCGGTGACGACCTGGGCGTCCGCCGACTCGGCCTCCATCGCGCGGGGCAGGTAGAGCTTGATGGTCGTGCCGTGCCCCACCTCGCTGTAGAGCTTGATGTGACCGCCACTCTGCTTGACGAAGCCGTACACCATGCTCAGGCCCAGACCCGTGCCGCGGCCCTCGGGCTTGGTGGTGAAGAACGGCTCGAAGGCGCGCTCCATCACCTCCGGCGTCATGCCGCTGCCTGTGTCCGACACGGCCAGCAACACGTACTGGCCGGGCAGGACCTCGGGGTGCAACCGGCAGTAGCGGTCATCCAACATGGCATTGTTGACCTCGATCGTCAGCTTGCCATTGTTGTCCATGGCGTCACGGGCGTTGATGGCCAGGTTGAGGATGACGTTCTCGAGCTGGTTGGGATCGATGGCCGTGTTCCACAGCCCTCCGGCGGTGACGGTCTCCAGCTGCACGTCCTCGCCCAGCGTGCGGCGCAGCAGCTCATCCATGCCGCGCACCAGCCGGCTCAGGTTGACGACGAGCGGTTGGAGCGGCTGGCGGCGCGCGAAGGAGAGCAGCTGGGAGGCGAGCTTGGCGCCACGGTCCACGGCGCGGGCCGCGGTCTGGACGCGGTTCATGGCACGCTCGTTGCCTTCCACTTCGCGCTGAAGGAGCTGGAGGTTGCCGGCGATGACCTGGAGCAGGTTGTTGAAGTCATGCGCCACACCACCGGTGAGCTTGCCCACCGCTTCCATCTTCTGGGACTGGTGGAGCAGCGCCTCGGTCTTGCGCCGCTCGGCCTCGCTCTCCTCGAGCGCGCGGGTGCGCTCGCGGACCAGTTCCTCCAGGTGCTCCTGATAATGGCGCACCTGCTCCTCTGCGCGTGCCCTCGCGGTGACGTCCTGGCCGTAGACGAGGATGGCCTGGACGGGCCCTCCCGGCACGCGCACGGGCCGGTAGTCGAAGTCGATGACCAGGTCTTCGATCGGGCCGTCCACCTTCAAGCGGAGGGGGACCTTGAAGCTCCGCACGCTGACCGGCTCACCCTGGTAGAACACCCGCTCGAGCATGTCGAGAATGGCCTTGTTGCCCTTGAGCTCCGGACGCGCCTCGAACAGGGGCATGCCGACAACGTTGCGGAAGCCGAGGAACGGCAGGTAGTTCTCGTTGACCATCTCGAAAACGAACTCGGGACCCCGGAGGACGCCAACAACCCCGGGGAACACCTCGAGCAGCTGGCGGAGGTAGCGGCGCTCCTCATCCAGGGTCTTGTTGTTCTCCTGCACCGCCCACATCTGGCCGATCAGGGTGGCGAGCTGCTCCGGGGAGAATCCCTCCTGCTGGCCCTCTTTCGCCCACTTCGCCAGGTCCGTGGAGCGCAGGTCCGTCACGTCCAAGGAGTGCTGGAGGATGAAGGCCACATTGCCCGACGAATCGAGAAGGGGCTTGTGGGAGTAGCTCCAGAAGCGCTCCTCGCGCACCGGTCCCTCCTGGGTGGAGCGTACGATGGACTGAGCCAGCATCGGGATGAGGTCCGGCAAGCGGCTGGTGAGCACCCGCTCGAAGGACTCCCGGAGCTGACGCGCGCCGTCCTGGCCCTCGGAGCTCTCCGGCCGGGGGAGCACCTCGAAGACGTTGCGGCCGACGACCTCGTCGAGTTGCAGCGAGGTGGCCCGCAGGTAGGCCTGGTTGGCCGTGACGTACTTCAGCTCCCGGTCCAGCACCATGAGGGGAGCGGGGGCGGCATCGAAGAGCTTCTGGGAATCGATCGTGTGGGACATGGCGGACGGCGGGATGGTACCCCTCGGTAGACTTTTCGGGTGGCGAAATACGGTGGGCACGCAAGGCCGCCGGGCATGCGGCCACCCCTACATGCCGGGTGACGCATCCATCAAAGCGCGACCAGCGCCTTGAAACCGCCGTAGACCATCCTCTTGCTGTCGAGGATCTTGGCGCTCGGGTCCATCATGGTGGCCATGCGTGGGTCTTCCATGACCTTCTTGTTGACGCGGTCTCGATGCGCGCGCGACTTGTACACGATCCACGAGAACACCACGGTCTCGTCCGGCTTGAGCTTGACGCTCTGCGGGAATGACGTGAGCTTCCCCGGCTTCACGTCGTCGCCGACGCATTCGATGTACTCGAGCGCGCCGTGCTCCATCCAGATCTTCCCCGCCTTCCGGGCAAGGCGGCGATAGGCCTGCACGTTCTTCTTGGGTACTGGCAAGACGAAGCCGTCGACGTATCTCATGGACTCCTCCTCCGCCAAACGTGCTCCGGGTTCGAGCCGTCGCTCAAGCACCGGTCGCGACCATTTGCCATCTCCAGGACACCCATCACCCCCGTGCCACCTAAGGAGCAAGGAAACAAGAAAAGCAGCGTGCATGGGCCGGCCCGTGACATCGAGGGCCCTCCTCATCGCTTGACCCTCAATCATCCGGCCGTTAGGTAGGCGTCCTTTTCCACGAACCGACGGGGCGCGGCGGGACGAGCCGGTCTGGATGTTGAGCGTCCTCGAGCTCGCGGGCCGTCACACCCTCCACCCACCCCTGTCGCCGTCCAGGTCCTGGACTGCCCCAGGAACGCTCCATGTACTCCGCTCGAACCCGGACTCTCCTCTTCTCGATCCTCGCGCTCGTCTCCGTCCTGGGGGGCGCTGCCTGCAAGTCACCCGAAGCACCTCCCCCGGCCGCTCCTCCGGCCGTGGAAGTGGGAACGATCACGGTGCGGCCCGCGACCATTCCGGTGCTCGATGAGCTGCCGGGGCGCATCGCTCCGACGCGGGTCGCCGAGGTGCGTCCGCGCGTGTCCGGCATCATCGTCGAGCGCGTCTTCCGGCAGGGCGGCAGCGTGAAGGCGGGGGACGTCCTCTTCAAGCTCGACGCGTCCATGTACGAGGTCGAACGTGCCAGCGCGAGGGCCGTGTTGGCGAAGGCCGAGGTGACGGCCGCGGAGGCCCGCCAGCAGGCGGAACGGGGCGAGAAGCTCCTCGCCAGCGGCGTCATCACCCAGGAGCAGCACGAGACGCTCCAGGCGGCGCTCCGGCGCGCCGAGGCCGATGTGGCGGCGGCCCGGGCGGCGTTGCGCCGCGCGGAGCTCAACCTGGAGTACACGACGATCCGGGCGCCGATCAGCGGAAGGATTGGCCGGGCCCTGGTGACGGAAGGCGCGCTCGTGAGCGCGGGAGATCCCACGGCGCTCGCGCTCATCCAGCAGCTCGATCCGGTCTACGCGGACTTCACCCAGCCCGCGATGGAGCTCCACCGTCTGCGCCAGGCGCTCAAGGACGGGAAGATCCAGGGCGTCACCCCCGAGCAGGCGAACGTCCAGCTGGTGCTCGACGATGGCTCCCTCTATGCGAAGGAGGGGCGGCTGCTCTTCTCGGACGTGACGGTGGATCCCGGCAGCGGCCAGGTGACGGTGCGCGGGGAATTCCCCAATCCGGACGCCGAGCTCCTTCCTGGCATGTATGTGCGGGGACGAATTGAACAGGGCACCCTGAGCGAGGCGCTCGCCGTGCCCCAGCAAGCCATCCAGCGAGACAACGCGGGCAAGTCCCAGGTCTTCGTGGTCGCGGGCAACGGCACCGTCGAGGTGCGCCCGGTGCGGACCTCTCGCGTCTACCAGGATCAGGCGGTCATCCAGGAGGGCTTGAAGGCAGGCGATCAGGTCATCGTCGAGGGCTTCCAGAAGATCGGCGCGGGCGCACCGGTCAAGCCGGTGGCCTGGACCGCGCCTGGAACCGGCCTCAACCCCTCCCAGCCTCGATAGGGCCCACCGCCATGCCTCGTTTCTTCATCGACAGGCCCATCTTCGCCTGGGTCATCGCGCTGTTCATCATCATGGGAGGCGTGCTCGCCATCCCCAACCTGCCGGTGGCGCAATACCCCAACGTGGCGCCGCCACAGATCACCATCTCGACCTTCTATCCGGGCGCGTCGCCCGAGGATCTCTACCAGAGCGTCACTCGCATCATCGAGGAGGAGCTCAACGGCACGAAGTCGTTGCTCTACTTCGAGTCGACCAGTGAAGCGACGGGTGCGGTCACCATCACCGCGACCTTCGCGCCAGGGACGGACCCCGCCCTGGCCGCCGTGGATCTCCAGAACCGGGTCAAACGGGTCGAGCCGAGGTTGCCGCTCGCCGTGTCGCAGCAGGGTCTGCAGATCGAGGAAGCGAGCAGTGGCTTCCTCATGATGGTGACGTTGCGGTCCACCAACGGCGCCTTCGACGAGATCGGCCTCGGGGATTACCTCTCGCGCAACGTGCTCAATGAGTTGCGGCGCATCCCCGGCGTGGGCCGGGCGCAGCTCTTCTCCTTCGAGCGCGCCATGCGCATCTGGGTGGATCCGAACAAGCTGCTGGGACTGGGCCTGACCTCCCAGGATGTGACGAACGCCATCCGCGCGCAGAACGCCCAGGTCGCGGCCGGCTCGCTCGGCGCGCAACCCGGGCCGGCGACACAGAAGGTGGCGGCGACCGTGCTGGTGAAGGGGCAGTTGACCTCGCCGGAGGAGTTCGGCGCCATCGTGCTTCGCGCGAACGCGGATGGTTCCTCCGTGCGCCTGCGGGACGTGGCCCGCGTGGAGCTGGGCGGACAGAACTACTCCATCGCCTCACGTCTCAATGGCCAGCCGAGCGCGGCGATCGGTATCCAGTTGTCTCCCACGGGCAATGCGCTCGCGACCTCGACGGCCATCCGCGCGAAGATGGGGGAACTGTCCCGGTTCTTCCCGGCCGGCATCGAGTACGACATTCCCTATGACACGGCCCCGTTCGTGGGAGTGTCCATCCGGAAGGTCCTCCAGACGCTCGCCGAGGCGGTGCTCCTGGTCTTCCTGGTGATGTTCCTGTTCCTCCAGAACATCCGCTACACGCTCATTCCCACCCTCATCGTCCCCATCGCCCTGCTCGGCACCTGCGCGGTGATGTTCGCCATGGGCTTCTCCATCAACGTGCTCACCATGTTCGCCATGGTGCTGGCGATTGGCATCCTCGTGGACGACGCCATCGTGGTGATCGAGAACGTGGAGCGCATCATGAGCGAGGAGGGCCTGTCTCCGCGCGAGGCCACGCAGAAGGCCATGAAACAGATTACGGGCGCCGTCATCGGCATCACGCTCGTGCTCAGCGCCGTCTTCGTGCCCATGGCCTTCTTTCCCGGCTCCGTCGGCGTCATCTACAAGCAATTCTCGCTGACCATGGTGGTGTCCATCCTGTTCTCGGCGCTGCTGGCCCTGTCCCTGACGCCGGCGCTCTGCGCGACCTTCCTGAAGCCCGTCACCCGGGGGCACGCGCACGCGAGCACGGGGTTCTTCGGCTGGTTCAACCGCGGCTTCGAGCGCACGTCCCACGCCTATCGTGGACTCGTGGGCCGCACCCTGCACCGCGCGGGCCGGTTCATGCTCGTCTACGCCGCGGTGTTCGCGGCCCTCGGCTGGCTGTTCGTCCAGCTCCCCTCCTCCTTCATCCCGAGCGAGGATCAGGGCTACATCATCCTCGGGGTGCAGGCGCCGCCGGAGGCCACGGTCCACCGGACGCTGGACGCGGTGGTCCAGATGGAGAAGACACTGCTGGCCGAGCCGGGCGTGGACCGGGTCGTGGCCATCCTGGGTTTCAGCTTCTCCGGCCAGGGACAGAACGCGGCCTTGAGCTTCGCGACCCTGAAGCCCTGGTCGGAGCGGGGAGCCCAGGACAGCGCGGAGGCCATCGCCGGGCGTGCGAACGCCGCCTTGTCCGCGGTGCGGGATGCCTTCATCTTCGCGCTCTCCCCTCCTCCCGTCGAGGGACTGGGGACGACGGGCGGCTTCGCCTTCCGGCTGGAAGACCGGGCGGGACTGGGACAGGAGGCGCTCGCCGCCGCGAGGGATCAACTGCTGGAGGCCGCCGCCCGGAGTCCCGTCCTCTCGGGCGTGATGTTCGAGGGTCTCTCGAACGCGGCGCAGATCGATCTCCGCATCGATCGCGAGAAGGCCAGCGCGCTCGGGCTCACGTTCGCGGACATCAACGAAACCCTCTCCACCAACCTTGGATCGGCCTACTCCAATGATTTTCCCAACGCGGGCCGGATGCAGCGGGTGATCGTCCAGGCCGAGGGAAACCGGCGCATGCAGGCGGAGGATCTCCTCGCGCTCAATGTGCGCAACCGCCAGGGCACCCTGGTGCCCTTCTCCGCCTTCTCCACGGTGGACTGGCGGGTGGGCTCCGCCCAGGTCGTCGGCTACAACGGCTACCCTGCGGTCCGCATCAGCGGCAACGCGGCTCCCGGCCATTCGAGCGGTGAAGCCCTCCAGGAGATGGAGCGTCTGGCGAGCCAGCTCCCTCGGGGATTTGGTTTCGACTGGAGCGGGCAATCCCTGCAGGAAATCCAGTCGGGCTCGCAGGCGCCGTTCCTGATCGCCCTGTCCATGCTGTTCGTGTTCCTGTGCCTGGCCGCCCTCTACGAGAGCTGGTCCATTCCCCTGGCAGTGATGCTCGTGGTTCCCCTGGGAGTGCTCGGCTCGGTGCTGGCCGTCATGCTCCGGGGAATGAACAACGATGTCTATTTCAAGGTCGGACTCATCACGATCATCGGCTTGTCGGCGAAGAACGCCATTCTGATCATCGAATTCGCCAAGGATCTCCGGGCGCAGGGCAAGCCGCTCCTGGACGCGGCGCTCGAGGCCGCGCAGCTGCGCTTCCGTCCCATCCTCATGACCTCGCTCGCCTTCACGCTGGGCGTGGTCCCGCTCGCCATCGCGAGTGGGCCCGGCGCCGCCAGCCAGCGAGCCATTGGCACGGGAGTGCTCGGGGGAATGCTGTCCGCCACGGTGCTCGCGGTCATCTTCGTGCCGGTCTTCTACGTCTTCATCATGCGGCTGCTCAGCCCGCGAACCGTGAATACCGGAGAGGTGCGTATCCCAGAAGCCACGAATTGAACGAGGGCCGGGGCGTCGCTACACTTGGTGCCATTCCCATGCACACCGCCCCTCCCTTGGACTGTTTCGTACGGTCTGGTGCGTCCGCGCGCCCGCATCGCTGGCCCACCCTCCTCCTGTCCCTGGCCCTGGTGGCCACCACGGGCTGCCCGGACCCGAAGCCGCCCCCCGAGCCCCGTTACCGGGCCACCATCCGCCGTACCGACCACGGCATTCCCCACATCACCGCCGCCAACCTCGGCAGTGTGGGCTTCGGTCAGGGTTATGCCTTCTCGCAGGATCATGCCTGCACCCTGGCGGATCAGATCATCAAGGTCCGCGGCGAGCGCGCCCGCTTCTTCGGGGCAGGTCCCGGGGACGCCCACATCAGCAGCGACCTCGCCTACCACGCCCTGGATCTGCTCGAGCGCGGACGGGCCGGCCTCGAGGCCCAGCCCGAGGACTCCCGCCAGCTCCTCGAGGGGTTCACCGCCGGCTACAACCACTTCTTGAAGAGCCCCGGGGCCACGCGGTTGCCCTGCGCCGGGCAGCCCTGGCTGCGCCCCATCGGCGCGGACGAGATGGTGGCCTACCTGATCAACATCACGCTGACGGCCAGCAGCTACCGCCTCGTCGACGCCATCGTCGCGGCGCAACCTCCCAGCCCGAAGGGCGTGCAGGCCGTGCCGCCCGCCTTGCCTCCGCGCGAGGAGGCGGGCCTGGCCAGCAACGGCTGGGCGCTGGGCGCCGAGCGCACGGCCAGCGGGCGCGGCATGGTGCTGGCCAACCCGCACTTCCCCTGGGAGGGCGAGCTGCGGCTGTGGGAGAGCCACCTCACCGTGCCCGGCCAGCTCGACGTCTACGGCGTCTCCCTGCTGGGCGCGCCCGGTGTCCTCATCGGCTTCAACAAGGACGTGGCCTGGACGCATACCTTCTCGTCCGGCTCGCGCTTCACGGCCTATCTGTTGAAGCTCGTCCCCGGCAAGCCCACCACCTATGTGTACGAGGGCCAGGAGCGGCAGATGACGGCCCGGACCTTCACCGTCCAGGTGCTGCAGGCCGATGGCTCGCTGAAGGACGTCTCCCGCACCCTCTACAGCAGCCACCATGGGCCCCTGCTGGCCCTGCCCGGTCTGGGGTGGAGCGAGACGCTCGCCGTCAGCTACCGGGACGCCAACCTCGACAACACCGCCTTCCTCTCCCAGTTCCTGGGCATGGGACGGGCCACCAACCTCCAGCAGTTCCAGGACGTCTTCGCCCAGGTGCAAGGCAGCCCCTGGGTGAACACCATGGCCGCGGATCGCGAGGGAAACGTCTGGTACACGGATGCCTCGGCCACGCCCAACCTCAGTGCCGAGGCGCTGACGAAGTGGAGTCAGGCCGCCGCCACGCCCGGCACGCCGCAGGCCGCGCTGCTGGCCCAGGGCATCGTGCTGCTCGACGGGAGCAGCGCCGTCAACGAGTGGGTGGAGGAGCCCGGAGCGCGCAGCCCGGGGCTCGTTCCCTACGCGAAGGTGCCGCGGCTCTCCCGCCGCGACTTCGTCTTCAATGCCAATGACAGCTATTGGCTGGCCAACCCGGCGGAGCCGCTGGAGGGCTTCTCGCCCCTGCACGGCTTCGAGCGCGTGCCCCAGACGCCCCGCACCCGGATGAACCTCGTCCGGCTCACCGAGGTCCGCGAGGGAGGCGCCTCCGGACCCGATGGCCGGTTCACCCTCGAGGAACTGCAGACCACCGTCCTCGACAACCACAGCATGACGGCCGAGCTGCTGCGCGCGCAGGTGGTCCAGCGCTGCCAGGCCAACCCCACGGGCACCGCCCGGGGCCAGGATGTGGACCTCACCCGGGCCTGCGCCGTGCTGGTGGCGTGGAATGGCCGCTACGACCTGAACAGCGTGGGCGCGCCCCTCTGGCGCGAGCTGATGGGCGTCTACGGCTCTTCGGCCCTGCAGAACGCGGGCACCCTCTTCGCCACGGCCTTCTCGCCCGCCCGGCCCATGGAGACGCCGAACACGCTCGTGCCGGCTCCCGCGGCGGGGGCGGATCCGCTCCTGGGCAGGCTGGCCGAGGCCGTGCTGCGCCTGGGAGATGCTGGCATCGCGGTGGATGCGCCACTGGGCCAGGTGCAGTTCTCGCCACGAGGTGGCGCGCGCACGCCCCTCCACGGTGGCACCACCGTGGACGGCACGATGAACGTCGTCAGCTACCGCACCCTGAAGTCCACGCTGGACGAGACGACACCGCGAGGCAGGGTCATCGGGACCCAGTCGGGCCTCTCCACCGATGGCTACGTCATCAATTACGGGACGAGCTTCCTCATGGCCATGCACTACACCGACAGCGGCCCGGAGGCCCGGGCCCTGCTCACCTACGGCGAGTCCGAGGACCCGGCTTCGTCCCACGTCAACGACCAGCTCCAGCTCTTCTCCCAGAAGCAGTGGCGGCCCATCCTCTTCTCCGAGCAGGAGATCGCCAACGCTCCCAGCCTCGAGACGACGACCGTCACCGCGGATTGAGCTGACCGCCGCCTCCACTGGAAGTTACCCGCCACTCTGAGCCGCGCCCTCTCCTGTCGAGGGGGCGCGGTTTGCTTTTTCGGCTTGCTCCGGAATCGGTGATCGCGATGGTCCGGTGCACGCAAGTAGTGCCGCCACCCCATCCGGCCGGAGGAAAAACCAACCTACCCGATGGGCTTTTCAGCACCTCACCAGACCCGACAGGTGCGGCAATGTCCAGGCATTCTGTCGATACTCGCCCCGTGGACACACAGCGGCCCCTGCGCGCGGGTGCGCTGGCCCTGGCGGCGCTCATGCTGGTTACAGCGTGTGCCACGGGGGCCCCCATGGGTGGAGGGTTGACGGCTTCCCGTTACCGTCCAGCCGTGCCGCATGACTCGCCCGAATCGTGGGCGTTGGAGTCGGAAGCGGAGGGGGAAGGCCAGGGAGAGGCTTTCTTTGCCAGGCTGCCCACGGACTTCGCACCTGTGCAGGTAAGCGACGCCGAGTTTTCGGCCGCCATGACAACGCTTTGGCTCAACATGCCGCTTCGGGTGGCCGCGTCCCGTCCCCCGTTGTATGTCGGCCGTAGGCTGGCGTTGGCTTCCGCGCCCTTGAGTGGCGAAGCGTGGCAATCAGACCTGGC